>CAZJGV010000019.1:0-24958 GCA_964545615.1 uncultured Pelotomaculum sp.
CCGTAACCCAACCCTCCCGCCAAAAGAAGTTTGTGCTCGATTTGATATTTCTCCAGAGTGCTCATATCGAGCCTGATTTCATAGGTATGTTTCGGCATGTAAACCAGCAGCAGTACCGGTGCCCCGCCAAGAGTCTTAAAGAACTGCATGGTGATATTGACCATCTTTTCCGGAAACAGCTTTTCCAGGGTAGGTTTAAATATATTACTGGCCAGAACTACACTGTCAAGCAGCTTTTCCTTCTTTTCACCTTTAACAACGTAAATATCCCAATTCTGCCTGTTTGTGCCCGAGGGCGCCCACAGAGCTTCCTCCAGTAACTCACTCAGGACCTCCCTGGGGATATCCCTGTCCTGATACTTGCGAATACTTCGTCTCTCCCTTATAATTTCACTGAGATTCATAATCTTTCACCTCATTTTGATAATTCTACTAGTTATTTTACCATTTTATTTTAAAAAAAAACTGTAGCTTTATATATAAAATTCATTGAAGGGAGGTATTTTTCTGAGCAGTTTCTATGAATGGAGAAAAGTAACTTTTTTAAATGACAGGGGCTTAAAACTTTCCGGCCTTTTTTACTCCGGTCGTGAACCTGGCACAGCAATTATTGTCTGTCACGGTTTTACCGGCAGTAAAGAAGGCGGCGGCAGGGCTTTGGCCATGGCTGAAGAACTGGGTGAACGGGGTTACTCCACCTTGCTTTTTGATTTCAGCGGTTGTGGTGAAAGTGAAGGCAGCTTTGCCGACATCAGTCTTTCCGGGCATATAAATGATGTAAAATGTTCAGTTGACTTCTGTCTGAACCTTGGCTGCAAACCTGTCATTACAGTAGGACGAAGTTTTGGCGGCACAGCGGTTTTATGCCACAGCGGGTTTGATCAAAGGGTGGTTGGGGTTAGTTCCTGGTCTGCGCCCGCAGACCCGGGCAGGCTTTTTTCAGGATATCTGAAAGAAGCATCCGGGGTTAAGAACAATCTTGTGCCCATGTCAGGACAGGAAGGTACAGTTTTTGTTAAAATGAGTTTTTTTGACGACCTAAGCAAGCATGATGTAACAGCTGATGCCTCATTGATATCACCCCGCCCATTGCTGGTGGTACACGGAGAGTTTGATAATGTTGTCCCTTTACAGAACGCGGAAAGCATTTTCAAGGCCGCCGGTGAGCCAAAAACGATAAGATTTATTTCTGGAGCGGACCACCAGTTCAGCGGTCACTACCAGGAAGTATGGAGAACCTTTTTTGACTGGCTGGAGGAATATTTTCCTCTATGATAATTAACCAGGGACAGGTGTGTCCCATTCCTTGAGATTTATGTGCGGCTAAAGCCGCACATACTGTCGTCTGACGTCGGTGTATCCAGCATTCCTCTTTGGTTGTCGGACTTCAGTCACCCGATGCGGGTCGGTGTATATCAGACCATGTGCGACTAAAGTCACACCTCATCCCCCCACGTCTCACGTCCCATGTCTCACATCCATATCCTCTGGATGTGATTTTTTATTGTGAGTAATTTCTGGTTGCGAGGGGAAAATATAGACGTTCAAGGATTACTCATAAAAATTTATATATAACAGAGGTTGCTACTAATGCTCCGTTTTTTCAGCAGAAGGAACAGAAAAGCAGTGCAAAGAGTATCAAGCGGGCCCAAACAACTACCCCTGCCTGTCGCTTCCAGGGAAATCAGCGGCAATCTTGCTGAAAATGAAGCCTACCTGCGGCAGGAGTTTGCCAATATTTCAGATATTGTTTTCAGGCGCTTTTACGTGGGGGAAATCAGCCTGCTGGCAGTCTGGCTGGACGGCCTGATTGACAGCAGGGTTAGTCAGGATGTTTTCCATTCACTGATGCTGGACATGCCGAGAGAGCAATTGCGGGAGACGCCGGCAGGGAAAATGACCGATTACTTGAACCAGCGCTTCTTACCTTTTTATGATACCGTCCCGGTTACGGATCTGATTGAAATAAAGCGCTGGGTGTTGATGTCCAAGCTCGTCCTCCTGGTGGAAGGTTGTCCTGAGGGTCTGATGGTTGACGCCCAGAACACACCGGTGCGGCCTATATCGGAACCTGTGATCGAATCTTCTGTGGTGGGGCCGCACGACAGCTTCGTTGAAAATATACGGGTAAACACCACGCTCATCCGCAGCAGACTGGGAGACGCCATGCTGAAGTCGGAAGACTACATCATCGGAAGACGTTCCAATACTCAGGTGAGCTTGATGTACATAGCCGACATAGCCAATCCCAAAATAGTGGAGGAAGCCAGAAAGCGGATCGGCAGGATAAATATAGACTGCATTCTTGACAGCTCATACCTTAAAGAGCTGATCCAGGACCGGGCCTACACTTTATTTCCAATCATGAAGAGTACCGAGAGGCCTGACAAGGTGGTGGCCGACCTGCTGGAGGGGAGGTTTGCCCTGGTAGTCGACGGCAGCCCCCAGGTCCTGCTGGCGCCAACCCTTTTTATGGAGTTTCTGCAAACAGCCGATGATTACTACCTCAACCCGATGGCGGTTTGGTTTGTCCGCTTTCTACGATATATATCAGTTTTCACAGCCACCAATTTACCTGGAGTATATGTGGCCCTGATTACATTCCACCAGGAAATGATCCCGATACCCCTGGTTTTTTCCATTGCCGGAGCTAATGAGAACGTGCCTTTTCCAGTTTATTTGGACGCCCTGTTCCTTTTGATCGTCTTTGAGTTGCTCTGGGAGTCCAGCATCAGGCTGCCCAGGGTGATAGGCGCGGCGATCAACATTGTCGGCGCCCTGATCCTGGGGCAGGCTGCTGTCCAGTCCAACCTGGTGTCACCTACCCTGGTTATAGTCATCGCCTCCATGGCCATAGCCAACTTTACCCTGGGCTCAGGCTATGAACTGGCGCTTGCCATCAGGCTGGTCAGGCTTGCCATTATGACAGCCGCCGCAGTGCTGGGTTTTTACGGCATCGCCCTGGTGTCAATTGGATTTTTAATTCACCTGGCCAGTTTACGTTCATTCGGGGTCCCTTATTTTGAACCGTATGCTCCCCTGCGGCTGAAGGAAATGAAAGACATGGTTTACCGCGCCCCTCGGTGGGACATTAACAAGAGGCCGGCGCATATCGCCGGTGAAGATAGGACCCGGGGGAATACACCTCCGCCAGCGCCGCCTCCCCCCAGGAACAGCAAATCCGGCGCCGCCGGCAAAGATGAAAAATCACCCCGGAAGGGAAGATAGTAAGTGGAGCCTGGCAGGATTTCAGAACGGCAGCTTGCATTTATCATCACGACCACCCTCATAGCAACGGTTGTTTTTTTCATGCCTCAGATAGCGGCCCGCGCCCTTGATAATGACGCCTGGATTTCCGCCCTGATTGCTACCGTTTGGGGAATTCTGTCCTCTATGATCATTGTCGCCCTGGCCAGACGGTACTCAGGTCTTACGATGATCGAGTACCTGCCTTTAATCCTGGGCAGGCCCTTAGGTAAAATGCTCTGTCTCCTTTATTCATTCTGGTTTCTGTCGGTAGGGGCTATAATCGTAAGAGAGTTCGGTGTTCTTTTGAATGTTACAATTATGTTGAAAACTCCAGTGGGAATATTCATGACCACCTTAATGATCCTTTGTTTCTACGCTGTCCGCAGCGGCCTGGAAGTCTGGGCCAGGGTTAATGAAGCACTTCTTCCTGTGATCCTCCTGGCGATGATTGCAATTATTGTTTTCCCTTTTCAACAAATGGATTTTAACCGCCTGCTGCCGGTGGCAAAGCACTCGATCGGCAATATGTTGTATACCTCTCTTGCCGCAGGTTCCTGGCGGGGGGAAGTAATTCTGGCCGGCATGTTCATTCCCGCCCTGGCCAGTTTCCGCCATACCAAACGCAATCTGATCATTGCGGTGGCTGTTATCGGACTCATCCTGACCGCCGTCGAAGTGGCAACTATAGCCGTATTTGGCGGTGTGTATACCGGACAAATGGAATTCCCACTGTTTAACCTGGCCAGGATGATCAGTATAGCTGATATCTTCGATCGCCTTGAGGTCTTGATAGTTATCGTCTGGGTGCTGGGGAGCGTCTTTAAATTATGCGCTTTTCTCTACTGTGCCACTTTAGCCACCGCCCAAACCCTGGGTTTTAAAGAGTACCAGTTTCTCCTGCTGCCCATAGCGATTTTGATGCTGGCGCTGGCCGGCAACGCATTCGGCAGCGTTGTTGAATTGATAGACTTTTTGACCAACGTTTGGCCCGGTTATGGCCTGTTCTCTTTTTCACTGATAATTCCTTTATTACTCTACCTTATCTCTCTCTTCAGGATCAGCAGTCAAAAAAGCACCTCATGAAAAAGAGTGTTCTTCACGCGAAGAGGAGGCGCCAGAATGGTATATATCTATATCATAGCAATTACAGGGCTTGCGCTTGTTGAAGGATGGCCCCTGATCCGGTGTAAAGAATGGAAGGAAGCGGCCGCCTTTGCTGTGCTGTTGCTAGCCGGTTTGTCCGTCATCGTCATGGACACGGTAAGTTTTAAGCCCTGGCGTTTCGTAACTATTATTGATTACCTGTTCCGCCCTTACAGCAACATATTAAAAAATTTCTTCCTCCGTTTTTAAGGGTTCCGCCAGGGCGCCTTTGCCTTATCGGACCATCAAAACAGAGCATCTTTTCAGAGAAAGAGAGCTTGCAACCTTCATGAAAAAGGTTTTTATCTTGCTGTCATTATTGTTTCTGATTCTGACCGCCGGCGGCTGCTGGGACCGGCGTGAGATAAATGATTTAGGGCTGGTTGTGGGGGTTGCCACCGACCTGGCTGAAAATCCGGGGGGTGAACCCATGGTCGAGGTAACGCTGCAGGTTATCAGGCACACCGCCACCACAGCCGGCGCCGGTGGAACCACCGGCGCGGATGGCACGGGTGAAGGAACAAGACCCTTCTGGACCATTTCTGAAACTTCTAAAACTATCCGGTCGGCGATAGCTAAAATGAACTATAAAAATCCGAAAGAGCTGTTTTTCGGTCATGTCCGGGTCAACCTTATTGGCGAAAAAGCGGCACGCAGCGGATCAGCGCCATTTTTCGACCGTTTGATTCGGAGTAGAGAATCCAGGGGGACCACCTATGTGGTAGTGACGAAAGGAGAGGCTAAGGACATCCTGGAGCAGGAAACACCTGTTTTTGGCGCTTCCGCGCTCATGCTAAATGATATATTTAAGACCAAGGAAGGTACCCAGGCGATCATGTCAGTCAATATTAAAGATTTTTTATACCTGCTGAACTCAGGGGTAGTCTGCCCGCTGGCGCCGGTGGTGGAGGTTGTGCCCAAGACAAGTTTGAGCTCGGGGGAAAAAAAGCCAGGCGGCGGAAATAGTACCTTGAGAGTTTCGGGGTTGGCCGCTTTCAGTCCGGACGGTAAACTGGTCGATTTTTTGGATGAAAGGGAAACCCTGGGGTTGATGTGGGTGCTAAACAAGGTCAAAGACCGGGAAATAACCGTATCACACCATGCCGGTGGCACAAATGAGCCCATCACCCTTGGTGTTCGCAAAAGCAAGTGCAGGATTGATGTGAGCCAGGGTGAGAATGGACGGCCCGCTTTTGAGGTTAAAGTTAAAGCCTACTGTGATCTGTTGGAACACTTCGGGAGCCAGCAGGGAATATCAAATGAAAGCTTTATAGAATATGTGGTGCAAGAAGCCGGTGACCAGATAGCATTGGAAATCGAGGCTGCCGTTAAGAAGGCCCAGCAGCTTAATACTGATGTCCTGGGTTTCGGCGAGGAATTAAGGAGACGTCACCACCAGGACTGGCTTGGGTTTAAAGAAAGTTGGAACGAAATATTCCCAGAAGTGATCGTAACCGTTGAGCCTGAAATAAACATCAACCATCGCGGTTTGACAATCGGACCTCCTTCTTCTCTTAGAGAGGGGGCGCCGGATTAATGACCAGGTCAGTCTTTGCCCTTGATTACCGCCAGCGGTTCCAGCCTGGCCACCTTGCGGGTCACCCCGATGGCGGCCAGAGTTTCCACCACCTGGTCTATATCTTTATAGGCGCCGGGGGCCTCGTCCAGCAATTCCTTGTAGTTGCGGGAATTGTACAGGATGCCTGACATACTGCGCTCGAACTGATCCCTGGTTATCTCCTTCATCGCCGCCGTTCTGGAAAGCACTCTCCCCGCGCCATGGTTGACTGAATAAAATGATTCGGCGGCTTTAGGGGCGCCGGTCAGCACGTAAGACGCAGTACCCATGCTGCCTGGGATCAGGACCGGGTGACCGGCGCCCAGGTATTTAACCGGGTTTTCCGGGTGACCGGGCGGCAGAGCGCGAGTCGCCCCCTTGCGGTGCACCAGCACCTTGGCGCCGCTATGCTCCTCCCATTTTGCGATATTGTGAGCAACATCATAAACCAATGCCAGACCCAATTCTTCCTGGCTGCACTCAAAGATGTCGCTCAGCGCGCAGCGTACGTCATGAGTTATCAACTGCCTATTGGCAAAGGCAAAATTGACCGCGCAGGCCATAGCAGCGTAATAATTTTTTCCCTCTTGGGAATCAATTGGAGCGCAGGCCAGTCCTCTGTCCGGCACTTCGATGCCGTGCTTTCCGGCGGCAGCCAGCAGGCTTTTGCTGTAATCGTTGCAGATCTGATGGCCAAAACCCCTGCTGCCTGTGTGGATCATCACCGTCAAAAGCCCCGGATAGAGTCCAAATGAGTCTGCCGTTACCTGATCATAGACCTGTTTCACTACCTGCAGCTCTATGAAATGATTGCCGCCACCCAGAGTGCCCAACTGAACAGACCCCCGCTTGCAGGCTTCCCTGCTTACAGCGCCCAGGTCGGCGCCGGGCAGGCAGCCACCCTCTTCAGTCTTCTCCAGATCTTCCGGCCTGCCGCAGCCGCAGTTCACCAGAGCTATCAGGCCGGTATGAACAACCTCCTCAAAAATATCAGCGGTGATAAACTTGTGCTTGCCTCTTCTGCCCACACCGGCCGGGACGTATTCCTCAATCCTGGTCAGAAGCTTGCGCAGAAAAGGAACACCAAGGTCCGCGGCTGAAACATTGGTCGCCAAAAGGCGAACGCCGCAGTTAATGTCCATACCGACCGCACCGGCAGAAATCACACCATCCCGCGCCATCGCCATTACCCCGCCGATAGGCAATCCGAAGCCCTCATGGATATCCGGCATGCCACAGACACGGCCTACCACTCCCGGCAGGCAGGCGGCGTTGGCCAATTGCCGCAGGGATTTGTCTTTCATTATCAAAGGAAGGAGCTGGCTATTTACATAGACCAGCCCCTCCACCACCATTTTACCCGAGCGTCTTAGACGGTACCTGTTTAAACTCTCTCTAATCAATTCCACTGACAGCCTCGCCCCTATACTCGAATTTTTCATATAGCCGGATTAGGCTTGCTTTTCAAAATCCTTTTTACTCGCGCCGCAGACGGGGCATACCCAGTCATCCGGGATATCGGCAAATGCTGTTCCGGGTGCTATACCGCTATCCGGGTCACCTGCCGCCGGATCATATACATACCCGCACACACTACAAACATATTTTTCTGATGACATGCTCTGCTCCTCCTCTTTTTTAATGTAGGTAGGCGCTGACGGGGGAACGCCGCCTTTTTTCACCTGCTGGTAGTAAGCATAAGTCATAGGAGCGCCCTCCCCTAAAACTTCAGCCTCCGTGATCTGGCCGACAAAGACCGTGTGTGTGCCGGCATCAAACTCGTAGACCACTTTAGCTTCGATATAGGAAAGAGTATGATCGTCGACATATGGAACACCGTTTTGGGTTAGTTTATTTTTAACCCCCTCGAATTTATCAACATCCCGGCCGGATTTGAAGCCAAACTGGCCTATCAGTGACAGCGGCGCTGCCTGGGCGATAACCGATACCGCGAAAAACTTGCAGGCCTTGATGTACTCATGGGTCAGGTTGTTCTTATTAATGCTCACGGCTAGCGTCGGAGGATCATTGGAAATCTGAAACGCGGTGTTGGCAATCTGTCCGTTCAGCATATCGCCTTTTTTTGAGGTAATGATGTAAAGGCCATAGCTGATGTTGTAAAGGGCTTTTGGATTCAATACAGTCACCTCTTTCTATTATTATTTATTATTCTCTCACCCTTTTCTTAATGTTTTCTTATCATTTTCTTATAGTTTTCTAATCTTCTATGCCCCAGAACTCTTCTGCTACTTTTTCCATCATTTCCAGCCTGTCATAATAATCCAGAAACTCGTTCACTCACTCGTATTTTGACATTTTATTTTTCCATACCCTACAAAATTGATCATGTCCGGGGCTGGAAAAGCGCTTTATTACCAGTGAAGCAACCACTACGGCCAGGGCGGGAGACAGCCCCACGTGGGTAACCAGCAGGGAAGCCAGCGCTGCAGCCACAGCAAGATCACTTAAATCAAAAGCGTTGATCAATTCCTGCCGGTCAACCATATCGTCAATATTATCACCACAAATAAATTTATATGTTTCCACATTCCAGCGGCGGAAAAGGCGCCGGCCAAAATCCCTGACATCCTCGACAAACTCCAGTTCCGGTTCATTATAGATGACTATCGGCTCAAAAAGACCGGCCTTGGACGGGTCAGCGGCTATGGCTCTGGCCGTTTCCCCCAGTCTCTCGTACAGTTCATCCTCGCTCAGGTTTAACAGTTTTGCAACCACCGGTTCAGCAAGTTCAGCCAGTATAGACACAACATATCTCCTTCCAATGCCTGTTTTCATCTAGATGTGCTATAGTTAACTACTCTTCCGTCTGTTTCAAATACAATAGTCCCCCGCTGGTCAGTCCTGAGTGTGATCGCGCCAGACTTGGCCAGTCTGTCAAGGATAACCGGATGGGGGTGGTTATAATCATTGTCGGCGCCAACTGATATAACCGCGTAAGCTGGGCTTACCGCCTGCAAAAACTTTGAGGTCGTTGAAGAATTGCTGCCATGATGGCTTATTTTCAATACCTGGGCCTTAAGGTTATACCCGGCGGACAGAACCTCCTTTTCGGACTCAGCCTCGGCATCACCGGTTAAAAGAAAAGCTATGTCCTGGTATTTTAGTAGAATTACCGCCGAATAATTGTTCAGGCTTTCGTATTCTCTTTTTTGCGGAGCCAGCAATGTCGCCGACAAACCGCCTTCATTAAAGATGCTCACCCCTGCCCTGGCCTTTTTGATTTCCAGACCCCGGTCTTTTATGGTCTGCAATAAATCATAGAAAACCCGTGTGTTGGTGGTGGCTTCAGGCATGATCACCTCGCCAATCTCAAAGTTTTTGATCACATCGTCAATAGAACCTATATGATCTTCGTGAGGGTGAGTGCCCACGATAAAATCAATCTTTTTTACACCCGCGCCTCTTAGATATTCCATGATTGCACTTTCACTGCCTCTTGCACCGGCGTCTACAAGCATGTTCCGTCCATCCGGCAGTTGAATAAAAACAGCGTCACCCTGTCTCACATCAATAAAGTGAACTTTAAGCACCACAGGCTTATCCAGAGCATTGGACTCGCTTTGAGTCTGAGCGGGCAGGGAATTTGGCAGATCACTCTTTGGGGTGTCCCGGTTAACCCTGACATTAGCGCACCCTGTTAAAAAAATAAGAGCCAGAATGATTGCGAACAGCTTTTTTATGGCATTCCCCATCTAAAAAATCAGTCCTTAAAAAGATTTCTGGCTAAATCATCTATTTTGTTTTTCAAGTTCTCGGTAGCGGTTGGATCAATCCGCACATCGAGCCTGATCACATCGCCCTCCATTGCTTCAGGCGGCAGCAATTCGCGAGGCAGTTTAAAAACATTTCTGTTTGCTTCTACAATCACCCAGTTACCTTCAAAACGGTCTATCACAAACATATCGTCCTCCAGGTTCAATTATCTGGCGAATCCTGCCATATATATTATTATACCATTTTAAATTCTAATAAAGTAAGATAAAGTACTGTATATTTTAGACAAATCAGCAGCAGGGAAAATAGCAAGGCGCCGTACGGCGCCTTGCAAGTTAAAGTATTTATAAAACACACCCTGGAGTTTTACTGCGAATAGATATATACCGTGTTTTCCGCATCGTTGTACTGAACCGTGCAGCCAAGTTCCTCCGCGACAAATCTCACCGGTACCATCGTCCTTTGGCCGTAGACATAAGGTGGGCTGTCAAGCTGCTTTTCTGCACCGTTGACATAATATGTCTGTTTGTCAATGTACATGGTTATTAATGTATCACCGCGAACAATAACTATTTGGTCCGGACTGGTCCAACTCACCTCGCAGCCCAGCGCCTCCGCCAGGTTTCTCAAAGGTACCATGACCCTTTTGCCTTCTTTTAGATTTACCACAAACGGATCTTCGTCAAAGTTAACCGTCTTGCCGTCAAGCACCACCCTGGGAGTGTTATTAATGAGCTTCTCCAGATCCGCGCTGTTAGCCTCGTTCAATACTGGTATGTTCACCTGCACATCCTGATCGGCTTTCGCTTCTGATTTACCTTTTATGGCGAGATCTAAATAATTTACGTTACCTTCAAAATCTTTAACATTCACTTTGATAGCACAATTGGATCTTGTTTCCACACCAGTTTGATAGATATCTCCGAAGAGTTCTCCGGTAATCTTAAATTCTTGATTGTTCTCACTGGCATTTAGAATGAGCGAATAAGTCCCGTTTAATTTTTCTTTACTCCCTGTGGAATTGCTGTTAAAGACCAGCTTTCCTTTAAAATCCGAATCGCCGCCGATGTTCACAGTAGCTGTAGTATTGCTTTGCCCGCCGGGCAGTAAAGATGCTTCCGACTTAAATTTTTCCAGCACCAGCATGCCGTCCAGCAATTCTCTTATTTTTTCCGGGCTGTCCGGGTAACTGCCGTCCTTGATGCTTTTATCAATGCCCTCTAAGATGTCGCTTTTCATTTTAGTAATGGCCTCGGCTTCAGCGCCGGAGACGGCAAGGTAATCAGTCAGCAAGGTGGTGAACCGGTCTTTTTCATCGGCGACTTTCAGCAGCATTGCGGCAGCCACATCTTCCAGACCTTCCTGGTCCAGTTCGAAACTCACTGTCTGGTTAGTTAATGAAACAGTGAAGTACTTATCAGGTATAGCCTCAAAGAAGAAAATTATTAGATTTTTTATTTCAGGGATAAGGTACTCACCTTTGTTGACGCTGCCCCACACATTGGTTATATTCTCTTGGGACATGTAAACATACGGGGGAATATTATACCCCTCGCCGAATTCAGGCTCAAAAGTCTTTATAAGAGATACTATATCCGTCGAGAAAATGTATTTGTCATTATCAAGATACACCCTGCCGCTATGCGTTTTTTGGTTTAAAGTTAAATCATATTTTGCTTCCAGTTTTTTCTCAGGTGAATCAAGTTTATAGTTAAGCCTCAAAACTGCTCCCTCAATAATTTTCAGTTCCTCAGCAAAAGAAACCAAAACGCCGCGCAACGCAGTAACCTGGTACTCGGCGGTACCGGAAGCAGTTTTATTAATATCTCCCTGCGGCATAAAATCTGAATTCTGGATTCTGTCCAATATCATTTGCTTTGCAGTCAAATCTGACGCGGCGCTTGCTGAATAAACGATCCCAAAACCCATCAGCAAACAAAGAAGCATCAACAGCCATTTGTTTTTTTTCAACGAATCTACCTCCCCACACATTTAAACTATTTCACTTATGTATATTTTACCATAGGCAAGCCCTGACTCACAGGTCACATAAAAATAAATCTGAGCAGGGACGATAGTCCTACGCCACATTGCAACCGCAAGTCATGGCGCCTGTATATCAGCTAGGAATTTTACCAGTCGCCCTCTTCCCCCAGGGTTTAATCACTGAAACAAACACCTGTGCTATCAGCAGCAGCATTTGAGCGCTGCCGAAATACAAAGCCATTTGCCGGTCATACAAGTACGCAGGGTTTTGCAGAGCCAGGGCACGCTGGGCATCCGCAATGGCGGTCGCCCCGTTGGTCCATGGACCCAGCCAGAAAGTTCCGAAAAGGATTTGGGCTACTGTGGCCACCCACTTAAATGTGACCCAGTTAAACTTGAAAAACCCCCAGTTGGTGAACAATGAAAACAGAAGTCCCGTTATTAACGACCCAAAAGCTGCCGGTATGATGATATAATCATCCAGCAATTTTATAGACAGGTTAAAAGCGTAAAGTTCGTCCCCATTGGCAGTATATCCTTTCAACAGGGCCAGGAGCATCATTGAAATACCAGTGCCGATCCAGGCACAGGAGAAAAATATGTGAAATCCTTTAAGCCATGACCTCCCCTTTAGACCAAGCTGTTTCAACTCTTACCACACCTTCCCATACCAGAAATTTTACTTCGCTAAGGGCACCTTAATACTTAAAAGCGGGGCGTGCTGCTGTGCTCCGTACACATCGGTCTCACCAGGGTCGCCTGAAACAAGCGGGCGGACAATGCTAGCCTTAATCGCATTTGCCTGCTCGAACTCCACCAGGTCAATCACTTGATCCACACTTATACCATAAAGGGCCGCATACAAATCCTTTTTGAATACACCGGAACGGCGCGCCAGTTCAAAAAAATCCCGGTCCTTAAAAATTATATCCAGGGTAAGTTCGTATGGACCTGAATTCTTACTGCGGATAACATCCGCCATCTCATTAATTTTAATCAAGTTTATCACCTTTATATATTGATTATCTCCAGCGGAAATAGTTCAAAAGGGTCATTTACTTCCATAAGGTGGTAGACATTAAAACGGTAAACCTCACCGCCTTTAAAATCTGACGGCGAGTACGGGAAAGCCAGGTTTCCCGCTGTGGCTACCCGTCCGGGATAACTGCAGTGAAGCATGGTGGACCGGGCGAAGCCGCAGATGGTATCGGCGATTTCCTGGGTCTCACCCACCGCTTCAATAATGATCCCAAGTTCATGAGGAACCGCCTCCCGTTCCGGTTCTAGCAGGCCCATCACACCATTTTTTCCATATAGTTTAAAATCAAGAAAGTAATCATAACCGGCGCCAGCAAAATTATCTCTGGCCCTTTCCCTTACCGAATCCACCACCTGGTCAATCTCTTTGATCATGACAGGATCACGGCAGCCTGCTATGGTTACCGTGCGAAAGCCAGCCTTTCTTACTCCTTCAAGTTTCACAGTGTACTTTTGCGCCGGTATAAACCTGCTGCCCGTAACCCTCACCCGGCCATCTTGCGTCTGCTCAAACTTCGCGTTTTCTAGTTCCAGGCAGCCGCCGGGCAGCGGCAGATACATAGGGTTTGATTTTTCATAAAGGGTATGTGCGGCAATAGAAGTTACAGTACAGCGACGTATTGGATTAAGAGATTCCACTTCAAAATAACCCGTCCCGATCCTGCCCAGCAAGCAATCGCTGCCGCTGCCGGGAGTGGCTGCTATCGCCCCACACTCCAAAATCTTCCCCAGGTGAATGGCCGGCCCCGGCCTGAAACCCTGTTTGACCAGCGGTGCCGCAAAAACCGAGGGATCATAAGCCCGTCCGGCTACAACAACCTGTGCTCCCGCATCGAGAGCCCCGACCAGCGGTTCAATTCCCATTTGCCCTACAATCCGGACTGTCTGCTCCAAATCTTCTTTTGTTAACGGGGGCACTGGACCCAACGGTGTGATTTTTCCCAGTTCCAGCGCTTCTCTCACTTTCTCCCGGTCCAATTCAGCGTGGATGACAGCCAGCCTGAAATGAAGTCCTTTTTCTCTGGCTATCTCCCTGATCAGTCCGATATCCCTATTTAAATGCGGCTCTCCCCCACTGCCTCCGGCTGAGCCAATCAGAAGCGGAATACCGCCCGTCACAGCCGCTTCCAGGATAATCTCCAGATCCCTCTTGGCAGAGTTGCGATCGGTGAAGGAAATGCCGGCGCCGAGATAATAAGGCCCGGGATCTGTAGAACCAGCGTCTACCGCTATGGCGTGGGGTTTTCTTTTTATACCTTCTTTAAAAGAATCCAGGGGGAAGCCATAGCCGAGAATGGCGGTCGGTGACAAAACACGCATTTCACCCATTTCCCGCGCCTCCTTTTTTTCACCTGCCTAGCGAATCACTTACCATTTTAATAAAGTCTAAATTCAACCCTTGTTTACCGGGTAAAATAACAGTGAATTTTGAAAATCGGATGCAGGATAAATCTTTATAGCAGAAGAATACCATTTTTATAACATTTTTTAAAGGGAGAAAAGCCATGAAATATGTAGTTTTACTGAGCGATGGTATGTCTGATTATAAAATTGATGAACTCGGCGGCCAAACACCTCTTGCCTATGCCAGGACCCCCAACATGGACTTTTTGGCCGCCAGAGGTGAAATTGGCGTTGCCGCCACCGTACCTGAAGGTTTTCCGCCGGGGAGTGATGTGGCCAACCTTTCAGTAATGGGCTACGACCCTGAAAAATTTTACTCCGGACGTTCGCCTCTGGAAGCGGTGAGTATGGGAGTTGAACTCGCAGACAGCGACGTGGCCTTTCGCTGCAATCTTGTCACTCTTTCCGGTGAGGATAAATACGAAGAAAAATCCATGGAGGATTACAGCGCCGATGAAATAACCACCCCCGAGGCGGAAGAATTGATTAGAGAGGTAAATAAGCAACTCGGCGGGGATGGCCTGGTTTTCCACCCCGGGTTCCGCTTCAGGCACCTTCTGGTCTGGCAGGGCGGCCCGGACGGGATGAAACTGACACCCCCTCATGACATATCGGGGAAGGTTATAGGTGAATACCTGCCAGGTGGAGACGGCGGCGATATTCTATATAATTTAATGAGAAAGAGCAGCAGCATTTTGACCGGTCACCCGGTGAATCTGGTCAGAATCAAGCAGGGGATCAGGCCCGCGAATTCGGTCTGGTTCTGGGGCCAGGGCAGGAAACCGGCCTTGCCTAAATTTATCGACAAGTACGGGCTAACGGGCTCTGTCATTTCGGCAGTTGACCTGATCAAGGGGATCGGTATCTGCGCCGGACTTGACATAGTGCCAGTGGAAGATGTGACAGGTACGGTTGACACCAACTATAAGGGCAAGGTTGCGGCAGCCTTGCAAGAGCTGGACAGCGGGAAGGACTTCGTTTACGTCCATGTCGAAGCGCCGGACGCAGCCTCGCACAGGGGGGAAACCCAAACCAAGATCAGGGCTATTGAAATGGTAGACGAAATGCTTGGCTTATTGTTGGCGGGCCTGGAGCGATACGACCGTTTTAAGGTCATGCTGTTGCCGGACCATTTCACTCCTCTCAGTACCATGACTCACTGGGACGGTCCTGTGCCTTTTGCCATTTACACCAAAGGTTCCGAAAAAAACAACAAAGACGCAACCTACAATGAAGGGACAGCGGCTGGCAGTGGTCTTTTCCTTGTAGGTTATAAATTAATGGATTATTTTATAGGAGCCTGATATCCCGTACTCCCCCAAGAAATTTCTCATATAAAATGATTCTATTTCTTTAATTGCTTAACGCTATCGTCAAAACCTGTGTCTGCTGTAAACTGTGGTCATTTTCCTGGTCATCAGCTCCGGCACAGGTTTCTCCAATATTGCATTTATTCACCCATAACAGCGCTCAATCAAGCTGACTTTTTGATGCTCAACAAATATATCAGGAGTAATGTTGTATACATGCAAGCTAATACTAAAAGTGAATCGTTTTGGCTGCCGCTGCTGGTCGTTGTTGTCGGCGCCTTTACGGCTATCCTTAATAATAGCTCCATAAATGTGGCGCTGCCTAAATTGATGGCAATATTTGGAGTGGCGGCTGATGAGATTCAGTGGGTGCTGACCGCGTACATGCTTGTCTCCGGTGTTGTTATACCGGTTACCGGATTTATCAGCGACCAGCTCGGCTCAAAACGCTTATACCTTATTGCCATGGCTGTTTTCGCAGTGGGTTCCGTGCTTTGCAGCATTGCCTGGAGCAACAACTCAATGATTGCCGCCAGGGTAGTTCAAGGCATCGGCGGCGGCGCAATCATGCCTGTCAGCATGGCTATCGTATACAGTATCGTTCCCAGGGAAAAAATAGGCATGGCCTTAGGTGTATGGGGGATGGCGGCTGTATGCGCTCCGGCTATCGGACCTACTCTGGGTGGTTATATTATTGACCATTTCAACTGGCGGTTTCTTTTCACGATGAACATACCCATTGGATTGATAGGAATTATACTGGGTTACCTGCTGCTTCCGGAAGGTCTTCCGCGCAAAGAAACCAAAATGGATATCTGGGGATTTGTTTTAGCGACAACAGGCTGCTTTACCGTACTCCTGGCCTTAAGTCAGGGGCATAAAGAGGGTTGGACTTCTTTTTACATAGTTTCCCTGTTAATTGTTGCTTTCTTTAGCTTATTGTTGTTTGTACTTGTTGAACTGATCCAGGAACAACCCATGCTTAACCTCAGGATTTTTAAAAACGGTGTTTTTACAGTAAGTGTCATAACCAGCAGCCTGCTTAACATTGGTCTTTTCGGCGGTGTATTTTTGATACCCATCTTTACCCAAAACCTGATGTCCCTTACACCCTACCAGACCGGCCTCATATTAATGCCCGCGGCTCTTGTAACCGCCGTAATGATGCCTATCAGCGGCTTTCTATTCGACCGTTTCGGAGCCAAGGCCTTATCCCTGGCAGGGCTGATTATAACCGCCTGGGGAACCTGGAAGCTCAGCACCTTAAACCTGGACATAAGCAACTCCAGAATCATTCTCTACACTTCAATCCGGTCGTTGGGTATGGGTCTTTCTTTTATGCCAATAACAACCGCCGGCATGAACGTCGTACCTGTGCATCTTATTGCGCGGGCTTCAGCTTTGAGCAATGTGATCAGGCAGGTAGCTGCTTCCTTTGGTGTCGCTATCCTAACCTCGGCCATGCAAAACCGGCAGATTTTTCACTACGCCCGCCTGTCTGAGGCTGTCTCTGTCGATTCTGCCGCAAGTCTCTATCTAAGCCAGCTTCAGGGTTTCCTGGCCAATACCGCTGCGGGCGCCAGCGCCAAAAGCGCTTCTCTTGCCATCCTGAGCAATGTTGTAGCGGGAGAGTCATTGTCCAGGGCTATCGGTGATACTTTTATGATCGCAACAATATTTATTGTGATAGCTATCCCTCTCGTGTTTTTCCTGGATAAGCCAAGAACAACCCGATCCATCGAGATACCAACTGGTAGTTCCTCTAAGTAATACCTGATCTCCGGTAAAGCAAGTGAAGCACAAAACAAAGCCCCCTTTATTTTATGGTCTGCTGACCAAAGGGGGCACAGAAAGCTTATTATCTACTATGTTTTCTCTATACTTATCTTTAACTGTTTTCAGCCAGGTTAAATTTCTGATGCAGGGCACTGACCGCCTTAACAGAGTCCTCAACCTGAATAATACAGGACACCTTGATTTCAGAGGTGCTGATCATCTCCAAATTGATCCCTTCCCTGAAAAGGGCTTCGAACATTTCCGCCGCTACACCGGGGTTGCTGACCATGCCGGCGCCTACAATGGAGACTTTGGCCACACCGTCGCCGTAGGTGAAACCGTCAGCGCCCAGCACCGGCTGCAGCTTCTCAACAACCTCCAGCGCTTTTTTCAAATCTCCTTTGGAGCAGGTGAAAGAGATATCGTTCCTATCGTCGCGCATAGCGCTTTGTATGATCATGTCCACATTTATTTTCTCGTCTGCCAGGGCTTTAAATAAGGTATGGGCAATGCCCGGCCTGTCCATCACATTAAAAAGACCTATCTTAGCGACATTGCTGTCACAAACAACTCCGGTCACAACAAGCGATTTTTCCACTTCTTCCACCTCCCTTACCACAGTCCCGGGATTTTGATTGAAACTTGAACGCACATGCAGCGGCATTTTATACTTCATGGCCAGTTCCACAGCCCGGGGGTGCAGCACCGCAGCGCCTAAATTGGCCAATTCCAGCATTTCCTCATAAGCAATCACAGTCAGCTTGCGCGCGTCCGGAACAACACGCGGGTCTGTGGTGTAGACCCCGTCAACATCAGTATAAATCTCACAAAGATCGGCGTTTAAAGCTACAGCCACCGCTACAGCGGTGGTATCAGAGCCGCCCCTGCCCAGAGTGGTGATATTGTTGTTCACCTGATCAATACCCTGGAAACCTGCCACCACAACTATCCTGCCTTGTGCTAATTCTTCCTCAATCCGGGCGGTGTCGATATTGGTTATTCTAGCTTTGGTATGAGCGTTGTCGGTATGGATACCCGCCTGGGCGCCTGTCAAAGAAATAACTGGTTCTCCAAGGTTCTTTATGGCCATAGCTAAAAGCGCTACAGAAACCTGCTCCCCGGTAGATAAAAGCATATCCATTTCCCTGTCTGTTGGAGAATCGGTTATTTCTTTAACCAGACTGACCAGGTCGTCAGTGGTATCACCCATGGCCGATACGGTCACCACAATTTGATGTCCTTTGCTCCTGACATCAGCAACCCGCCGGGCAATATTATGAATTCGCTCGGCATTGGCAACCGAACTGCCGCCGTATTTCTGGACTACAAGCATTTTCTACTATCGCCTGCCTTTTAAAAACATCGTTCTTTTAGACAGGATTAACAGGACTAAACAATCAATCATCTTATTAGTTTTTATAAATTAATTGAAGCAATCCTGTAAATCCTTGAAATCCTGCAAATCGTGTCAATTTGTATTTTCTATTTAACCTCAAGCGCCCTGGCTCCGATCGGACTGGGCTTTAGCACCATTACCTTGGATTTCACACCGTTTTGCCGGAAGGTCTCACCCATAACCCTGGCGATTAGCTCGAAGTTTGAGTCGGCAAAAGCGATCACTGAAGGTCCCGCGCCACTTAAGGTAACACCCCGGGCGCCGGCGAGCTTTGCCGCCGCAAGTACCTTTTTTAACCCCGGTATTAAGGGCGAACGGAAAGACTGATGGAGCCTGTCCTCCATGGCCACGCCCAAAAGCCCCAGATCCCCCTGCTGCAGCGCCGCCACGAGTAACGCCACCCGCCCGACATTGAAAGCAGCGTCTTGAAAAGGTACCTGGGCTGGGATAACTTCCCTTGAGGTTTTAGTGATCAGCGTAAAATCAGGCACCGCCACCACACCTTTTAATCCGTTGGGCGGTTCGATTTTTAAATACTTTATCTCTCCATCCGACTGCACCGAAACAACAATGCCACCTAAAACGGCAGGCACCACGTTATCCTGGTGACCTTCGATGGAACTAGCTATATTGATCAGCTCTCTAACTGAAAGCTTGCCACCTGTCAGTAGATTTGCGGCTATTACGCCGCCCACTATGGCCGATGTGCTGCTCCCCAGACCACGGGCTACAGGGATTTGATTCAATAAGCGCAGCCTTAAGCCCGGCGCCGCAAAACCAACATGCTGGAAAAGACAGCGGGCGGCCCGAAACACCAGGTTGCTTTCATCCCTGGGAATGTCCGCCATCCCTTCACCGCATATTTCTATGGTCAGCCCGCGGGAAGTTGGAACCATTTCGATTACGTTATGAAGTTCCAGCGCCATCCCAAGGCAGTCGAAACCCGGACCAAGGTTTGCCGTCGTAGCCGGCACCTGTACTCGGATTATCACAAACAGTCCCCCTGCGTCTATTCTCCTTCAACCCTGATCACATTGGAAACTTCATTTACCACAGGTAGTTCTTTTATTTCTAAAAGAGCATCCTGCAGGTTTTTTTCATATACTTTATGGGTGATCAGGACCAGCTCGGCACACTCTCCGGTGGTTTGCTGAATGACTGAAGCCAGGCTTACTTCATACTTGCCGAAAATCAAGGCTATGCTTGCCAGAACACCCGGTTTGTCAGCCACATTAAGGCGTAAATAATACTTGGCTATAGTGAGGCCCATCGGCTTGACCGGTTTTTCTTCAAAACAGGTACAGCTGATCATTCCGGGCACATTTCTAACCAGATTGCGTGAAGCGTTCATCACATCAGCCACCACAGCGCTGGCGGTGGGAAGCTCACCCGCCCCGCGACCATAAAACATCACGTCACCCACGGCGTCACCAGTGACAAAAATAGCGTTATATACATCATTCACAGATGCCAGGGGGTGATTTTTCGGCAGCAGCGCCGGATGCACCCGCACTTCTACACCGTCACCGCTCTCCCTGGCTATGGCAAGTAGTTTCACCACATAGTTGAGATTGGCGGCGTATGCAATATCTTCGGCGGTAACGCGGGTTATTCCTTCTACATAGACCTGATCTAGTCGCAGCCTGGTATTAAAAGCGATTGACGACAGGATGGTCAGCTTGCGCGCGGCGTCAAAGCCCTCAACATCGGAGCTGGGGTCAGCTTCCGCGTAGCCCAGAGACTGGGCGTCACTCAGCGCTTCCTGGAAACCGAGCCCTTCCTTGCTCATCCGGGAGAGCATATAATTGGTAGTGCCGTTGATGATGCCGATTAACTGCGTGATTCTGTTGGCGGCCAGGCATTCCTTGAGAGGCTTGATGATTGGTATTCCACCCGCCACACTGGCTTCAAAAAACAAATCCCGGTTATTTAAGTCGGCTGCTTCAAATAGTCTTTTCCCATGCAGGGCGATCATATCCTTGTTGGCGGTAACCAGGCTTTTCCCACTTTCCAGCGCCCGCAGGGCATATTCCAGCGCCTGGTCGACTCCGCCCAGCACCTCAACGATAATGTCGATTTCAGGGTCATCAAGTAGATCGCTGATATTTGTGGTCAACAGCGCTTTATTAAGCGCCATGCCGCGGTCTTTTGAAACATTGCGCACCAGGATTCTTTTTATTACAATGGGCACTCCGACTTTTTGTTCAATGCCCGTTTTGTTGTCATTCAAAATGCGGTAGACACCGCGCCCGACGGTGCCCATGCCCAGTAGGCCAACGCCAATCTCCTTTTTAGCAGCCACTTGGCTTTCCTCCTTTATATATAAAACCGGTGTCCTGACTGTCTATTATCTTACAGCCTCTGCTAGACATTATAGCATCGGCGCCTCATGCGGGCAACGCAAAAAAACGCCTGCAAAAGTATCTATTAAAAAAATGACGACATGAATAGTAAATTAATAATTCTGCTTGTCATTAAAAGGCGCCTTACGGATAAGAATAGAACCAGTTGCTCAAGTAAGTTTCTCCACAGGGTATATTATATGAGATTAAGTACTAAAGAGGTGCTTATACCTGAACACCAACTCCGGCTTTGAACAAATCCTGGAACTCCAAAACAAGTCGATTGAAATGCAAATATATAGTTGGACCCATTATGAAGTATTTTCATTTCAATGGTGGCTGCTCATGGCCGTACTCATTGTTCCCTGGTTTATATGGTGGAAATTTGTGGACAGAAAGCGGCTTATGGAAATCTTGCTCTATGGATTTTTTGTAATAACAGTAGTGACCTTCTTTGACGAGATCGGCTGCCAGTTGAATCTATGGGAATATCCATATGATATCGAGCCGTTATTTCCAAGGTTAATTCCTGTTAACTCTTCGGCCCTACCTGTTATTTACATGTTTATTTATCAATACTTTTCCGAATGGAAACCATTCATCATTGCCAGCGTCTTAGTGTCTGCCGTTTTATCTTTTGTTGGAGAGAATATACTTGAATGGGTCGGCATCTATGTACTGCTCAAATGGGAAAATTATTACTCATTGCCTATATATATTATTATCGGGATTTTGTTAAAGTGGCTATTGGAAATAGTCCTGAAAAAGGAAGGAAATGCCCTTAAGGGCCAGCAAAAAAATTAATAAAGTATGAGTTAAAACGACTATTTACACCTTAAAAAGCCCCTAAAAAGAAACCCGAGTCCTGTTCCAACAAGCATAAAAATGACAAAAAGTAATAAAGGGCTGCATATAGCAGCCTCTATTTCAAAGTGTTTAATTTACAATGCGAAACCAAAGGGATATATGAAACTTAGTTTCAGAAATATTAGACACTGTTGTCCAGAGCATTTATAGTTTTTTACAGGTTTGCTGAATTTACTTGGGAAAATAAAAACCGGCCAGTCGACCGGTTCAGTTAACTATATGATTATACAAATCAGTCCGCCGGAGCCTTCATTGACAATGCGCTGAAGTGTTTCCTGCAGTTTGTCCTGAGCATTTTCCGGCATGCGGTGTAATTTGTTTTGAATGCCTTCCCTAACCAGATCGTGCACCGACTTACCGAAGATTTCCGACTTCCATATCTTCTGCGGGTTGTCTTCGAATTC
Organism: uncultured Pelotomaculum sp.; assembly: GCA_964545615.1. GTDB lineage: Bacteria > Bacillota > Desulfotomaculia > Desulfotomaculales > Pelotomaculaceae > Pelotomaculum_B. Next base: position 22,209 of record CAZJGV010000019.1, read on the forward strand.
CTTCAGCATGTACTGTACAAGCTCCTCGCATTGTCTTTCAGTTCCGATAATGGGGGTGATCTCGGTGGTAATGTCAGCTCTAATCAAATGCAGGGACGGCGCGCTGGCCTTGAGTTTGATCCCGAAGCGGCTGCCCTGGCGGATCAATTCCGGCTCCTCCAGGATCAGCTCATCCAGGGTAGGAGTGACCACGCCATAACCGTTCTCCCTGACTTCTCCCAAAGCGTACGACACCTTGTCGTATTCCCTTTTAGCCACGCTGAGCTCCCTGACCAGACGGAACAATTCTTTTTCACCACCGATATCAAAACCCGACTGCTCGCTCAGCACCTGGTAGAAAAGCTGCGGGCCGGAGGTGATGCTTATCGCCGCTGATCCGGTTCCCATATCCATACTGCGCAGGCTTACCTGCTCAACAAAATCATAATCAGCCAGGGACTCCACCGCGCCATCGACATCTCTCAACCGCCGTACATTTTTAACGGTCTCACGAATCGAATCCTCAAACTTTTGACGCAGCCAGTGTTTGAGTTCCAGTTCTTCCACCCAGGGCGGCAGGTTGATGTTCACCTCGTTTACAGGGAATTCATACAGCAGCTTTTCCAGTATATGCAGAATATCAGCCTGGGCTGTCTGGGCGCAGTCAATCGGCAGCACCGGGGTGTCATATTTCTCACTCAACTCGGCTGCCAGATTCAAAGCTTCCTCGCCGGCGGCATCGGTACTGTTGAGCAGTACCAGGAAAGGACGGTTGATGCTCTTCATCTCCTCAATGACCCTTTCCTCGGCCTCAATATAGTTTTCCCTCGGAATGTCCGTTATGGAACCGTCTGTGGTAACCACCAGCCCCATCGTGGAATGCTCTGAAATCACCTTTCTGGTCCCTACTTCAGCTGCCTCCTGGAACGGGATGGGTTCTTCAAACCACGGTGTTGATACCATCCGCGGCCCGTCATCCTCCTCATAGCCGAGGGCTCCCTCCACACGGTAACCTACACAGTCCACCATCCGTATCTTTACGTTTAAATTAGGGGTTACTTGAATTTCAACAGCTTCGTTGGGCACAAACTTTGGCTCGGTGGTCATTACCGTCCGCCCCGCAGCGCTTTGGGGCAGTTCATCCTTGGCCCGCTCCCGGTCATAAACGTTAGTCATATTGGGGAGTACCATCAGTTCCATTAAGCGCTTGATAAAAGTTGATTTACCTGTGCGAACGCCGCCAACCACGCCTAGATAAAGATCCCCCCCGGTACGTTCCGCGATGTCGCGGAAGATATCGTTCACTTCCATATACACACTCCCTCCCAAATAAATTTTATTAAGACGCATCTATCGTTAAAGATTGCATCCCTCCCCACATCTTTAAAAATCAAATATCGATTCTGTCGTGAAACCTAGTCCACGTCTATTTTTTTCCAGTGGCATACAACAACAGTATATATATATGAGCCTGTTGGACGAATATTCCCTGGCAAATGAAAAATCCCAAAATAAAATTCCATAAATTGTTAAATGGTGCCAGTTGTTGAATTGTTGAATTGTCTATTTGGAAATTGAATGAGTGCCAGTTTTTGGATTTATTGAATGGAAAATTGAATTTTACCAGTTGGTAAATTACTGAAATCTTATTCTGCATTCCGGTCTTAGACCCTTAAGGATATCTTCATTTTCACGTCTCACGTCCCATTCCGGCCGCCGGCCGTTCTAGACCTCTCAGGTACCGCCGAAACCAATTTTTATCAGGCTGCCCTCGACTATCACCGGAACTTCACGCCCCCCGCCGGTAAGCTGCAGCATTTCTTGCAGAGCTCTCTCATCCCTTTTCACATCACGGTATCTGTAAGGCACTTTTCTTTTGGCAAAATCTTCTTTTGCCGACGCAGAGTAAGGACAACTCTCTTCGCCGTATAAGAATATGCTGCCGGTCATTATTATGTCTCCTCGCTCCTATTTTTTGATTAGTATGCCCGGAAATACAAAACATTGCCTTAACTCAGTCTTTAACATTCAGAACAATGTTTGGAGCAAGCAGCTTTCTGGAGTTTTCTTCTATAAAGGAAAAATGGTCTGTTTTGTTGAAAACTTTATAGAAGGTCATTATTATACGGTACCCCTTCAGGGGAGGTGTTGGGAAATTGTTTAAGAAGGAAATGCATGTACTGGAGGGCACTTTTTTAAGTGACACCAAAAATTTCAGACGCGTTCTGCTGAGTATAGCGGACGGAGTGTACATGACTGACCGGAACCGAAAGATTATTTTTTGGAACCGCGCCTGTGAGGAAATTACCGGTTTTAGTTCAAAAGACACTCTGGGGCACAAATGTTCCGAAAACATTTTGAATCATGTTGATGTGAATGGAAACCAGCTTTGTGAAACCGATCATTGCCCCCTGCAGCAGTGCATGGTTAAGGGAGTGCCGGGCGACAAACCAGTCCTTGTGCGCGCACAGCGGCGTGACGGCTCACGGGTAATAGTGGAAGTAAGCGTGGCGCCGATCATGCGGGATAACGGAGAAGTAATCGGCGGCATAGAAGTATTCCGGGACGCAACCCTGAAACAGGAAATGAGAGAGACCAAGGCCAGTTTTCTTTCCGCCATCACTCACGATCTTAAAGCGCCGTTGACCGTGATCAAGGGTTTTCTGGAACTGGTTTTAACCGGTGACGAGAGCAGCGTGAATGAAACGCAGAGGGATTTCCTGGGCAGCGCCCTGGAAAACCCCGAGCGGCCCTTTGTGGCGGTGCTGGGC
>CAZJGV010000020.1:0-12492 GCA_964545615.1 uncultured Pelotomaculum sp.
GATTGGCGGTGGTCCCCCAGTAAAAGCCGTACTCGCTGATCACGCCGCCGCCGTTAGAAGTAATGTTGCCGTTTAAGCCGGCGGAGTTCGTTGTTATACCTGTTGCGGCATTGGTCAGCACAGTGGGCATATTAATAGCTTGCTGAGTGACGGTAAAAGACAACACATCCCCATAGCTGACGCCCGCTGAATTTGTCGCGTAAGCTTTAAAGGAATAGGTTCCGGGGCTAAGACCACTTATTGCTTTATTGAAGACGCCGGTGAAATCCCCTGTACCTGCTGATAACTTCGTCGGGGTGGCGTCACCGGTTCCCCAGTAGAAGCCGTAATCAGTGAGGACACCGCCGCCATTAGAAACGATGTTGCCGTTCAGACTGGCAGAGTTCGTTGTAATACCTGTAGCGGCATTGGTCTGGACGGTGGGCTTACTAACTGTCTGATTAGTAATAGTAAAGCGCAGCACTTCCCCGTAGCCTGTGCCTAAATCATTGGTTGCGAAGGCTTTGAAGTAATAGGCTCCCGAACTAAGGCCCGTTAATGTTCGATAGAAGGGAACCGGATCAGGAGTACTCGTCCCCACGGTGACTTTTTTTGATGTGGTCAGGGCCGGGTCTGTACCATAATAAAAACCATACTCGTTAGTTGCGCAGTTGCCATAAATCGTAATTATTCCACCCAGGGTAGCATTACCTGCTGCTATATCCTTGGCGTCGCGGGTCAACACAAACGGCTGACTGGTACAACCGCCTCAGCCATAAGCGATATTTACGTTTACTACCCCTCCTATAAAAACAAGAAAGACAAACACAAGAAAGGCTTTAACCATTTTGTGCCATCGTTTCAAGTAACTCACTCTTTTCACATCCTGCTTATTAAATTTTGCCATCAATATATAATACGCAGCTATTTTAGTCAATGTATTTCCGGAATGTTCCTTCTAAAACTATTATCGACATACTGTACTAATTATTAATAAGAAAAAGGCTAAAACAATTTTTATTAATTAAGCATGGGTTTCTTGACCTTTGATTAAGAAAACGGCCCCTTTCAGACCATTGCAGTCTGGAAAGGGGCCGTTATCAATTATACTGATTGAACGGTTAACTGGAGATTGCTTTTAGCAAGTTTTTGATCATGGAGGCCGCCTCAGCCCTGGTTACTTCTTTTGCGGGCTGGAAGGTGTTATCAGGGTATCCTTTAATAATCCCTCTGGCGGCGGCCAGGTTAATATCGCTTCTGGCCCAGTCCGGCATTTGCCCGGCATCGGCGAATCCAGCCTCGGGGATCAGGGCGGCGCCAGTCTTCTGGTCGATAATCCTGGCGGTGAGGGCGGCCATTTCAGCCCTTGTAATCAGACTGTTGGGGTTAAAAGCCAGTCCAGCCTCTCCGGAAGAACCTTTAACCAGATTCGCTCGGACTGCCGCTGCCGCCGCGCCCCGCCCCCAGGCAGGGATATCGCTGCTGTCACTGAAGCTGACCAGTTCCTGCTCTCCGGTGGAATCGAGTTCCAGAGCCCGGACAATAATCGCTACCGATTCGATGCGCGTAATATTGTTATCCGGCCTGAAAGTATTATCGGGGTAACCTTGAATAATACCAATGCCTGCCAGTTCAAGCGCTATATCCCTCGCCCAATGGCCGCTGAGATCACTAAAGGCAGGGGTTGTAGGAGGTGTTGTATCCGGTGGTGTTTCATCCGGAGGTGTTGTATCCGGAGGTGTTGTATCCGGTGGTGTTGTATCCGGTGGTGTTGTTGCAGCTGTCTCAACAGTTGTAAAGTTAAAGCTGTAAGAGTGGTTGTTGTTTCCATTATAATCTCGTACGGCTCCAGACGGTATGGTCACGGTATAGGTAGTCTTACTGGCAAGGTCTGCGGCGGGGTCTATGGTCAAGGTGTTGCCGCTGATGGTTTTGACGCTGTCCACGACGGAGTCCTGGTCGTCAGTCAGGCTAATGCCGCTGTAAGATCCGCCCTGTTGAAGATTGCTGTTAAAGAAAATACTGACGGTCTTGTTAACTGACACATCGACCGCGCCACCCGCAGGGTCGGCGCCGGAAACATTAAGTCCGGCAGGAGTAACGGGAGATGTCGTGGTAGCGGCAAGGGTGGTAAAGCTGAAAGAAAATAAAGTGTTCTCGGCGCCGCTGCTGTCTTTTACAGCTCCGGCAGGAATATTGACCGTGTATTTCACGCCATTGCTGAGACTTGCCGCCGGTTCAATGGTAAGCGTGTTGCCGCTGATGCTCTTGGAGGCGCTGACACTTTGCGTACCGGTCAGGGTGATGTTGTTATAAGAATTGCCCATTTGTATGTTCTTATCGAAGGTGATGACGATTGTCTTGTCCAGCGCCACAGCTGCCGCATTGGCTGCCGGTTCGGTAGCGGTCACTAAAAGCGTCGTCGGTGCCGTGACGGTTTCAATCGCGGTCAGGTCAACTCTCTTCACATCACCGATTACCATAGTGACAGCCGGGCTGGACTGGGTCTCATAGCTCCGGGCGCCTACCTGCACCTTAAAGATCACAGTCTTTCCAACTATCCCTTGCGACCCCTGTACGACCAGCTTAGTCTGACCGCCTTCCTCACTTCCGTAAAAACCATTGGTGAAAGCCAATTCGCCAACATTTTGACCGTCTATGTAGGCTTGTACCGTACCTGCGGTTACGGTTTGACCGGTGGCGTCTTTTACCGAACCATAATAGTTTGCCGGCAGTATTGGCATTTCTTCTTCAGCGGCAACCACACCTGGCGACACAAGCATACCTATTAAAATTAGTAAAAAAACCAATCGTGTTAAACGGCGCAAAAAAAAACCCCCTTTTGTTTCTTGATTTAGACTATTTTCTCACAATCATTTATTTTATGTCAAGAACCAAAACATTTCCAGGAGGTGTCAATTCTTCTTGGAGATTATCGGATCGCTGCCTCCACTGGCGGAGGCGCTTAATTCCGCCCCGCTACAAGATCTGCTGGGTGTGTAACGGAGGAAGATATCAGTCAACCTTTTTGGTAACATGAAGACACTTTAGACCAAAGTCCACCTGTTCTTCAAGAAAAGCGGACAGTTTCTTAATATCATATTGGTTTAAAGCTTCGATACTCCTTTTTCTTCCTATACAAGATTCAATCATTCTTACTACCTGGGAATTCCTGTAGCCCATGGATTTCAGCTTTTGAATCATTTGCGTAATGTTCTCCACAACCCACCGTCCTCCTTATATAGCGAATGATTATGAGAATAAAAAACCCACTACTATATATCGTAGTGGCCGGTTGCATCACTGGCTCCACAGACCTATGATGCCCGTTAAAAAAGTAGGTCTGTTTCATCACATCCACCATTATCAAAATTTTACAACGATATTCACAGGGCTGTCAATAAGAGGATATTGTTGTATTTTGCAGATATGTGTTATTTGTATTTCTTGAAACCTTCTCCAAGCACCTCATGTACATCTGCCAGAATTATAAAAGCGTGCTTGTCAATCCCGTAAACCAGCTCTTTTAGGCGGATTACCTCAGCCCTGTTTACCACCGACAAGACGACCTCCCTGTCTTGTCCCGTGTAGACTCCCCGGGCGGGCCAGGCGGTGGCGCCCCTATTCATTCCCTCCACTATCGCAGCCGCTATCTCTACAGGCCGGTCGGAAATTATCAAAAAGGCCCTGGCATAGCTGAATCCTTGCAGGACTAAGTCGGTCAGCCAGGCTGTGACAAAAATGGTGATCAGGGCGTACATGGCCAGTTCAGCGGAGTTAAAGGTTACCCAGGCGGCGACAACAACCGACGCATCTACCAAAAAGAGCAGTTGCCCTATGTTCACCCCTGTGTAGGTACGCAGCACTGCCGCGGCAAGATCGGTGCCACCGGTGGTGCCATTATGCCTGAACACCAGCCCAAGACCCAGGCCTGCCAGTACGCCGCCAAACAGGCTCGCCAGCAGGATGTCATGGGTGGGCACGGGCAGGAATGGGGCGAGAAGATCCACCGCCAGGGAAAGGGTAACTGTTCCGTATAGGGAGCGGAAGCCAAAGCGCAGTCCCATACGGTAAACACCCAGTGCAAACAGCGGCACGTTCAGGGCCAGCATGGCAACTCCCACCGGCACGTTCACTAAATAATAAAGGATCGTGGCAATGCCGCTTACCCCACCGGCGGCAATCCTGTTAGGGATAAGAAACAGGTCCAACCCCAGTGCAATCAGGATAACACCTATGCTGACCCCGGTTATTTCCCGGATTATCTTCGGGATCATAATCAACACCCCACAAGGATGAGACAAGGGAACGGTTCTCCTGTCTCACTCCATTTGCTGCCTGATGAAAGGATAGTATGGCAGTCCAATGGTAGGATGTCCTGAAAATTCAGGCGTTATTAGGTTAGCCCTATACCGGCCAAAGGGGGCACATCACTTTTTGTGAAATGTCCCCTTTGGTGTAATGAATTCGACGAACAGATTCGCTTAATGCCATCAACCTAATTTTACCAGGCAAGGCAAGAACCGTCCCCGTTTGCTACCCTGCTTTCGTCTTATTCTCCATTGTTGGCGCGAGCCTTTTCTTTAAGATAAGCCGCGATAAAGGTGTCAATTTCACCGTCCATCACGGCGCCTATGTTCCCCGCTTCCTGACCGGTGCGGTGGTCCTTTACCAGGCTGTAAGGGTGAAATACATAGGAGCGGATCTGGCTGCCCCAGGCTATTTCCTGCTGGTCGCCGCGCATGGCCGCCAGATCAGCCTCTTTTTTGCGCAGCTCCAGGTCGATCAGTTTGGCCTTGAGCATTTTCATGGCCGCCAGACGGTTTGACAGCTGGGAGCGCTCGTTCTGACAGGACACCACGATGCCGGTGGGCAGGTGGGTTATCCTCACCGCCGAGTCCGTTTTGTTTACATGCTGGCCTCCCGCGCCGCCGGAGCGGAAAGTGTCTATCTTTAAATCGTCCTGGTTGATTTGCACATTCATATCGTCATCCACTTCAGGCAGGACGTCCACGGAAGCGAATGACGTATGCCTGCGCCCTGCGGTGTCAAAGGGTGAAATGCGCACCAGCCGGTGCACCCCTTTTTCTGAGAGAAGGTAGCCGAAAGCGTTGGGGCCGATTACCTCGAAGGTGGCGCTTTTGATACCCGCTTCATCACCGGGCAGCAGATCCAAAATATTTACTTTAAAGCGGCGCCGCTCCGCCCAGCGGCCGTACATCCGGATCAGCATTTCCACCCAGTCCTGGGCTTCCGTGCCTCCCGCCCCGGCATGCAGGGCGATAATGGCGTTGCCCCGGTCGTAAGGCCCGCTTAGCAAGACCGCCATTTCCAGTTCGGCGACCATCCTGGTGACAGCAGTCAGCCCTTCCCTGGCCTCAGCGGCGACGGCATCGTCGTCTTCTTCCTCGCCCAGCTCAATCAGCACTTCCACTTCCTGGTATTTATCAGCCAGGTCCTGAAAAACTGAAACCCTGTCGCGCAGGTTCGCCACCCGCTGCATTATTTTTTGCGCAGTTTCCTGGTTGTCCCAGAAACTGCAGTTGTGCATCTGTGTCTCCAACCGGGCTATTTCCTCTTCTTTGCCGGCTATGTCAAAGAGAAACCCTCAAATCTTCCATTCGTTTGCCCAGCGGCTCAAGTTCCCGTTTCAACTCTGCATACAACTTTTCATCATTCCGTTTCTACCTATAATAATTTCAGAAAAGCTTCTGACTTCTAGGCCTTTTTCTCCGCTTCCGCCCGTCCGCAGCATTTTTTATATTTCTTGCCGCTGCCGCAGGGGCAGGGGTCGTTGCGCCCCACCTTGCTTTCCTTGCGGACGGGCTGGCGCGCGCCTTCCTCGGCATAGCGGTTTTCCACCACCTGGCGCGGCCTTTCTTGTTGGGGCTGGACCACATTAACCCGGAAGATATAACGCACCACTTCATCCTGGATGGTGTTAATCATGTTCTGAAACATTTCATACCCCTCAAACTTGTACTCAACCAAGGGGTCTTTTTGACCGTATGCGCGCAGGCCAATGCCTTCCCGCAGCTGATCCATGGCGTCCAGGTGGTCCATCCACTTGTCATCCACAATGCGGAGCATGATCACCCGCTCCACCTCGCGCATGGTATCCGGGCCCAGTTCCTGTTCCCTGGCCTCATACGCCGCGTGGGAGTGTTCGGCCAGAGTTACCTCCAGTTCCTGGCGGCCCATGTCTTCCAGATCCTCCGGGGTCAGCTGGTGGCCAGGCAGGAAAAGCTGTTCGGCTTGGTCCAGCAGGCCCTTCAGGTCCCACTCTTCCGGGTGGACACCCTCGGGCGCATAAGCGCTCACCACACGCTCCACGCAGGCGTCGATCATCTCCAGGATATTATCCTTCAGGTTTTCACCGGTCAAGACCTGGCGCCGCTGCCGGTAAATAAGTTCCCGCTGCTGGTTCATCACGTCATCGTACTGAAGGACGTGCTTGCGGATATCGAAGTTGCGGTTCTCAACCCTCTTCTGGGCGGTTTCAATAGATTTGGAGATCATTGAGTGCTCAATCGGCATATCCTCTTCTATGCCCAGGCGGTCCATGATCCCGGAGATATTGTCCGAGCCAAAGAGACGCATCAGATCATCTTCCAGTGAGCTGTAAAACTGGCTTGAGCCGGGGTCGCCCTGGCGGCCGCAGCGGCCCCGGAGCTGGTTGTCGATACGCCGGCTCTCATGCCGCTCTGTACCCATAATGTGCAGTCCGCCCAGTTCAACCACCCTGCGGCGCTCTTCTTCCGTCTGCCGGCGCAGCCTGTCTAAAGTTGTTTTATAAACCTGTTCTTCCGCCTCAGCCGGTGCGGTGATTTCTTCGGCTGTTTCAAACTGGTGTCCTTCCCGGCGCATTTCCAGGCGGGCCAGAAATTCGGGGTTGCCGCCCAGCAAAATATCGGTGCCACGGCCGGCCATGTTGGTGGCGATGGTCACAGCGCCCTGGCGGCCGGCCTGGGCGACGATTTCCGCTTCCTTATCGTGATACTTGGCGTTCAACACCTGGTGCGCTATGCCTTTTTTCTTCAGCATGCTGCTCAGGACTTCTGATTTTTCAATGGAAATAGTGCCTACCAGCACCGGCTGCCCCTTGGCGTGCCGTTCGGCTATCTCGCTCACCACCGAGCGGAATTTGGCCTGTTCGGTCTTATAAATAACATCCGTTATATCCTTGCGGACCATTGGCATGTTGGTGGGCATCACCAGTACATCCAGATTGTATATCTTTTTAAATTCCTGTTCTTCAGTAGCCGCTGTCCCGGTCATGCCGGCCAGTTTATCGTACATTCTGAAATAGTTCTGAAAGGTAATCGTGGCCAGGGTCTGGGATTCCCGCTCGATTTTGACGTTCTCCTTGGCCTCGATAGCCTGGTGCAAACCGTCGCTGTACCGCCGGCCGAACATCAGGCGGCCGGTGAATTCGTCAACTATGATTACCTGGCCGTCCTTCACCACGTAGTCCTTGTCCTTTTTCATCAAACCGTGGGCCTTCAGGGCCTGGTTCAGGTGGTGGGTGAGCTCAATGTTTTTATCGTCGTAAAGATTCTCAACACTGATCATTTTTTCCACTTTGGCCACCCCGGACTCAGTAATGGTGACCGTATGGGCCTTTTCATCAACATTGTAGTCGGTTTCCCGGATCAGGCGGGGTACTATCCTGGCAAAGGTGAAGTACAGGTCGTTGGACTTCTCCGCCTGGCCTGAAATGATCAGCGGTGTCCTGGCCTCGTCGATAAGAATGCTGTCAACCTCGTCGACGATGGCGTAGTTGAGATTCCGCTGGACTAACTGGCTGGGATGGTGGGCCATGTTGTCTCGCAGGTAGTCAAAGCCAAACTCGTTGTTGGTGCCGTAAGTGACGTCAGCATCGTAGGAGCGCTTGCGCTCATCCCAGTCCAGGCCGTGTACGATCAGGCCGACGCTTAATCCCAGATAACTGTAAATCCGGCCCATCCACTCACTGTCCCGGCGGGCCAGGTAGTCGTTTACCGTAACCACGTGAACTCCCCGGCCAGTCAGGGCATTCAGGTAAACCGGCAGGGTGGCCACCAGGGGCTTGCCTTCACCGGGTTTCATTTCCGCTATCCGGCCCTGGTGCAGTACTATGCCGCCCATAAGCTGGACGTCAAAATGCCTCATTCCCAGAACCCGCCGGGAAGCCTCCCGCACTACGGCAAAGGCCTCGGGCAGGATGTCATCGAGCGTTTGGCCCTGCTCCAGCCTCTCCCGGAAAACTGCAGTCATGCCCTTGAGGTCACTCTCAGACAGAGAGGCCAGGCGCGGCTCCAATTTATTGATTTCATCTACGGTCTTTTGAAGTTTCTTTACTTCGCGGGCGTTGTCATCAAGCCAGTTTTTGATAAACCCAAGCATTAGATTACCACCTCAATTATTAGACGTGGGGCAGGTAATATTTCTCAATATACAATATGCCTCATAAAACTCATAAAAACATATAATGCTAATTACTTTACCATCTTAACATTATACTTCATCCTAAAGATTACCGTCAATTATACCACTTACCAGTAAATAATCTTTGCAGGCCATTAGCCGGCCTGAATGTAAAAAGCGCGCCCGGTGGGCGCGCCGCTAACTAATCCGCTTTAAAACTCAGGTTCGATCAGCCCGTAGTTGCCGTCTTTGCGCTTGTAAACCACGTTGACCTGCTCAGTGTCGGCGTTGGAAAACACAAAGAAATTATGTCCCAGCAGGTTCATCTGGAGCACCGCTTCCTCCACCGGCATGGGTTTGATGGCAAAACGCTTGGTCCTGACCAGGCGCGGTTCTTCGTCCTCCGGGACAGCGGTGGTTTTACGCTGGTCATTGACATACCGGGCGCCCCTCTTCTGCAGCTTGCCTTTATACTTTTCAATCTGTTTTTCCAGCTTTTCAACCACGAGATCGATGGAAGTGTACATATCACCCGTACTTTCTTCCCCTCTTAGAATCATCCCGTTGATGGGTATAGTTACTTCGATCCTGTGAAAACCTCTTTCTACAGTCATAGTTACCTGAGCATCCCCAAGATTGTCGATGTATTTATCCAGTTTGCCTAGTCTCTTGCTAATATAATCCTTTAAGGCATCCGTGGTATCCATGTTTCTGCCGCGCACCTGTATCTTCATGAAAAACAACTCCTTTCGTTGAATTTCTTTACACCCCTATTATTCCCCTGAACGACAAATAATCCCTCTTAAAACATATTTAGATTTAAATACCCCAGGGTTGGCTGGGGTATTTAAGAGTTTATATTTTCGTCACGTTGGCCGCCTGCGGCCCCCGGGCGCCTTCGACGATATCGAATTCAACCTTTTGACCCTCCGCTAGGGTCTTAAAGCCTTCTTCCTGAATCGCCGAGAAGTGGACAAATACGTCCCCGCCATCCTCCCTCTCGATAAAACCGTACCCCTTTTCCTGGTTAAACCACTTAACCCTACCAAACACAAACATACCTCCTAAAAACTTGTTCCGACATCCTTCTATTACGTATAAAAATGTTAACATAAGGGAGATAAGATTGTCAAGCTTTCCAATATGAACCGCAGTTATAACACTATTGTAACTTTTAGTTTTCCCATAAACTGACAGTATCTGCATCCGGCAAGTTTAACTAGTTGTTTAAGAGACTTTTACGAATGTCGAAAAATTCCTTGTTGAATAACGTTTGTGCAGAAAAACCTGTGGACAATGTGGATAATGTTGTTAATAACTTATGAATTCAGCAGTTTTGATGTTAGTAAATTAAAATTCCTGAAAAATATTTGTCATATAATGTAAAAGCTTGGCACGTTTTTTGTAGAAATATCAAAAATATCTACCTGCAGCGGCAGTCAGGGCAAACACCTGTCCGGCCCCGGCCTTGCGAACAACGGAAGCTGCTGACGAGATAGTGCTGCCGGTAGTGAAAACATCATCGATAATGAGTATATTTTTCCCGCGAAGCGCACCGGAATCTGTCACTCTAAAGGCGCCCATCAGGTTGGATTCCCTGGCGGCTCTGGGCAGGCCGGCTTGAGGGCTGGTCTCAAAATCTTTGACCAGCAGCCGCCCGTTTACAGGTATTTGCAGCAGCGAGCCAGCCTCCCTGGCCAGCAGAGCCGCCTGGTTAAACCCTCTCCGCCGGAGCTTTTCGTTTGCTAACGGCACAGGCAGGGCCAGGTCAAGCGTGGTGAATTCCGGGACGGCGCGGGCCGCCTCCGCCATCAGCCGCGCCAGGTGCGGGGCCAGGTTGCGGCGACCAGCGTACTTAAACCTGTGCATTGCGTCTTTCAAAACACCTTCGTAAGGCCCGGCCGCCCGGGCCCGGACAAAAGGCCAGCCGTGCTTGCGACACTCGAAACAAAGGTGAGCTGGACTAGCTGGAAGAGCCGCCCCTTTCCCGGCATAGCGGCCGCACCTGCCACAGTACGGCTCCCGGCTGTAACCGTCAATGACAGCCCGGCACTGTTCACAAATTTTCTCCCCCAGACGCTGCCCGCCGCAAAAAGGGCATTCCGGGCCCGGCGGGAAAATCAGGTCCAGCAGGTCTTCCCAGAGAGACATCACCCCAACCTCCTAGCAAACGGGGACGGTTCTTGCCTTGCCTTTTAGCAAGTGGGGACGGTTCTCGACTTGCTACCTGTCTTTAGCCAGAATTCTGCTTACCCTGGATTCGCTCAGACCTCCAAATAGTTCACCAATCTGCTTTAATGAAAGAGAAGAATTCTTTCTTATACTGCTCATTAATTCATTGCGAAACGAAATATAATCTTTTAGATCACTAGAACTTATTTTATTATTTTCCGCAGCTTCTATTATTTTTGACCGGGCTTGCTCCATAGTATAAATATAGTCTCTGTTATAATCAGTATCATTTAATATTTCATCAACATCCATAATGCGAATGTTTTTATCTTCTTCTCTAGACACGAATTCTATATATTCTCTGACTGCCTTCACATGTCTGCTCGAAAAGCTATCCAGGATCCTTCTTTTATCAATCAGTCCGTAAAGATCTTTGTTTCTTCCAGTGTAAATATTGAAACTGCTCCAAAGATATTCATGGGGCCTTTTTACAATGCCTGCTCTGACCGGATTATTGTGGATATAACGGCTCAACTCAAACAGGTAACTGTCGTTGTTTACCATCTCACTCTTAAACCTGTCCTGGAACAGGTGTCCACACCTGCTGTAGATCCGGTTGAAATACTGGGCATAGCTTATATTTATACTCTTAACTATATTGGAAATGTCGTTTCCATTATCGTCTATCATGAGATGTACGTGGTTATCCATCAGGCAGTAGGCATAAAGTAGAAAGTTATACTTTTTCTTCATATTTACAAGTATTCCTAGGAATCTTGACCTGTCTTCATCAGAAAGAAAGATGCTTTTTTTCTCGTTTCCCCTCTGAATTACGTGGTATATTGAAAACTCTCCCTTATTCCTGGCTTGCCTTGGCATTTATATCACCTCATAACAATTTTACCACAGTTTGCCAGGCAAGGCAAGAACCGTCCCCACTTGTTAGCCGATGGGTACCGCGGCTGAATCAACACGGTCGCCACCGGCGGCCTTGGCTTTGTCCAGAGCCCGCTGAGCGGCCCTGAAAAGTCCTGCGGCATCACCGGCGTCCCGGGGGAATTCGGCCAGGCCAACGCTTACGGTCAGTCTGGCAGAGCGGCCTTCCTCCCGAAGGAAGGTATATTCACGCGCTTTCCGCCACAAGATTTCAGCTATTTCCTGCAGGCGGCGGCCACCCGCGCCGGGCAGCAGCAGGGCGAACTCATCACCGCCGTAGCGCGCAGTGGTATCGTCTATCCGGATACTGCTCCCGATTAACAGGGCCAGTTCCGCCAGGGCCATCTCCCCGGCCTCGCGGCCGTAATGCCGGTTAAAAGCTTTGAAGCGATCTATGTCCACAATGATCAAGCCAACTGTAGATCCGTACTCCCCTGCGCTTTCACACATTTCAGATGTTATTGACGAAAATGAATTGAAGCTCAACAGACCGGTCAGGGTATCACGCGATACATCTCGATCCAGGCGCCGGCTCAGGACGAAGTTTTCTAAAGCGACGGAGGCCTGTCCGGCCAGGACGGTCATTATATGCAGATGCTTTTCATCGAAAGCGAGGGGCCTTTTTTCCCCCAGCACTATAACCCCCAGGTTATCCCTGCCTGAAAATAGTGGAATAACCAGCAGCGAGCGCATGCCCTGGCACAATCCTTCCTCCTGTCTGGCTGTGGGGTCGGTCCTGGTGTCGAAAACTATTTCCGGCTTCCTGTTGGCCAGGGAGAGACCAATAAGGCCTTCTCCCTCAAAAACGGCAGTAGCCAAAAGCTGTTTGGCATAAGGACCGGTCGCCGCCGCGGGAAGGCAGTCTTCTTCTTCCTCCTGGCAGAGATAAACCACCCCGCTGTGAAACGGCACTGCTTTTTTGGTGTTTCTCAAAACCATTTCCATTAGTTTTACCGGGCTGGGCTTGCCTTCTAAAAACCTGGCCACCTGGTAAAAGGC
>CAZJGV010000020.1:12502-24240 GCA_964545615.1 uncultured Pelotomaculum sp.
GCGGTAAGCTCCCTGTTGGTTACCTGCAGCCGGACGTAAAAGCGCAGGAAAACCTGGAGGGCCAGCACTGAAACAAACAGCGTGAGCGTTCCTGTCAAACCTGTATATCTATAGATCATAGCGATAAGGACCCCCTGGGGCACGGTAAACAGATAGGTCAGCCCGTCCCACTTGATCGCGTCCGACCAGACCAGCCGCCCGGTCGTGCTGTGCCGCCCGGGCAGCAGGTACAGATAAACCAGCAGGTGGTTGACCGTGATGTAGGCAGCCGTAAAAATCAATAAGGGGAAAATATTGGCGGGCCCGACCAGTCCCGGGACGCCGCCGCTCAGTTTGAAAAGCAGTCCCGCCGCGACTGCCGCCAGAGTGTATTGCCCGGCGTTAAAAAGAACGGTCCGCACAGGATTGCCCCGGTTGGCGATACCCTGGCCGATTAAGGCGGCCAGGCCGTTTATGCAAACGGCGGCTGCTGGTCCGTAAATTAAAAAGCTGGACAGGATCAGGGCAAAGCCACCTGAAAGCTGACCGTGTGGGAAGGGGACCGCCAGACACTCGGCCAGCACACCCAGCAGAACAATCGTCAGCAACTCCCGGGAACTGTCAAGTTCCAGCACGGGGAACAGGGCGGCCAGCTGCCATACAGCCAGTCCAATGATAAGCCAGGTATATATGATGTGAACGATTCCTTGCTTTGAACGCACTGAAATTCAACCCCGCTTTTGCTCAAGTAAAGGCCAGGATAAATTCTAACTCCTATTTCGACAGAAGCTGTGATTTACCTTCGTTTAAATGGGAGAGACGGTAGAATAAGGGGGCATCCAGAAGATCTTTTCCGCTCAGACCTCTTACATCAAAGTGCAGAACGCCGGCAAAGTCTGTTTCTTGGGCACAGGAACCACAGGTGTTGAATTTAAAAGGATATACCCTGGCCAGCCGTTTAAGAATATCCGGTGTGCGATCGTAAGAAAAGTCGTCAACAATTACCACATCCAGACCGGTTTTATTGTGGATGCAGTAAAATAGCTTGCGAACGAAGCCTTCCACCCACGGCTCCTGATCTTTGACTGTTATTACCAGTTTTATCCTGCCTGGGCCTGCGTGCTGACTGCTTCCGGCGACCGTTCTCCTGCTTAGATAAACTCCCACAAGAAAGATCAGTGCCAGCAGCAGCAAAAACCATTTCAAAAAAAACTCACCCCCGTGTCCTTAATGCAACCTATGCAGGTCGGACTTCAAGGGTGATATAACTCAAAAACCTGAATTGAAAATGGCTCGTCTGAACTAGAGGCCCGCCGACCGCCTGAGCAAATCCGCCTTGTCGGTACGCTCCCAGGGCAGGTCGAGGTCGTTTCTGCCAAAATGACCATAGACCGCCACCTTTTTGTAAATAGGCCGGCACAGGTCCAATTGCTTGATGATTGCCGCCGGGCGCAGGTCAAAGTGCTGTCGCACCAGATTTATCAGCAGTTGCTTGTCAATTTTAGCGGTGCCGAAGGTTTCAACCATAACTGAAACCGGTTGGGCCACCCCGATTGCGTAAGCGACCTGGAATTCACACTTGTCGGCCAAGCCCGCGGCCACAATATTTTTGGCCACATAGCGGGCGGCGTAACTGGCGGAGCGATCAACCTTGGTCGGGTCCTTGCCGGAAAAAGCGCCGCCGCCATGTCTGGCCATGCCGCCATAGGTGTCAACAATGATTTTACGGCCGGTCAGGCCCGTATCACCCTGGGGGCCGCCGATGACAAAGCGTCCGGTTGGGTTAACAAAAAATTTGGTTTGCGTGTCTAGAAATTCCTCCGGAACGATTGGCTTTATTACCTCCTCCAGCACATCCCGCCGGATCTTCTCCAGCGCTACCTTGGGGTGGTGCTGGGTTGAAACAACAATGGTGTCTACCCGCAAGGGACTGCCGTTTTCGTATTCAACGGTAACCTGGGTTTTGCCGTCCGGGCGCAAATAAGGAACGATCCTGCCTTTCCGGGCTTCAGCCAGCCGCCTGGCCAACTGGTGCGCCAGTGCAATAGGCAGTGGCATTAATTCAGGCGTCTCGTTGGTGGCATAGCCGAACATCATACCCTGGTCACCCGCGCCGGTTAAATCAAATTCGTCGACACCTGTTTCACATTCCCTGGTTTCCAGCGCCCGGTCCACTCCCTGGGCGATATCGCAGGACTGTTCGTCAATTGAAGTGATAACCGCACAGGTGTCACAATCAAATCCATACTTGGCCCTGGTGTAACCAATTTCGCGTATGGTCTCCCGCGCCACCCTGGGGATATCGATGTAGCAACTGGTGGTAATTTCGCCCGCAACCAGAACCAACCCCGTGGTAACCAGAGTTTCACAGGCTACACGGGCCAAAGGATCATTTTCAAAAATCGAGTCTAACACCGCGTCGGATATCTGGTCAGCAACTTTATCAGGATGTCCCTCGGTTACCGACTCCGAGGTAAAAAGCCGCCTGCTCATGGCAATTCCTCCTTAAATTCGTACAAGCCCTAAACAGAAAATCAAACCTCCGCAGCAGAGGTTTGGATCTGGCTATGGCCTTTTCCTCCTCACAAGCTAAAAACGCACAGGATTAATATATTTTAACAATATGAGGCGATAAATGTCAATAAAACGCTCTATAGCGCAAATTATCTTTGAAGTGCTTTCGCCGCAGCCTCAACTTCGACCAGGATGGTGTCGACCCCGATCTTTTTTATATTTTCCCAGGGCACTACCACATCACTGCCGGCGCTTAACAACCCGAGATATTTCCTGCCGCTGGAAAGCACCAGCGAAATCACTTTTCCTGTTTCCGGGTCAAAGTGAACATCTTTAACCGGGCCCAGCTTCGCCCCGTCAACCAGGTTAACAATATCTTTCAGCCCCAGGTCGGAAATTTTGAACAGCATTTACCGGCACCTCCTCCCACCAGCCTATGTGAGAAAAGGGAAAAAGGTTACCAAGTAGACAAGGGAAGTGGAGAGCCAGGGAGACGGTTCTTCTGGTTTCGGGTTCTGGCTAACATATTTTACCAGGCAAGGCAAGAACCGTCCCCGCTTGCTAGTTCCTTTTTGGGTAGAGGGCTGAGCGGGCGCTTTGCCAGAGAGTGTGGGCTTCTTTAACTCTCAGGGCAAAAATTGCGGCCACAAAAACTGTTACTCCGGCGATTACGGCCAGGGCCAACTGGATCATCAGGCCGGTTTTTCCCGGGATCAGCCCCGCCAGAGCTCCGTTGACCGTGTAACTTGCTGCAGCCATCAAACCGGCTGCGGCGAGAACTGACAGAGTAAATTTCAACAGACCGTCCTGGTACAAACCGGGTATCTTCTTACCCAGATACCACATCAGCAACGCCATGTAGGCCAGGTTGGCCAGGGAGGCGGCCAGAGCCAGGCCGGCGTGCCGGAGAGGCCCGATCAGCAGCAGGCTCAGACCCAGGTTGATCAGAACCTGAACAATACTTATTTTCAGCGGGGTGCGGGTATCCTGTAAAGAGTAAAAGCCGCGGACCAGCAGAGAACCGGCCGCAAAGCCCACCGTGCCGACTGCATAGTATAAAAGCGCTGCTGAAGTCATCTCTACCGATTGCTGGTTAAAGGCGCCCCAGGCGTAAATCAAATTAACAATAGGGTGACTCAAGGTCATTAGGCCTACGCTGGCCGGGATAATCCCAATGATTACAACTTTCAGTGAGCCGAGCAGGGTAGCGGCTAAAGCCTCCTTTTTCCCTTCAGCGGCCAGCAGGGAGATGGTGGGAAAAACCGCTGTGACCATGGCGGTAACCAGCAGGCCGACCGAAAACTGGATCAGCCTGTCCGCATAACCTAGTGACGAAACGCTTCCCACCGGCAGCCATGACGCCAGCACAAAAGTCACAAGCACATTGGCCTGGATAACCGAGATGCTCAATACCGAAGGTAAAGCAAGATAATAGATCTTTTTTAAACCGGGATGGCGCAGGTCCACCTTTAAGCTGACTCTGAAGCCTGCTTTATACAGGGCGGGAAACTGCACCAAAGCCATTGCCGCCATAGCCAGCATGACGCCCAGGGCCAGGCCGTAGACACCGTAAATTTTGCCCAGGGTAAGCGCGGCAATAATGATAAAAATATTGTTAACCGAGCTGCTGAAAGCCGGCAGTCCAAAAATATTGTTGGCGTTCAAAAGCTGGGTAAACAGGGATGCCAGGGCGGCAAAAATCATCCAGGGCAAAATAATCCTGGATAGTTCGACCGTCAATGCTCTTGTTTCACCTGAATAGCCGGGCGCTATAAGTTTTATAAGTAGGGGCGCCCCGATCACGCCGATGATAGAAGCGATCAGGAAAAAAAGAGTGACCACAACCAGCACTGTTTTGAAGAGCTTCCAGGCCTCGCTCTTCTCGCCCCTGGAGGCATATTCGGTATAAACAGGAACAATCACTGTCACCAGCGCTCCGCTGATAATGGCGAAGAGCATATTCGGCGCTTTTAAGGACATCTGATAGGCATCCGCCAGATAGGAAGTCCCGATCAGGCCGCCTATTACAGACTCCCGTGCTAAGCCAAGCACCTTGGACATCAAGCTAAAAAAGGCGATCACAAGCGTCGCCTTGAAGATAAATTTACCAGTCGTCATTTTTCAACACCGTTTACTTGTTTTCTACTCCATGAAAATAAAATCCTTCAAGTGAAAAATCTTTCTTCTTACTGGGGCATCTTTCCCGGCAGCTTATCGGTAATGTCCTGAACGTAGTCAAGGTCATCCTGTTTCTTATCAATGAACAGATTCCCATCGCTGTCCAGACTGGCGTAGAATACTTCTTGCAACGACTGGATGCCCTGTTTCTGAAGCTCTCCCAGTAGCCATTCCTCATCCAGTTTATTCTGACTCAGGTTCTGCTGGATAACTACTCCGTCCACCACCAATTCCGAGGGCACGCATCGGTACTGGGTGGGGATGTTGATATCCCGCGGCGCCAGCGGCGCGGCCTGGCTCTTTAACAGGACACTCAGCTGTCCGTTTGGCTCCGCGATGGCAAATTCGACATCGGCGATATTAAAGGCGTGCCTCTGGCGCAGCTGTGAGGTCAGGTCGTCCATAGTGTACCGCATCTTGCGCATATTTTTCTCCAGTATTTTGCCGTTATGCACCACCACCGTCGGCTCATCGCTTAGTATCTTATGAAGCGGGCGGTATTTGATACTCGCCCACTGAGAGACAATGGTCAATACTAAAAAAAGCAAAAGACCGAAAGCGTAATAAGAGGCAGGCTCTCTCAGCTCGGTGACCAGGCTGGCGGCTATGGAACCCACAACAATGCCGTTGACCCAGTCGGTAATGGTCAAACCGCCCACCTGCGACTTCCCCACCAGTCTGGTTAGAAAAATCACCGCTGTAAAGGCGCCCACCGCCCTGATCAAAATTTCCAGGAAAGGATTCATAATTAGGCGCTCCCTCCAGTATAATCTACAGGCATTAGTTTGCCAGCAGAGGGGGCATTTATACAAAATAGTATTACACCCCCTTATAAATGGGAACACTGTTTTTAAGAGGCGCGGAGCCAGGGGGACGGTTCTCCTGTCTCACTTTTACAAGTCGTATAATATATAAGTGAACAAATTCCTGTAAGGGAGTTGATTATCTTAGAGAAACCTGATTTACTGATATTAATGAAACTGGGCCACCGGAAAAAGGTGTTTGAAGATTATATCCGCCTGCTCAAAACCACCACAAAAACAGGAGGGGACGGCTGCCCTGTCTTAAAAAAACAAGTCGTAAGCTCTAAGCCGTAAGGCGTAGGTATTATGAAATTATTCTTAATCCAGCGCGAAAAAAGGCCGGGCGTCAGCAAAATAGACACCCGGCTCATTCTTTAACGCTCAATAATTATTTTTATAAAACTCCAAGGTTTCCCCCAGCCCTTCCTCCAGGCTCCGGCGCGGTGCCCAGCCCAGAAATTCGCGGGCCTTTTCATTGGACAGGTAGCTGTGGGTGATATCCCCCGGCCGTGCCGGCAGGTACTCCGGCTTCTGCCCGCTCCCGGCGGCTTTTTTAATAACCTCAAAAAGACGGTTGACTGAAAGCCCGCCGCCTGTGCTCACATTAAAGGTCATCCCTTCGCCTCTGCGCAGGGCGGCCAAATTCGCCGCAGCCACATCCTTGACATAAATAAAGTCGCGGGTTTGCCCCCCATCCCCGAATATGTACGGATTTTCACCTTTCAAAAGCCTGTCCACAAAGATAGCCACCACGCCGCCTTCCCCGGTGGCGTCCTGGCGCGGACCATAGACGTTGGCGTAGCGCAGAACGGTGTAGCCTATACCGTAAAGCTCCCGGTAAATCCTGAGGTAATGCTCCGCTGTGTATTTGGACAAACCGTAAGGGGACTGTGGCGCCAGCGGGTGTTTCTCGTCTACCGGCAGGTATGCCGGGCTTCCGTATACAGCCGCAGAGGAGGCGTAAACAACTTTGCCCACGTTATAACAGCGGCAGGCTTCCAGAAGGTTGATCATCCCCACAATATTGATGGCGGCGTCGGCCGCCGGCTCTTTCAGAGAGCGCTGCACATCCACCTGGGCGGCCAGGTGAATTATGGCGTCCGGCTTTTCCCTGGCCACAACTTCTTTAAAATCCGGCGCTTGAACCTCAACTTTATAGAAGTTCACCCCCGGATTTATATTTTCGAATTTCCCTGTGGAGAGATCGTCCGCCACCGCCACCCGGCAGCCCGATTCTACCAGCGCGTCAACGATATGGGAACCGATAAAGCCGGCCCCCCCGGTAACCAGAATATTCAATTGGCTCAAAGCTCCTTGCTGATTGATTTCAAATATTCCCGGAAATCTTCGGCCAGATCCGGCCTGGCCAGGGCGAACTCTACCGTGGCTTGCAGGTAGCCCAGTTTGTCGCCGACGTCATAACGCTTACCTTCAAAAGCCAGACCATACATGGGCTGCTCCCGGCACAAAACCCTGAGGGCGTCGGTAAGCTGGATTTCCCCCCCGGCCCCTGGCTTTGCTTCAGCCAGAATGGGGAAAATACGGGGATCTATGATATAGCGGCCCATAATCGCCAGGCGGGATGGCGCCTGCTCCAGAGCGGGTTTTTCCACTAAATCGCCAATCCGGTAGATGCCTTTACGTTCCTCTTTCGCGTCAAGTATCCCGTACTTGCCGACATCTTTTTCAGGCACTTCCATGACTGCGATAACAGACGACTGCACTTCCTCATACAGGTCCATCATCTGCTTCAGACAGGGAGTCCCGCCCCTGATAATATCGTCTCCCAGCAGAACAGCGAAAGGCTCGTCCCCGATGAAGCGTCTGGCGCAGGATACGGCATGTCCGAGGCCCAGCGGTTCTTTTTGACGCACAAAACAGACGTAAGCCAGCTTGCTTATTTCCTGAACCATTTCCAGCAGAGGGGCTTTTCCGGTTTCTTTAAGGCGCACCTCCAACTCAAGGGACTTGTCAAAATGGTCCTCCATAGACTGCTTGTTTCTGCCCGTGATAATCAGTATCTCATCTATGCCGGATTCTATTACTTCCTCGACAATGTACTGAATGGCGGGCTTGTCTACTATGGGAAGCATCTCCTTGGGTTGGGCTTTTGTCGCCGGCAGAAAGCGCACACCCAGACCGGCCGCTGGAATCACAGCTTTTTTTATTTTTTTCACATCCACTACCCCCCTTCTTTCGATTTGTTTAAACAAAAATCAACAATTTCCCCTTATGCTAAAAAACGGCCCTAAGCGTTAGGACCGCTGTTGTTTATTCGGCTGTGGCAGATAAGCAGCCTTACTCTCTGTTCTGGTAACCCCTATTTTATTGGCCAGAATCAGGATGGCTGTGGAGAGTATCACCAGGAATATAGCGGCCTGCTTGGGTGAGATCAGGGTCAGGGCGATGGCGCTCAAACCCAGCACCACGTTGACTCCGTAAATCGAGAGCACCGCCTGGCGGTGGCTTAAACCCAGTTTGAGTAAACGGTGGTGCAAATGCTCCTTGTCAGCCTGAAAAATAGGCTTATGCCCGTAATAACGCCTGACAATGGCAAAGGTGGTGTCAAGCAGGGGGATACCCAGAATAACCACCGGGATGATCACCGAAATGAAGGTGGCGCTTTTAGCCAGCCCCATCACCGACAGAGACGCCACGCTGAATCCAAGATACATTGATCCTGAATCACCGAGGAAAATCTTGGCCGGGTAAAAATTATAGCGCAGAAAACCTATAACCGCCGAGGCCAGGATCATGGCCAGAATAATGGCGTCATACTGACCCTGGGAGCCGCCTGATGCGGAAATCTCGATCCAGACCACCCCGGCCAGGGTTAGCGCAGCAATAAAAGTGGTACCTCCGGCCAGACCGTCCAAACCATCAATAAGATTGACGGCGTTGGTAACGGAAACTATCCATAAAACTGTAACTGGGACGCTCAATAAACCCAATGTAATCAATTCGTCAGAAAACGGGTTAGTTAAAAATTCAACTTCTAAACCGAACGGGATGACAGCTAAGGCCGCAACCACCTGTCCGGCCAATTTCAACCTGGGAGAAACACCCCTGGTATCGTCAAGAAACCCGAGCAGGATAATTAAAGAACCGCCCAACAGAAGTCCCGCTATCTGACGGGTAATATCGCAGGTGAGCGTCACCGCTATGATAAAACTTAAATATATAGCCAGGCCGCCAAGTCTTGGCATAACCCGCTTGTGTACTTTTCTCTGGTCGGGGCGGTCCAGGGCGCCGCATTTAAAAGCCCACTTTTTGACCAGGGGGGTAACCAGCAGGGATAACCCGAAGGCCAGCAGGATAGCCGTCACCGGTATCTGCACAAACATCCCTCCAGCAGAGGTATTAAAAAGCACGGACTACAGCTTATTTTATCGCAAATGGACAAGATGTGACAATAAGTAAAAGCAACTTGTGGCAGCCATAAAGCTGGTTATCCCGCAATGGGAGCTATATCCCTTCAAAATACTCCACATACCGCCTGATTTCGGCAAAAACATTAACCTGAGAAATGCTTATTTTTGTATGGCAAACATCAACTCTGCCTCGGCAGCCATCTCTGCCCCCACATAAGCCGCGGCATAGCTTTTCCCAACAGCGCTGCGCAGCTTTAAAACCTCAACTTCGATCCTGAGCTGGTCGCCCGGAAAAACCTGGCGCCGGAAGCGGACCTTGTCAATACCCGCAAAAAGAGCTATTTTACCGGCAAACTGCGGCATTTTCAAGACAATCACCGCCCCGACCTGAGCCATTGCCTCGAGAATCAGCACCCCCGGCATAACCGGAAAGTCAGGAAAGTGCCCCTGAAAGAAAGGTTCGTTGACGCTTACGTTTTTTATGCCTACCGCCTTCTTCCCCTCTTCCAGGGAAATAATCCTGTCCACCAGCAGAAAAGGGTAGCGGTGCGGCAATACCTCCTGTATTTGTTTTATATCCAGCATTCAACCTCTCCTCCTCATAAATACTATTATATATCCAAACCCCTCCTCCTGCCAAACTAGCAAGCGGGGACGGTTCTCGACTTGCCTGTTAATTTCTGGCAGGCGACAACTCCCTTCTTTAGATATGTCTTGGATGTCATCTTTCAAGTTGATTTGAAGTGAAATTTGTTTTATATTGTAATGAGAATAAATGAAGGAGACTTTTCATGAAACTAATTGACGACAAAGGGAAGCTTTTCGGCCTGATCAATACCATCGATCTGCTGGTGATATTAGCGGTGCTGCTGGTGGCGGGGGGCGCCTATTACAAACTAAAGATGCAAAGCGGCGGCCAGGGCGCGGCTAACACTGTCACGGTGACCGTTATAGCGCCGGGCATACGCCCCGAAATGTTGACGAATGTCAAGGTGGGGGACAAGATGGTCTCAGGTTCCAGCTTTACCAATGTAGTGGTTAAAGAAGTAACCATCAAACCGGCTTACATGATCTCTGTCGACAGCGCCGGCAAGCGGGTGGATTCCTATGACCCGTATCTGAAAGACTTGTTTGTGGTCCTGGAAGGCAAGACCGTTATCTCGGGCGGCACTATCACCCTGGGCGGTCAGGAAATCAGGAGCAACAAGGAATATTTCGTTAAATCCAGGGATTACGAATTAAAAGGATTGGTTATGAACGTTAAGGTAGAATAACCGAATGGTTATTCTGCAAGCAGGCCTGTTGGCCTGCTTTTTTATTGCCAATATTATTATAAATTTTCGATTTTTAAAGTTTCCACCTGGACCTTCAAAGTTTGTATGCTTGATTCTATGTTTTCCTGCATCACCCTATAGTCGTCTCTTGATATGGAGTCAATGATGAGATTATTGATTTGGCTGGAATGATGGGCCAGATCTTTATAATTATTAAGGTCGAAAGTTATATTTTTATCCTGTTGAAAGTCATAAATTTTTACGTTCTTCAGTGTCCCAAGCTCGTCAAAAATCAGTTTTTTTACATAAAGTTCATTTTCAAATAAAACAGGGTTGGTTCTATAGTAATAGTAATGCTGCAAAACTGAATAAGGCGGAAAGTACATGTAGAAATTTATATTTTCATTACTTCTAACTAATTTAATAATGTTATTGCGCGCGCTTTCTTCCAGTTTATTAATTTCATACTCTCTTGACACCTGTTCGTTATCATCCGCCAGTTTTCTCCATTCATCCAGAACTATTTCCCTGTCGAAATTATACTGCTGATCCCATGTATATAGCGAGTTAAGATCTGCAGCTATAACCTCTTTGGCCAGTATTCTTCTAATGACAATTTTTGCGGAATCAAACGTGGTGCTGATATTAAATAAATATTTAATATCATTTATAGGATTTTTATCGTACAGGTAAAAGGGGAATGGCCCCTGTTCATTTCTCACTCTGCCTGTTTCGCCACTCAATCCAAAATAATCTATTCCCCAGATAACATTTTCTACCTTGCCGGTTTTAACGGCTAAATCTGCAATCAGAAACTGTTCCCGGGCTGAGGCTCCGGAAATCGATAGTTTCAGAGCGTCAAACCCAAGCTGGCCTTTAATGTACTCCGGCCTAAAATTTTCTGTCATCGATGAGCCAACAATAATGGTATCGTAATCATAATTTTTCGCCAGACCCGGAAGTTGGTAGCGCTGCTCCTGAGAGAAAACCGGTTTGCAAGAAGCTTTACGATAAAACTGCAGCGGGTCAGCAAAAAAATTAAACGTCGTAATAGTACCTATTAACAACACTGTTATAGTTAAAACAGACAACGACCATTTTCTGTAAGCTTTTTCTTTCATAATGCTCACCTTTAAAACTGAAAGTACAGGAAATGCGAAATACGATTAAATCCAAGCAAGCTTGCTACGAATAATAAAGAAACAATGAAAGCCCATTTTAAATTTGGCCCGAATCTTTCCTCCCATTCACCGCTGTTTCTGCCAATCATTACAAACAGAAATATAATGAAAAGAACTACCAGCTCATTCCTGCCAAAGGGAAGCAGCACTGTCGGACCAGCAACCCCTAACCCCACATGTTTGAAGTTAACCATACCCTTTAGCACAACTAAGGCCTGGACAAAAGTATCCGCCCTGAAAAAAACCCAGGCCACCACAACAAAAACAAAGGTCATTAACCGGCCAACCAGCCAGTGCATTTTAAATCCCATAGAACGCCACAAGTTATTGATTGCCAGACCCAGTCCGTGCAAAAAGCCCCAAAAAACAAATGTCCAGGATGCTCCGTGCCACAACCCGCCAAGGAACATGGTCACAATAAGGTTGATATACCTTCTG
>CAZJGV010000021.1:0-5275 GCA_964545615.1 uncultured Pelotomaculum sp.
ATGCCCAGGTCATTGTGGCAGTGGATGCTTACAATTACGTTCTCTATGTTCTTTACTTTATTCATAATCCGGGTGAGCAGATCGCCGCATTCCCAGGGAGTGGCGTAGCCTGACGTATCTGGAATGTTGACCACAGTAGCTCCGGCGTCTATCACTTTTTCAAGGATTTCCGCCAAAAAAGAGTGGTCACTGGAAAAAGCGTCCTCCGCGTAAAATTCCACGTCACCCACATATTTTTTGGCATGTTTTACGGCCAGAACCGCCCTTTCGATGACCTGACCGGGGGAAAGCTTTAATTTTCTGGCCATATAAGCGGGTGACACGGCGATCCCGGTGTGAATTCTCGGCTGCTCCGCCCCGCGCAGCGCGGCGGCACAACAATCGATATCACCTTCCACCGCCCTGGTAAAACCGCAGATGACCGCCCCTTTAACCTCCCGGGCGATAGCCTGTACCGCATCCCGGTCAGCGGGTGAACAAGACGGGCTTCCCGCTTCTATAACATCTACGCCCAGTTTTACAAGCTGTCTTGCTATCTCCAGTTTTTCATCAAGATTTAAAGTTATCCCCAGGGATTTGGCGCCGTCTCTGAGGGTGGTGTCCATTACATATAACCTGCGCAATCTCAATATCCCCTTTCATTATTGTAAAACAGGTATCCCAGTCCGGGTTTACAAGGCCGCTAAGGTCCGGGTCCATCGAACCACCCCCTTCTTGAAATATTAAAAAACCCTTCGTCATCTTTTGAGACGAAGGGTTTAGGCTCCGCGTTACCACTCAACTTAACAGCCATAAGGCCGTTCCCTTTAAAAGATACGGGAAAAAGCTCCGATATCCTCTTCCTTTTAACGGCGGAAGCTCCGTCCGGGCCTACTTTCCAACAAGATTTCGGTCGGCTACTCCTGGGAGAGTTCGGCGCCCCGCCGCGTGTACCGCCTTGCACCAACCGGCGGCTCTCTGAAACCGGCAAAAAGGAGCTTACTATTCCCTCTCATCGTCATTTTAAAAATATCATTTGCATCTTAACAGTATTGAGCTGGATTGTCAATATCGTTAGGCCTTTCAAGACGGTCCGGCAGGTATTATTTTTTGTGCGGCGGTTATCATAATTTTGAGGTGATGAAGATGGACAGGTGGCCCTGTTTTGACTGCAGGCATTATGACACCTTCGATAGGTACGAGGACGACGACGAGGTGACGTGTAAATTAGGACATGCTGTTACCCACATGACCTGTGACTTCAAAGAGCCTTTTACCATTCATTTCTGTAATGAGTCTTTTTAGAAAATATCAGGCAGATAGTTTTACGTGAAAAACCTTTCGAAAAAGATGAATACAGCCCCTCCTATCCAAGAAATAATACGATCAAAGTGAGGTGATAAATTTTAAGAAAAAAAATTAAAGAAAAAGGCTGCCCGCAGACAGGATAATACTTTTGCAACCGCCGGATCCGGCGGGGATTTCAGCCATACCGACAAAGACAGCAAGTCTTAAATAAAAGCCCAATGATTTGCACAGCCGGCCTTTAAAAAGCCGGCTTCTTTACTTTCTCACTCCTGCCACGCCTGGATAGAAAAAGTTTACACCAATCACATCCTGTCCTATAATTTGTATTAGATGTTCAGATTTTAATCGAAAATTTTTATGCATATACTGTTTCAAAGGAGCGGGTTAAATGGATCTTTTTGCTGTCATTGCAGAAGGCAAGATTCGTGAAGCCATGGAGAACGGTGAGTTTGACAATCTGCAAAATAAAGGCAAACCCCTCAAATTAGATGACCTGACTCATATACCGGAAGAACTCAGGGCCGGTTATACTATTCTTAAAAACGCCGGCGTGCTGCCCGAAGAGCTTGAGCTCAAAAAAGAAATAGTTTCCCTGCAAAAATTAATAGACAGCTGCCACGAGGAAAATGAGAAAAACTCTATGCAAAAACAATTAACATTTAAATTATTAAGTTTTGACATCATGATGGAAAAAAGGAGACTCAATCACGCCCTGGGCTCCTACAAGAGCAAAATATACCAAAAACTGGGCAGATACTGATTTATTCTTTTCATACGCGAAACGGCCAATGACTCTTATTGGCCGTTTCTGCATTTTAACTTGATAAATTGAATGAAATTGTTACACATAAGGCTTTATGGTATAATTTCCTAGAACCTGTATTTTTATATGCAAGGTGAGTGGTATTGTTGTCTGAAAAAGTTATCCCCAAATTAGACATTAAAAAAGCAGCACCAGGGCTTAATGAACTTTCCGTTCATTTCCCCCAGGTTATAGCTGCCTATCTTTTTGGTTCTTATGCCGGCGGCCGCCCAACACCTTTAAGTGATGTGGATGTCGGTATATTGCTGGTTGATAATCTTCCGGACATGGAATCTTTCAAAATAGAGATGAGCCTTCTAGGCAAACTTCAGAAGATTTTCGATACATATAACATCGACCTCGTTGTTTTAAATAAAGCGCCTCTTCCCATTCAGTATCACGCCACCTGCGGTATACTGCTTTTTAGTACCAACGATGAAAGAAGAACGGAGTTCGTGGAATACGTTCGTAAATACTACATTGACTGCCTGCCAATCTACCGTGAATACCGGGAAGAATATCTGAAAAGAATTAAGGAAGGATGTGGGCCAGGTGGTGAACTTTCAAAAGGTAGACAAACAGCTCCAGATGCTTGACAAATATCTGTCTATCTTGAAGCAATTAAGCCGCTTAAACCTGATTGAATTTACTGAAGATCCTCGTAATTATGGCAGCGCTGAAAGGTTTCTGCAGTTGGCCATCGAAACCACCCTGAACATAGGCAATCATATTATTTCTACTCACAATTTTGAAGCCCCACAGGATTATGCTGATATCTTCATCATTCTTAATAAACATGATATTTTACCTAAAAATTTTGCCGATGAATTAAATAATATGGCCCGTTTTCGCAACCGTTTGGTGCATGTCTATTGGGAAGTAGATACTCCCAGGGTCTACAATATTATACAAACTAAATTGGGTGATTTTGAAAAATTCAAACGCTGCATATTAGAGTTTCTAACAAATAGTGATGTGAAATAGTGAACACCCTACTACTCTTGCCAGTCCCACCTTCTGCCGCATGCCGCCGCTAAGTTGATCAGGCTTACTGTTTTCATACCCTTTCAGCTTCAATTCCATGGCTTCCCTTGCCTTATTTTCCCTTTTACCTCGCTCAACATTTTGAACTTCCAAACCATATTCCACATTCTTCAGGATGGTTCTATGGGGCAACAGGCCAAACCTTTTGATTTCCCCGCACCAGCACAGCAGGTGGAAGATTAGAATCTAGAAAAGTTTAATCTCTGCCTAATCTTCGCAAATTAATTGCGTTATTACTAACGGACTGGTGTGCAAGCTTTGGAGATTTAGGGAAATAACTATCTAAAGCAATCCAGTTTCGGAGGTGAATAGTTTGGGCAGACACTACCAGCAGACACCTAAATGGAATACAGTTTCCCAGGAAGACTGGAATAATTGGCAATGGCAATTAGCAAACCGCATTACGAATTTAGAAGAACTGGAAGAGATTATTCCCCTATCTGAAGAGGAAAGTGAAGGGATTGCCCGTTCCCTGGGAACTCTACGCATGGCCATAACACCCTATTATGCCTCACTCATGGATCCCAGCGATCCGGATGATCCTATCAGAAAACAAGCCGTACCGATTTCCCTGGAAATGCAGGATGGGGATTACGACTTAGAGGATCCACTGCACGAGGAGGTAGACTCCCCGGTACCCGGCTTGACTCACCGCTACCCGGACCGGGTGTTATTACTGGTCACGGACCAGTGTTCCGTGTACTGCCGGCACTGTACCAGAAGAAGGTTTGCAGGAACTAACGACGAAGAGCGGCCCCAGGAACATATTAATAAAGCCCTTGCATATATCAGGGCTCATCCAGTCATTCGGGATGTAATACTTTCTGGAGGGGACAGCCTGTGCATCTCAGATGAACGGTTAGAAATAACGTTACAACGCCTCCGGGAGATTCCTCATATTGAAATAATCCGTATCGGAACCAGAACACCAGTAGTCATGCCCCAGCGTATTACACCGGAATTGTGTCAGGTCATCAAAAAGTATCACCCCGTTTGGTTAAATACTCATTTTAATCACCCCAGGGAAATAACTCCGGATTCAAAAAAAGCATGTGCCATGCTGGCCGATGCCGGCATTCCTTTGGGCAACCAGACAGTACTCCTGAGAGGTGTTAATGACTGTCCCTACGTTATCAAAGATTTGATGCACCGCCTGCTGGAAAACAGGATCCGCCCTTATTATATCTACCAGTGCGATCTTTCTTCCGGCATTGAACACTTTCGCACTTCCGTTGCCAAGGGAATTGAGATTATGGAAATACTAAGAGGCCATACTTCCGGCCTGGCGGTACCAACCTATGTAATCGACGCCCCCGGAGGAGGAGGGAAAATACCAGTAATGCCTCAATATTTAATATCACAATCCGAACAAAAAGTATTTCTAAGGAATTACGAAGGGGTAACCTCTGCCTATTCTGAGCCACTTCACAGAGATGATCCCTGTGATAACTGCCAGGAATGTCCTCGACTGAGGGGGAAGGACCCTATTGGTCTGGAGAAACTACTTAGCGGGAAAAAAATAAGCCTGGTTCCGGTAGGTAATGTAAGAGCCCGCCGCACAAAGGACTGGGGAACCTGCAAATAGGGAGAGTGATAGCTTGAGCAGCCGGCAGCAGGCTTGCCTTGCCTGTCCAATGAAGACAGAAAAAAAAATTTTCAAAGGCGTCCCAATAGAAATTGGTTTAGACTTCACTAACAATAGATTGAAGGTATTATCCTATGAAGCCGCTGATTATGATCAACTGGCAGAATGGATTAAGAAAATTGCTAAGGAAAGAAATCTGGGTAAAATTTTGTTTAACTCTCAGGAGGATAGCTGCCTGGATCTGGAATCGGCTGGTTTTGTATTGGAGGGTACAATACCTGGTTTCTTTAAAGGCGATCAGGCCTATTGCTATTCCTTTTTTATTGACCCTGACAGATCCCGGAGCGCATATCAGGAGGAAGAGGATAAAATACTGAAAGATGTGTGCGCTAACAAAGCCCCGGGAAGGAGTGCGGCAAGACTCCCATCTGGTTATAACTTGAGGGAGGTTCGGCAAGATGATGTAGAAAGTTTAGTAAGCCTGTACAAAAACGTTTTTGTCTCTTACCCTAGTCCATTATTTGATCCTGCGTACATAAAAGAGGTTATGAAAAAGC
>CAZJGV010000021.1:5285-6955 GCA_964545615.1 uncultured Pelotomaculum sp.
TGTCTGTTATCTGGCTATCTTCGATAAAGATGTTCCAGTTAGTGCCGGATCAGCTGAGATGGATTTAATTAATAACAATGCAGAGATTACGGATTTGGCCACCCAACCCTACGCCAGAGGTTTAGGGCTGATAACCATACTAATGAAAGCTCTGGAAACAAAGATGTGCCAGCGCCAATTGAACTGTCTTTACAGTCTGTGCCGGGCAGGGGTGCCCGGAGTTAACCGGGCCTTATACAAACTTGGTTATACGTTTCAAGGGCGCTTAATTAACAACTGTCATATTGGAGGACGGTTTGAGGATATGAATATTTGGGTTAAATAGGTTATTTGTTAATATGAGAAATGATATTAAGCAGGTGAAGAAATTCTCCGGGAGTACTTATAACAAAAATTTCAGAACACCATATTATTTCTTCAGCACCCACACTCCAGCCGCCATCAGCCCAAAACCAAGCACAGCCCGGCCGATGGAAACCTTTTCCCCGACTATAAGGATGGAAAAAGCCACAATAAACGAGTAGTAAATAAAGGACTGAGCAGCAGCCATCAGGGGGAGGTTCTTTATCACCATGTTCGCCCGTATAAATGCTGTGGCCAGGGCGATGTTGGCCGCAAAGATCAGTGGCAGCATCAACAAGTTATAACGTGCCACGGAGATGAATTCAGGCTGGATATACCTGACCTGCCAGGCAATCATAAAAGCGAGCACCGCAGAGCCAAAAACCAACAGGGCAAATATCATTGTCATTATTATCAGCCACTCCTATTAATAGTCTAGCTACTCATTCTAACCGGCTCTTCCCTTTCCTCACCTCCAGATTATACCCGTCCGTCTGTATTATTACCGCTCCATCGAGATCTGTCCGGTAAATCTCGATCCCGGTGCGGTTAAGCAGTTCGATTGTGGACTGGGCCGGGTGGCCGAAAGTGTTGTACGCTCCCACCGATATTACCGCCGCCTTGGGGTCCGCCAGTTTAACCAGTTCAGGCAGCAGAACACGGCTGCCGTGGTGAGGCATTTTTAAGATATCAGCCTTTAGTTCAGCCTCCCTCCGGATTAATTCTTCCTGCTCAGCTATTTCTGCGTCCCCGGTAAACAAAAAAGATCTTCTGCCAAAGGTAATTTTTAAAACCAGTGATTTATTATTGAGGTTTGGTTTTGTTTCTTCTGTTGTTTCCACAGGTGCGAGAACTTTAATTTCTATACCGCTTTCCAATCTCAGAATGTCGTCTGCGGCGGCATAACGCACCGGAATACCTTGTGCACACATATTTCTCAGCAGCTCTGTATAGAAAGGGCTTATTACTTCTGTCTGCCCGCTTTTTGTCCCTTCCCCGGAATCATCTCTGCCGGACAGCTCAGATACAGGTGAAATCAGCGCCAGCCCTACGGGGAAATGCCTGACCAGTGATGTCGCGCCACCGCAGTGATCTTCGTGAGGGTGGGTTAATACTAGTACGTCAATCCGCTTAACGCCTATTCTCCGGAGGTAAGGCTCTACCACCTGATCGCCCACCCCGGTGCCGGACGTGAATTCATCCGTCCTGCCACCAGTGTCAATCAAAATGCTTTTACCGCCGGGTGTCTGCACCAGGGCGCTGTCGCCCTGGCCGACGTCAATGAAATGAACCGTGAGCTGGCGCCCGCCCTGCCAGGGCCACCAGAT
>CAZJGV010000021.1:6965-7260 GCA_964545615.1 uncultured Pelotomaculum sp.
GGCCGCCCCTACCGGCAGCCATCCTTTACAGCGCTGCCGGACTGGGGCAAACCACCCGTCTGAATGCATCCTCACAGCCGCCAAAAGGCCCGCATACCAGGCTGCGGCTAAAAGAACCGGCGGGGTTGCCAGGTAAATCACCGCTCCGGGCAGATGCTGCAAAAAGGCAACCAGAGCCATAAAAAGATCGAGGACGGCACCGGTCCCCGTATTCACCAGAGCGGCCAGGGAAAGCCAGACAAGCCCGAAAATTGTGCCACATAAGCCAAGGAGCATGATTAAGACCACGAGAGGA
>CAZJGV010000021.1:7270-12651 GCA_964545615.1 uncultured Pelotomaculum sp.
CGCCAGCAGGTTGGCGAGAATGGAGACAGGTGACATGAGGTTATAATACCACGCCACCAGTGGGATCGTCGCCAACTGAGCGGCCACAGGCACCGCCAGAGCCAGAGACACCGGCCGTACAATTTTCTCAGGCAGACCTTTTAAAACAGTAGAGCAGACCCTGGTCAAAACCGGACCCAGGTATAATATTCCCCAGGTCGCGGCAAATGAAAGCTGAAAACCCGGGTGATATATCTGAAGCGGGTTCCAAATTAAAATCGCCAGAGCGGCCAGAGCCAGGGTCGTAGGCCAATCCCGGTCGCGGCCGAGATGATGAGCCCAGATCAGGAGCAGGGCCATTATGGCCGACCGCAGCACTGCCGGGTTAAGCCCGGTCATCAATACGTAGAAAACCAGCGCTGGTGTTGCCAGGGGAGCGATAAAACCAGGTGGCAGTCTCAGAAGTCTCAAGAGCCCGACCAGGCCGCCCAGCACCAGTCCGACATGCAGTCCCGAAACGCTTAGAATATGTACAACGCCGGTCTCGGAAAATGATTTTCTTGTTTCCCTATCGATCAGACCCTGGGTGCCAAAAATTAACCCGTTTAGTACTGCCGCTTGCGAACTGGTTAAAGAGGTTGTTGCTACGGCGGAAAGCTTATGTTTGACTTTTAAGGCGGCGCTTTGCAGAGGGTTGACCCCCACTATGCCTGTCTTCTGTATGGCGTCGTTCCCCCGGGCCAATAGTTGAACCATGATTCCCCTGCGTTCCAGGTAGGTCCTATAATCAAAAGCCCCGGGGTTGCCCACCGGGTCGGGCCGGCTGAGCAACCCCGATACTTTCAGCACATCCCCGTACCCATATACCTGGGTGGACTCCTTTACTTGAAGCCGCACCGCCCCTGATATGGACCGGCTTTCTTCACCTTTGACAAGTTCCCGCGCCTGCAGCAGGTAATAAACTTTATCCTCACGCACGTCCGGCTCTTCAGCCACCCAACCCACCAGGACAACCCGCTGGCCGGCGTAGTCCACCAGTGGGGTCTTGCTCTCTTCAACCCACAGGCGGGATAAACCAAGTCCCAGGATCAGAAAAAGCACTAGAATTACCCGCTGGTTCTCCCGCCAGCCTAAAACATGTCCGGCCACGGCGGCTAAAAAAGAAAAAGCCGCCAGGGCTATTGCTATGGATGCCTTAACCTGAGTGTATTCCCCAATCAGGATACCGGCGACAAAACAAATTGTAAGGATAACCAGGGGCCTGTTCATGAAACCTCTCCGGTTCAATTTAATTATAAGCTATGCCGAAGAACTACTTGTCTACACTTCTAAACGGTAAAATCAATCCTGCTGTTCAGAACCTTCCTGATGTAATCCCTTGTTTCCCTGTAATTGGGGATGCCCCCGGCCTGGTCCACCGCTCCCGGACCAGCGTTATACGCAGCCAGGGCCAAGCTGGTGTCCCCGCCGTAGCGATCCAGCATCTGCTTCAAGTAGCGCACGCCCCCTTCCAGGTTCTGGACCGGGTCATAAGCATTCTGCACCCCCAGAGAGGCTGCTGTTCCTGGCATTAGCTGCATCAAACCCATGGCTCCCGCCGGCGACGTGGCGACGGGGTTAAAATCTGACTCAGCCCTGATCACGGACTTCACCAGCGCCGGGTCAACCCCGTACCTGCCGGCCACTTTCTCAATCAAGCCTGCCAGGTCGGTCGCAGCGGCGACACTGTTTGCTATATGCCTGCGGGAGGCTGCCACGCCTGATACTTTCCGGTTTTGCGCGCTTGACGGCGACCTGGCAGCCGTCGTTTTATAGTTCCCCATTCCCCCGGGACTTATAGCCGGCAATTTCATTCCGCCGTCAGCCAGGGTCAGCGCCAGAAGAAGAGCAAACTCACCGTCCTGTGCACCGCCTGTCTTCTTCTCTTTTCCCTGCGCTTCCGCCAGGTACTCCATAATCAGCATTCTTACCAACGGGTTGATTTCCATGAAAGATACCTCAAAAATTAAAGTGAATTCAGCTCTTAACCTATTCCACTTCTGTTATTACTACCTGACCGTGATTTTGTCCTTCATGTTCTCAAAATTCTTATCGCCAATTCCCGATACATTCTTTAGGTCTTCAATTGACTGAAAAGATCCGTTTGTTTCCCGGTACTGGATGATTCTCTGAGCAAGGGCGGGTCCGATGCCCGGCAGGGTATCCAACTCACTCTGGTTGGCGGTATTAATGTTGACAAGACCGTTGGCCGCGACAGATCCGCCGGCTCCTGCCGGGGCGATAAAGACGTTGCGACCGGTTATACCGGAGGAAGCTGACGAGCCCTGGGTGACTCCCACTGCCGCGGGGTCGATAACGGCTTTAAATGGGACAGAAATATCCTGCCCGTCAGTAACCTTGGAGGCCAACTTTATGGAATCCAGGTCCGCCTCACCGGTTGGCCCGGCCATGTTGATTGCGTCAATCACCCTGGATCCCTGCGACACCTGGTATACGCCAGGTTTTAATACAGCCCCGAAAACATGAACAGTAACTTCTTTAGCCTTATTTTCGTCAGCCGACTCCAACGCCGGCTTCATTTTTTCCGCAGAATTATCTTTGATCTGCGCTAACCTGTAACCCCCGCTAAAAAGGATCACTCCCACCAGCAGAAGAACAATTAACTGCTGCCTGCGATCAAGTTGGATCAATGAACCACCGCCTTTATTAAAGCCAGGGATAAAAGCTACAAGGTTAATTCTACCATAAGCCACTTTTCCCTCCTTATTATATAAAAAAAGAAAGCCATCCGGCTTTAAAAATTTCTCACAATATCATAAACTACAGAACAATGGTTCCTTGATTGTATAAATATGTATTTGTATTCATAACTTATTTCTGCTAAAATATCCCTCGAGCCCAGCTAAAGATAAAGGTACTGGCACAAGGAATGTGCAAAACAGTATACATTAAACAGGAGGCAATAATTGTGAGTTTTGAAGATCACACAGGGCGTACAAAGGCTGACACCTTAGAATTTCAAAATGATCCGGAATGTCCGTTTTGTTATCCTGAAAGAAAAGAGCGGATAATTGCTTCGAATGGAACAGTATATGCGGTTGAGGATGGTTATCCTGTAACCCCCCTGCATATGTTGATCATCCCCTGGAGGCATACCCTGGATTATTTCACCATGACTGCACAAGAAAGACGTGATGCCGAAGATCTGATCATATATCTCCGGGATAAAATCATGAGCGAAGATCCCACTGTTGTTGCCTTTAATATAGGGACCAACTGCGGCGTAGTGGCCGGCCAGTCTGTCATGCACGCCCATATTCATTTAATCCCCCGCAGGAAAGGCGATACTGAAAACCCCCGAGGAGGAGTAAGAGGCGCGATTCCTTATAAAAGGTGCTATTAATCACTTTTTGTTAACAAACAACCTTCCGTCGGTTCCCAGGGTGGCCAGGAGCACCTTTTGCGGACTAAAACCCCGCTCCTCCAATTTTTCCCGCAGCCAGGTCTCATCCAGATTTACCTCTTCCAGGTTATTGTTCATAACAGTACCGTCCATGACCAGCACTGTCGGCAATCCCTCGTATGGAGTGGAGATGCCCAGGTCCGCGGGTGTTACCGGGCGATGCTGCGATTTTAGAATCACGCTTAACTTTCCCGAAGTCTCAAGTACCGCAAACTCAATGTCATCAAGGTCCACTATGCCTTTTTCTCTCATCTGGGCCATCAGATCATCAAGGTTATAGCGTGCCTTTCTCATCTCTTCCCTCAACAAGAAACCGTTTTTGATAATTACCTGGGGATGCCCGCAGATAAAGCCGCGCAGCTTTCGACTGAACAGGGACACGTAGGAAACAAGCACTTCCAGGGCACCGAGAATAGCCAGGGGTAATACACTGTGCCACAGTGGTATTTCACTGGCTTCCAAAGGTATGACGGCCAGTTCGGCAATGATAATGGCCACCACAAAATCAAAGGGTGAAAGCTGGCCGATTTCCCTTTTACCCATCATTCTGATGACCACTAAAACCAGAAAATATACAAAAGTGGTGCGGAAAATATATTCCCAGATCAAATCTCACACCAGCCTTTTTTTATAATTTATTTTATGATTTACCGATTTTGAAAAAAAAAATTACTTTACATTGAGTACAAATGGAGTAAAATATGTATTAGATAAAAGAGGATGTATTAAATTGAGATATATCTCTATATGAGACACGATAATGCCGTAAGACATCTGGGTATTAATCTCAATGTGATACAGAATAAACGGTGAGGACAATGGTCGAAACATTATCAGCTGCTTACCCCAAAAAAATCTCAATCAATAAAAAATGGTGCAAAGGATGCGGTATCTGCGTAGCACTATGCCCCAAGGTTCTGGCCATGAACGCCGCCGGCAAAGCCGTTGTGGTTAATCAACCCCTTTGTACCGGCTGCCGCAGATGTGAAAGTCACTGTCCCGACTTTGCAATATCATTGAAGGTGGATATAAATGACTAACCTTGTACCACTCACTCGCTTAATGCAAGGCAATGAAGCTATAGCCGAAGGCGCCCTGGCTGCCGGAGCGCGTTTTTTTGCAGGGTATCCGATCACTCCGTCCACTGAAATTGCTGAAATACTGGCGGAGAAATTGCCTGCCGTAGGCGGTAAGTTTATACAAATGGAAGATGAGATAGCAAGCATGGCCGCGGTAATCGGCGCATCCCTGACCGGACTTAAATCAATTACCGCCACCAGCGGTCCAGGCTTCTCGCTGAAACAAGAAAACCTGGGCTTCGCGGCTATTACAGAGGTGCCGTGCGTGGTGGTAAACATCCAGCGTTACGGTCCCAGCACCGGTATCCCTACCGCGTCCGCCCAGGGCGATATTATGCAGGCACGCTGGGGCACCCACGGTGACCATCC
Organism: uncultured Pelotomaculum sp.; assembly: GCA_964545615.1. Classification (GTDB taxonomy): domain Bacteria; phylum Bacillota; class Desulfotomaculia; order Desulfotomaculales; family Pelotomaculaceae; genus Pelotomaculum_B. The sequence goes on from CAZJGV010000021.1 coordinate 12,161, forward strand.
TGTAATCGCCCTTTCACCGGCTTCAGTACAGGAATCCTTTTCCCTGACAGTACAAGCTTTTAATTTGGCCGAAAGGTTCAGGACACCGGTGATTCTTCTCGCGGACGAGGTTATCGGCCACATGCGGGAGCGATTTGTCATGCCGGGTTCATCTGAAATAAACGTCATCAACCGGAAGAAACCTCCCGCCGGGCTTACCAAATATTATCCGTATCAACCGGATGAGGACGGTGTTCCTCCCATGGCTAATTTTTGTGAAGGGTTCCGCTATCATGTTACCGGACTGGTACATGATGAAAGCGGCAGCCCCACCACAAAAGCCGACCAGGCTGAGCGCTTGATTAAGCGTTTAACCAGCAAGGTCATGGATCATCTTGATGAAATAACCATGACCGAATCCTTAATGACAGAAGACGCCGAAATCATTATTATCGCATACGGCGCCACCTCGCGCTCAGCAAAAAGCGCGGTTAAAAAGGCCAGGGAAAAGG
>CAZJGV010000021.1:12661-13498 GCA_964545615.1 uncultured Pelotomaculum sp.
GACGCGGAAATTATCATAGTTGCCTGTGGAGCTGTGTCCCGTTCCGCCAGGCAAGCGGTTAAGCAAGCCAGGGCGGAAGGAATAAAGGTCGGCCTTTTCCGCTTGATCACTATCTGGCCTTTTCCCGCCAAAGAAATAACAGCCCTCTCCCTCCAGGCCCGCGCCATAATTGTACCGGAAATGAACCTGGGACAGCTGATAGGCGAAGTTGAGCGAGCGGTACGGGGCGAGACCAAAGTTACGGGTGTAAACAGGGTTACTGGAGAAATGATAACTCCTGTCGAGATCCTGAACGCAATAAAATCAGAGATTTAGGTGAACTAGATGCAAGCAAACGCCGAAAAATACCTGCGCATAGAAAAAATGCCCCATATCTGGTGCCCCGGCTGCGGCAACGGGATCGTACTGGGCGCGCTGGTGCGCGCTTTTAACAAATTAGCCTATGACCAGGATAAGACCGTGATAGTTTCCGGGATCGGGTGCTCCTCCAGGGCTTCCGGTTACCTCGATTTTAATACTCTCCACTCTACCCACGGCAGGGCGCTCGCTTTTGCGACTGGGATTAAACTTGCCCGCCCTGAAGTTAATGTGTTTGTGTTAATGGGAGACGGAGACGCCAGCTCTATCGGAGGCAATCACTTAATACACGCGGCCAGGCGCAATATTGATTTGACCGCGATTATATTTAACAACAGTATCTATGGTATGACCGGGGGGCAGTATTCCCCGCTTACTCCGCAGGATAGCCGCGCCACCACAGCGCCTTACGGCACTTTTGAGCGCCCTTTTGACCTGGTTGAGCTGGTCAAAGCGGCAGGCGCCACATATATAGCCAGA
>CAZJGV010000021.1:13508-16324 GCA_964545615.1 uncultured Pelotomaculum sp.
CCATGCTGACCAAACTGATTATAACCGGCGCCGCCCATAAAGGATTCAGCGTTATTGAAGCTGTGACGGCCTGCCCGGTTTCGTACGGGCGCCGCAATAAAATGGGTGGCGGCTACGATATGCTGATGTGGCAGAAAGAGCATGGGGTTCCTGTAGAAAAATCCAGGTACTTATCATCAGATGAGATGAAGGGGAAATTCCTCATCGGAGAACTGCATAAGTCAGAGGCTCCTGAATACACCGAGGTTTATGAACAATTAATAGATAAGGTCCGCGGAACAATTAAGGGGGAATGATTTTTTTGTCTCAAACAAGTGAAATCCTACTAAGCGGTACAGGCGGTCAGGGATTAATCATGGCGGGACTGATCCTTGCTGATGCGGTGATCAGGGATGGCAAGAACACTGTCCAGACCCAGTCATACGGACCGGAAGCCAGGGGCGGAGCCAGTAAGGCTGAAGTTATAATAAGTGATGAGGCTATAGACTATCCCAAAGTTACCAGGCCAGACGTCCTCCTGGCCATGAGCCAGGAAGCCCTGACTCGTTATATTGGCGGACTTGGCGAAGATGGTGTGCTTATTATTGACAGTACTTTTGTTCAGGAAATACCCGCCACAACAGCCAAGGTATTTAAAATGCCCTACACCAGGATTGCCAGAGAATCACTGGGCAAAGAAATGGTGGCTAACATAATCGCGCTTGGAGCGCTTGCGGCCATTTCAGGTGTTGTTTCAAAAGAATCTTTAAAATCCGCCTTGCTATCACGCATTCCTAAAGGAACTGAAGCCTTAAACCAAAAGGCACTGGAAATTGGCTGGGAAAACGCCCGAAAGGAAGCAGCAGCATAGCTGAAAGGCGGTAAAACTATACAACTAACGGGTAAAATGGGCGACAGCTGAAATGTCTGGATAATTGTTATAATTTCCGGGCTTAATGAGTTATTTTGTATAGTTGGTTTACAACAAATTAATGCCCTTATGGGCTTTTTGTTTTTTTCACATTAATGTCACAGTGACTTAGGAGTTGTTGAGTATGTCAAGGCTTGCCCAGGTCAGCGAAAACGGCCAGAAAATTGCCGAAGCCATTGCTACCGTATTAAAGGTTGAGGTGGAAATTATCGATACCGACCTGGTGCGTGTGGCCGGGACCGGGATCGTGAGGAACGATGTCGGGTCCCGTTTACTGCGCGGATTTGTAAACAGGCATGTTCTCCAGACCGGCAGTCACATTTTCATCAGCGAAGCTGGTTTCCACCCTATTTGTTTGTCCTGCCCGCTCACCGGGCACTGTTTTTACCGTGCCTCCATCGTCTATCCTATTGCCGCTAATACGGAAGTAATCGGGACAATAAGCCTTATAGCCTTTGATGACAATCAAAAAGAGACTCTTACTAAGAACACTGATTCCCTGATTGAGTTCATCGGCCGCATGGCGGATCTGATCAGCAGTAAGGCACTGGAGGGGGAGATCATGGCTGAGCGGATGGTCATGGTTAATCGCCTTGAGGCGGTAGTCGACGCCGTCTATGAAGGGGTTGTGGCAATCAACCACGAGGGCCTGTTTACTCATTTCAACCAGTCTGCGGAAAGACTGTTCGGCGCTAAAAAGGAAAATATAATCGGCAGGGATTCAAAACAACTACTGCCCTCACTGTCAGAAGTATTACAAGATGGCAAGGGCTTTAACTCACGGGAAGTGTTTATAAATTTTGAGGGGCGCAAACTGCACCTCCTGAGCACGGCCAGACCAATAAAAGCAGACGACATAATGGTCGCCGGAGTAGTGGCCACCTTCCGCGATTTTAAAGAAACACAAAAGCTTGCTTATGAAATAATGAGCAACCAGGAAATGATTGATTTTGATGACCTGGTTGGCACAAGCAGGTCATTTGCTGAAGTTAAGGCCAAGGCCTTAAAAATATCCAACGGCACTTCAACAATTTTAATTTTGGGGGAAAGCGGCACCGGCAAGGAGGTTTTTGCCCGTGCTATTCACGCCGCAGGCCCGTACGGCCATAAACCTTTTGTATCAATCAACTGCGGGGCTATCCCGGAAAACCTGCTTGAAACCGAACTTTTCGGCTACGATGAAGGGGCTTTTCCCGGCGCCCGCCGGGGAGGCAAACAGGGAAAATTTGAACTGGCCAACGGTGGGACTATCTTCCTGGATGAAATCGGCAATCTTTCCTTCTACCTGCAGGCAAAGCTTTTAAGATATTTGCAGGATCACCGGATCGAAAGAGTGGGCGGCACCAGGATGATCCCGGTTGATGTCCGGGTTATCGTGGCAACTAACAATGACTTGCAGGAGATGGTGCGGAAAAACCTCTTCCAGGATGAGCTGTACTACCGCCTCAGTGTTATTCCACTGATCATACCTCCTTTAAGAGAGAGGCCGGAGGACATACCGCTGTTATTAGAGTACTACATGAAAAGGTTCGGCAAACTCCTGAGCAAAGATATTCAGGGTTTTAACAGTGAGGCGTTAAAAGCCTGCGTCAAATACTACTGGCCGGGTAATGTCAGGGAGTTGGTCTACGCTGTGGAATATGCCATAAACCTTGAGGAGAACTCCCTGATATCGCTTGAGAGCCTGCCCCCCGAACTGCGTGAAGAAACGAAAAAAAGAACCAGGGACGGCATGGTGGGTGACGGACGGCTGCTGCAGTTGGCTCAGCTTGAAAAGGAAGCAATTGCCGCCGCCCTGGACAGGTATGGCTGGACTGATGAAGGAAAGATCAGGGCCGCCCGTGCTCTGGGTATCAGCCGGGCCACCATCTACCGGAAGATTCAGCGGTACGGTTTGAAACCTGCG
>CAZJGV010000021.1:16334-23692 GCA_964545615.1 uncultured Pelotomaculum sp.
ATCCGAACACTCCAGTGGTTACATTCCTTCACACGGATAGCGACTTGTTTCATAGACTAGTGACTATCTTAAGTGAGTTCCCCTTTCGTCAGTATGCTGACCTGAAGGTGTGTCCCTTGACCTTAGCCGACTAAAGTCGCATCTACATTTTCTCATGTCTCACGTCCCCTTAAGGGTCTTTCAACCATTCAGCCATTGGCTTAAACAACGCTTCAATCGGCGCGTTGGGTTCGAACGGCCTTATCCCGTATACCTGAGGAATTGTTAGGGCTATGCCGATGGCCAGAAAAACCGAAAATGCTGCCAGTTCCCGCCACATCTTTTTTTTTACAAGGTCGGGCGCCTCAAGCCAAATAATCAACGCAAAAGCAAACATTACCATTACTATCACAAGCCATCGCCTCCGTCCTTCCCATATCTCATGTCCTATTTTCTCACGCCTCAATTTTTGAGACAAGAGAACCGTCCCTTTTCTCACTATTCTCTCATACTTGCTCTTCTAGCCGTCATGCCGCTGCGCCTTATATCCGCCTTTACATCAATATAAACCCCGGCGCCGGCGAATATTTCGTCCCAGTTGTCCTTTATTTCCGGCCATACTCTGGGGTACTTGCGGTGGAAAGCCACCCCGAAATTGAAGATGTCCAACCCGTATTCCCCCTGGGCCTTATCCAGGGTAATTCTCGCCTTTTCTTCCACTGCCCCGGCTATTGTTTTTTCTATGGCCTTCCTTACATCGCGCTCCAGTATCTCCTCCTTATCCTGCATCTCCAGCAGATCCCCTTCTACAGTTATTTTTACGTCAAACCATACTGATTCGCCGTCATATTGCGGCTCCACATCCGTATGGCCGCGGATTATATCCACAGATGTTTTTTTATCGGGGTAATTCAGTGAAGGTACGGTAATAATTCCCTTCATAACTTCTCCCCTGAGCCAGAGCATCCCCCGGGTTTCCGATTCGTCCAACCACCCCGCCAGCTTTTCCTCGCGAAAAACGGCGGTTCCAGTCAACGCAGCCCCCTTGTGATTGACCGGTCTCTCCTGCTCCTCCCCCCCAATGACAGCGCCGCTCTCAACAATCTCAACACGGGAGGCGACGGGGTTGCTTCCCATGGTGGCCAGCATAACGACTAAATCCTTGTAAATAACAGAATAACCCGTTTTAGCCCTGGCTAATAACCCGATGTCCTGTGCTGAAGTTGACTCCAGTCCCGCATGGGTTTCAAGTATATCTCTGGCCTCTCCCTTTGCCACCATGACCCACACGGTTTCCCGGCCCTGCGGCCCGCGGGTGAAAAAATTATTATAATGGCGTATTCCGTAACGGGCGGCTTCTTCCCCAAAGATTAAAACTACATTATGTGCCCAATAAATATGACGTGAAATCCGACCGGCCATTTTCCTCTGGGCGTCGAGAAGGGTCTCGCCAGTCTCGGAAATCACCCAGGCAGACGGCTCCTTTCCTCCCCCGGATGTCGCACCGCCTCCTCCCGTAAAAGCCCCAGGTCTGGCCAGCTGTAAAGTCAGCCGGACCTGGTTGTCGGGGGTACGATCCACCCCCGCCCCCAGAACTATTGCCAGTTCGCTCAATTCCCTGCGGCTCCAGCAACCACTTGAAAAACTGACCGTAATTACTAATAATGCTAAACAAGCGAGCAATTTCCTCAACTATCCTGAACCCCCTGTCTCCTGAATACGGCTGCAACCAGCAGGAGAAGGGGGATGCCCACCTGGAATACGGTCAGGGCATACGGGCCCCAAAACGTGCCCAGAAAAGCAAACAACCCCAGAATACTCTCATGTATCATAATAGACAAGGCCAGAAGGATTACCCCTACCGGCAGGACCAGCGGTTTGTAATCCTTCAGTTCCAGCCACTGGGCGCTTCCCAGTACCGCCACCCAGTAAAAAACACTGATTTTTACCAGTGCCCCGGCCACCCAGATGACCATAATAAAAGGCTCCAGCCGCTCCAAGAAGTTTGCCAGGTGGATTACCCTGATCTTGTTCAGGCCTGGGAAAAGCCACCCGGCATTGACAATAGGCCCAAACGTTGCAATATCGGTAATGAGCGCTATAAGAAAAAACAACCCGGTAATCAAAGTGGCCGTAACAGCTATTTTGTTAGCTTCTTTTGCTTTGTTCAGGTAGGGTATGAGCACGGCCATGGTGACGATCTCCCCCATCCAGGCGGCGGGCATGACGGCTCCTTTTATAACAGGGACAGCTCCATTTTCGATAAAGACCGGCAGCAGTCTTTTTAAGTTCATTTCGGGGGCAGGCAAAATATTCAGGATCAGAACCGACACCAGGATGATCGGAAGAATAATTTCATTCATTCGGGTGAATACCTCCAGGCCATTGCGCACGGCATAGGCGGCTATAGCGATGATAACAAGTTCAAAAATAATTACGGGCGTATCAGGCATAAATACAGAAACCAAAAATGAGCCGTACTGCCGGAGGACTTCGGCATTCATATGGATATACCACCAGATGTACAGGAGGGCGACAAACTTCCCCGGCCACCTGCCCAGGATTACCTCTGCAAACTGAAACAGGGTTTTCCCCGGAAAACGCAGGCCAAGGCTCACCGCCAGCCGGGCGATTAGCAGCGCGACAAATACAGCCAGCAGGATCGAGATCCAGCCGTCCTGTTTGGCCAGGTGGCTGGTCACCGAGGCCACAAAAAGAAATGCCGTGGGAAGGACCATGGTCACCATTAATAAAATGGCCTGCCTGCTGCTGATTTTACCCCCTTCAAGCATTGCCGCTCACCTCCTTACCGCTTCCCCCTGGCCGGGGGCGGGGTGGGTTTAAGCCCTGCCGCTTCCCGCTGCCGGTCTGCGATGCTGATCATGCGGGGGCGTTTCAGCATAGCCCACCAGGGTACCCTCACAAAGGTATCTTTCAGGTTCTCCGTATTCAAAGGCGCTACCGGAGACAGGTATGGAACTCCAAAAGAGCGAAGGGTGGCTAAATGCGCCAGTATAGCAAGTACCCCGCAGATCACCCCGTACAGTCCCAGGGCACCCGCCAGCACCAATATCGGAAACCGTAAAAGGCGCAGTGAAGTACTGGCGGCATAACAAAAAGTAAAGGAAGCAATCCCCGTCAGGGCCACAACAATAACCGTTGCGGCGCCGACAAGCCCGGCCCGCACAGCGGCCTCCCCTATAATCAGCGCCCCCACGATACTGACTGCCTGACCCACCTGCCGAGGCAGGCGGATACCGGCTTCCCTTAGGATCTCAAAAGTGAATTCCATACCAAATGCCTCTACAAAGGCAGGGAAAGGCACCGCTTCGCGCTGGGCCGCCAGGCTTAAAACCAAGGCGGTGGGCAGCATCTCGTGGTGAAAGGTGATAATAGCGACATAAAGAGAGGGCACCAAAAGGGCTGAAAACATGGAAATCAGGCGCAGTAGCCTTGTTGCGGAAGAAACCAGCGAACGCTGGTAGTAGTCCTCGGGGAACTGCAGGGATTCTACGAATAATAGCGGCACAGTCAATGCAAAAGGAGTGCCGTCCACCAGGATCGCCACCCGCCCTTCCAGCAGCTGGGCCGCCACCTTGTCCGGCCGCTCGGTGTGGAAAACAGTGCAAAAAGGGCTCCAGGGGCTGTCCCCGATAAGCTCCTCGATATAACCGCTTTCCAGAATAGCGTCAATTTTTATCCTGCTTAACCGTTCTCTGACCTCGGTGACTATTTTATCGTTAACAATACCTTTTATATAGACTACCGCCACATCAGTTTTGGTTACCTGCCCCAGCTTCATGGTTTCGATTTTTAGATTTGGATTATGGATCTTGCGGCGGAGCAGGGATGTATTAACCCGTAAGGTTTCGACAAAGGCCTCCCGGGGTCCCCGCACCACTATTTCCGTCTGGGATTCCTCTACTTTCCGGGATTCCCAGCCCCTGGCACTGTTGATCAGGGCGCACGGATGCCCGTCCACCAGCAAAACAGAATCCCCCTCCAGCACGGCGTCGACAACTTTTCCCAGATTATTTGTTTCCTCAATCTGTTGAATAAGCAGAAGCTTCTTTTTGATCAGCATGAACGCACTTGCCCTGGTGAATTCCTCTTTCTGTACCAGCGGGGCGTCAATCATCAGGCTGCGCATAATCTGGTCGCTGACCTGGATTTTGTTGGCCATACCATCTACATAGATAAGGGCCATCTTGATACGTTCGTCCTGGGCAAAGTCAAACTCCCTGTAGAACACGTCGCTGCATTCACTTAAAATTTCCTTTATCTGCAGCAAATTAGTTTGCAGGTCAGCGCCCAACCCTAATTTTTGCGGTTCCTGGTTAGAAAAAGTATTATCAACTGCTTGCTCCTGGGAACTGTTATCCTTCCCTGAACTTGATTTTCTCCGACCAGGCAATCGTGATCTGAGTGGTTTAATAAACCTTGCCAACTGACGGCCATCTCCTATAATATAAAATAATTATAAATATTAACCGGTTTGTGTATTATTTCCCTGGCTTAACATTATATACTTTTGGCTAAGAGGGTGATTAAATGTTTGATTCATAAAAAATAACCCGCAACAAAGCCCGTACTTTGTCGCGGGTCAATAGTCGCATGCCTTAAATTTTTAAAATGCGGCATACAACTTTTATTCTAAGCAGAAGCAGGCCAATTAACGGTTCTTGGCGGCTGCGCTGGAAATCATTTGATCTTTCTGACGATATACTGAATGATCTAAAATCACTCTCCAAACCTCTTCTGCGAGTTGTGGATCTCCGCCCCGGGCCAGCGAAAGCTGATGAACACGTGACAAGATTTGATTTTCTCTCGCCGTGTCTCTTACATTTCGCAGGCCCTGTTTTAGCGGAGCCACCCGGTCAACCAACCTGATACGCCGTACCAGTAACTCTGCTATTTGAGCATCCACCACGTCTAATTCCTGCCGGAGGTTGGAGAGAGTTTCTCCAAAACCGTTCGGTCTATAGCCGGATATTCCTGCGCCGGCGTAGCCCCACGCCGGGTAAGAACCCAAAATCTTTAAGCCCATGGTTATAGCAGCCACCTCGCGCAGCGCCTCCTGAACTTCGGGCCGGTCTTGCCCACCCATTAAATCGATAAAGAATAAGTAGTCACCCAGATTCTTTTTGGCTGGCCTTGATTCGATACGGGTCAGGTTGATTCCGCGCACCGCGAATTCACGCAGTATGCCATGCAGCGCGCCAGGCCGGTCTCCCAGGCCGAAAACAAGAGAAGTCTTACATCCCTGCTCTAAAGAGCAGCCCAGCCGCTCCTTCCCCACCACCCAAAAGCGAGTCACGTTGTCCTGGTAGTCGTTGGCAACGGGTACAACTACCTGAAGCCCATATTTCACGGCAGCCCTGGCTGGACCAAGCGCGGCCCAGGGCTGCCTGCCGGCGGCTACCAGCCTGGCGGCCGCGGCGGTACTGGAGCACTCTGTCAACAAGGCGGCAGGCAATTCCCGGCGGAGAAAGTCGCGGCATTGGGCCAGGGCCTGGGGATGAGAGAAAACCCTTTTCACCAGTTCGGGACACACACCCTGGCGGGTCATTAAAGATTGGCGGACAGGCAGAAACACCTCCCCACGTACCGCCAGGTCAAACGGACCTGCCAGCAGGTCAAGCACGGCGCCGACAGCCCCTTCTATCGAATTTTCCACCGGGACCACCCCTTCATCCAACCTTCCGTCCGCAACCCCGGTGAAGACTTCCTCCAATGAAGAGCAATCCACCATTTCGCCTGCCCTGCCATCCATATAACGGCTGGCCGCTTCCTCTGAAAATGTGCCTTTGGGTCCAAGGTAGCCCATCTTATACATTACACGCAGCCTCCTCCAACAACACGCCCAACTGCGGCGGCTACTGTCCTCAGTTCGGACATCAGGAAGTCGAAATCTTCAGGTGTCAGGGATTGGGGACCATCACACAGCGCCTTGCAGGGCTCGGGGTGAACCTCCACCAGCACCCCGTCCGCTCCAGCCGCCACAGCGGCCCTGGCCATGGGCGCCACCAATCTCTGGACCCCGGTGGCGTGACTTGGATCTACTATTACCGGAAGATGACTCAACCCTTTAACCAAAGGGATGGCACTGAGGTCGAGTGTATTGCGGGTAGCGTTTTCGAAGGTACGGATCCCCCGCTCACAAAGAACCACATTTTCATTACCCTCCGAGACAATGTACTCTGCTGCCATCAGCCATTCTTCAACGGTTGAAGAAAAACCCCTTTTCAATAAAACCGGCTTGCCTGAGCGTCCCACCAGGCGCAGCAGTTGGTAGTTTTGCATGTTCCGGGCTCCCACCTGGACCATATCCACATATTTCAGCGCCAGTTCCAGGCTGGCTTCATCTATGATTTCGGTGACTGTGACCAGACCGGTTTCGTCAGAAGCTTCAGCCAGTATCTTTAACCCTTCCTCCTCCAAACCCTGGAAACTGTAAGGTGATGTTCTCGGCTTGAAGGCGCCCCCCCTGAGAATATTTGCTCCTGCCCGGCGCACCCGGCGGGCGGCGGTAAGCAGTTGTTCCCTGCTTTCCACCGCGCAGGGACCGGCGATAACAGCTATATCGTCACCACCGATGATTACGTTTTTTGCCTTTACCAGACTATGTTTCCCTTTAGACTCACGGCTCACCAATTTATACGGTTTCATAATGGGCACGATCCTTTCCACTCCTGGCATGGCTTCCAACCCCAGAGAAGCAATCTCCTGTCGGTCTCCCACCGCGCCAATGACCAGGCGCTTGACCCCGTGAATAAAATGAATTTCATAGCCGTATTGCTCCAGCCTTTGTTGAACGGTTTTAATTTGTTGCGGCCCGGCTGTTAGATTCATCACCACTACCATTCTTTTCTCCTCCAATAAAATATAAAATAAGCCTGCTGCTCCCGTAACAAAGGGACGGAGCAGCAGGCTTCCGTGGTACCACCCTAATTGGCCAAAAATGGCCCTCTCTACTGAGGTACGGGAACGCTTAACGGGAGGCTGTTCAACCAGAAAATATGTTCGCCGAATACAAAAAGCCTCTCGCCCTTCAGGGACGAGAAGCTTTAACTTTCGCGTTACCACCCTGGTTGGTCCATGGCTAAACCCCATGGTACCCCCTCGGTAAGAGTACGGGAATAAGCATTCCGATACCCCCTCCCTTTTAACGCCGGGAGAATACGGCCAAACCTACTTACCGCACCTGGCGGTTTCAGCCAGCGTCTCCGGAGAGAACTTCAACAGGTCATACCCTGGGAGTGCTTCCAGTCGGTGGCACTCCTTCCCTGGAGGACTGGGTCCGGTTTACTTTTCTCCTTCATAGACTCTAAGATATAAAATTACATGTATTATAACTCCTGGCAAAAAAAACTGCAAGG
>CAZJGV010000022.1:0-13475 GCA_964545615.1 uncultured Pelotomaculum sp.
ATAGCCCTTTACTGCCGCCGCCTGATCAATTTAAAGGACGGCCGTATTATCAGTGACGCGCTGGTACCGGAGCACAGGGATGCCACCCGGGATCTGGAGGCTTTACCAGTAGAAGGGGAGGCGGCGAGTTGAACTTTTTAAACAATTATGAGGTAGCGTTAAACGGAATCAAGGCCAATAAATTAAGATCTTCCCTGACCATGCTCGGTATCATCATCGGTGTCGCCGCCGTGATCATCATGATTTCAGTAGGGCAGGGCGCCAGCAAGAAGATTTCCGACCAGATTTCCAGCATGGGCTCAAACCTGCTCATGGTTATGGCCGGTGCCGGAGGGGGGCCTATGAGGGGAGCCTCGGGCAGTGTCAATACCCTTACCCTGGAAGACGCTAAAGCCATAGGCAACCTGAACCTGGTGGCCAACTCGGTGCCGGAGCTGAGCACCAGCGCCAACGTACAGTATGGAAACCAGACCTGGACCTCCACAGCCGACGGTACCACACCGGGCATGCTGGAGATTAAAAAATGGACGCTCAGATCAGGCTCGTTTATTACCGAAGATGATGTGACCAACGCCAGCATGGTGGCAGTTATAGGCAGCACAGTCGCGGACAACCTTTTCCCGTCCGGGGACGAGCCGGTGGGCCAAACCATCACGATTAATAAATTGGCCGTTACTATAGTCGGCGTGCTCGAATCCAAAGGCGCGGCCATGATGGGCCAGGACCAGGACGATATGATCTACGTGCCGATAAGCACGGTGCAGATTAGGATGGTTGGCGCGAACAATGTCCGGACAATCAACGTCCAGACCGAAACTGAAAAGAGTATGACCTACGTCCAAACTAATATAGAAGAACTACTGCGGGAGAGACACCGCATCAGTGGTTCTAAAGCTGATGACTTTTCCGTACGTAATTTAACCTCCGTTCTTGAGGCTGCGGAAACAGCCACCGGCACCATGACCATGCTGCTGGCCAGCGTGGCTGCCGTATCCCTGCTGGTGGGCGGCATCGGAATTATGAATATCATGCTGGTTTCCGTCACGGAGAGAACCAGGGAGATCGGCCTGCGCATGGCGGTGGGCGCTACTGAGAGCAATATTCGCAATCAGTTCCTGGCGGAATCCCTGGTGCTGTGCCTGGTGGGCGGCGCCGTGGGTATTATCACCGGAGTGGCGGGAGCTAAAATAATTTCGAAATTTGCTGGCTGGTCTACCTATATTACTATGTATTCCATTTTATTGTCCGCAGGTTTTTCAGCGGCTATCGGAGTTTTCTTCGGTTACTATCCAGCCAAAAAAGCGGCGGGCCTGGATCCTATCGAGGCGCTCCGTTTTGAAAAATAAACAGCTTCCTCCAAATAACCCGGATCTGGTTGGCAAGGTGAAAACTATTGAGGGTAATAAAATCACCGTTTACAAAGTTAATATGACAAACAATAGGCCTGCCCCAAATACGCCAAATGGCAATAAACTTCCGGATGAAAGTGCCAGGGCGCCGGGGCCGGCTGATAACTCAAGTCAGCAGGGACCACCTGAATCCAGGGAAGAAATGTTTCAGGTTACTGATGAAACGTATAACCTGGTCATAAATGCGGACGCCCAGATCACCAGGGGCTTTGGTAGAGGAACCGGTAATGACGCGGCGACCCAACTGAGCCTGGGAGATATAAAAACCGGAGATATTTTAGGATTGTCCTTTGGTGAAAAGCTCTCCAGTGGTGAACAATCTGTCAAATCAGTTCAATTGATGCAGTAAAAATAAAATCAAGGTAGGGGGTCAGGGTTAACCCAGGGGTTACCCCTGACCCCCCTCTTTTTCAGCGTACATTCAGCTATTATTCAATCAATGTTCAGTTACGGCTAAGGGTTAATTCAGGTTAAAAGGGTATTATTTTAAGAAGGTAAAAAGGTAATGAAATCGCAGGTTACGTTTAAAGGAAGGATATCCGGAAGGGGGCACATGACTATGGAGCCGAAACAAGGCCAGCGGTTTGATCTGATTTTGATAGGCATTGCCTTGCTGGCCGCTTTTTTAAATATTTACAACATCTGGAATAGTCTGTACGCCAATGCCTATTACACTTCAGCCGTGACCAGTATGCTGCAGAACTGGCATGCTTTCTTCTACGCATCTTTAGATCCCGGCGGGTACGTTACAGTGGATAAACCGCCGGTCACCTTCTGGGTCCAGACAGCCTTCGCTTATGTCTTCGGCGTGCGCGGGTGGAGCGTAATCCTCCCGCAGGCCCTGGCCGGCGTAGGTTCAGTTATACTGATCTATTTTCTGGTCAAGCCAACTTTCGGCAGGACGGCCGCCCGGCTGGCGCTCTACTAGTCGGCCACACCGCTTTTGTATGGCGACAACAGCATGCTACCGGTGGCCGGGCCGGGCCAGCAGGGGTTCGGCCAGAGACAGGGTGGAGGCGGCGGAATGAACACGCTCTTCGGTATTAATACAAAATTACTTGAATACCTTACCAGGAATAATACAGGGGAAACTTATCTCTTTGCCACCAACGACACCAGTATCGCCGAAGCTTATATCATTCAAACCGGTGCTGCGGTAATACCCATGGGCGGGTTTAACGGTTCCGACAACATCCTGACGGTGGAGAAACTGGAAAAAATGGTGACGGACATGAAGTATTTCCTGATACCTTCGGGCTCCGGCTCTGGAGGCGGTTTTGGAGACAGAGACGGTTCCAGCGATGTGATGAGCTGGATCCGCGCCAACAGCACCGAGGTTCCCAAAGAAGAATGGCAGGATAACTCTTCTGTCCAGAGCGGTCCACAAGGATTTTCTCAGGGCGGGCCTATGGGCGGGGGTAACGACAGGACCTTATATGAAATCAACGTCTAAAAATTAACGGGGATGAGAAGCCGGGGGTGAAGTTTTATGAAAATATAAAAAAAGCGATTATTCCCGCTGTGGGAATGTCCTCGACGTGCCTATAATAAAAGTTAGACTGAAAGGCAGGTGTCTTAATGAAAAAAATTCGCAATCTTCACTTATGGATTGGGTTGTTCACTTCATTATTTATACTCATCGAGGCCGTCACGGGTCTTTTAATGTTGGAGCCCTGGCTTATGGGCGCCAGTCAGCCGGCAGCGGAACAGCAAGTAATGCATGAAAGACCGGCCCGGGGAGAAGCTGAGGGCAGAACAGGAGCAGCAGAAGGGATGGAAGCAGGGAAGCAGTTTAATCATGCCGGTCAGGGAAGCAGTATAACGGCATTTGTTAAAAATCTGCACGCCGGCAGGGTAGGCGGGACAGACGTATCAATTTTGCTGGATATAGTGGCCATTGGCTTAATTTTCATGACGGTAACCGGGATAGTGCTGACAGTTAAGGCATTAAAGAGGCCGAGAGCCAAGCATATAAGATAAACCCACGGCGGGGAGTGCGGGACCTTTGAAAGGAGCACCAAATGGCGGTTAAAAAAAAGCGTATATTTACTATAAGCTTGCTTCTAATACTATTGGCGGATGGAACTTTATGCGGTTACTCCATCTCAAAATATAAAGGCAGCGCTGCCCCGTCCCAAATAGTTAATGAGCCGCGCGGTTCCCTGCCAAGTGAAAGAAACCGGCCGTCCGGCCTGCCTGGGCAAACACCCGGCGAAAGAAGCCAGGTATCCGATAATGCTGATCAAACACCGGGCGGTCAGGCAGCGGACCCGGCCCAACGCCAAAGAAACCGGCAGCCTGATCTGGACAACCAGCCAGACGGGCAGTTCCCCGGCCAGGATGCGGCTCAGCCGGCGCCTTCCGGTAGACGCGGATTTGGGGGTATTGCCAGCGCGGGAAATAAATATGCGCCGCAGTTACTCTGCTATGCGGCAGTGTTTTTAATCGTGTTTATTGCAGCTTGCTGCTTTTATCCGCCGGATTCAGCGCGACCGTCTATCTGAACACCCATTTTGTGCTCTTTAAGACGGCGCCTTATGGCCCCGTGCTTGTAATGACCTCGCTGCTTAATGTGTTATTGCTTTGCTGCCTGAGTAGAATTTTATTCGATATTGCTGTCAGGAAAAAGACGTTATCTTTGGACGAATTAAAAGAGAAAACCCTGAACCCAACGCAGGGCTAAAAAAATGACACCAATAGCGCCTCGGGGGCCAGGCTATTAACTTATTTGCAAATAAGTTAATAGCCTGACCCCCCTTCTTATTCAGCTTACATTCAGCTATTATTCAAGCAATGTTAAGTTAAGGTTAAGGGATAATTCAGGTTAAAAGTGTATTATTTTAAAAGGATGAAAAGTCCTGAAATCAACGTGTAAAGCTTTAAAACGAAAAGGGGCTGGGAGGTGACTCAATGAAAAAGCAAAAATTCAGGCATGAGTTAAAACACTATATCAATATTTCCGATTACTTTGCCTTGAAAAGCAGGTTAAAGCATATCGCCAGGCTGGACAGATTTGCCGGAAGTGACGGGACATATAAAATACGTAGCCTTTACTTTGACAATCCTGATAACAAAGCACTAATGGAAAAAATCAACGGGATCAACAACCGTGAAAAATTCAGAATAAGATTTTATAATGACGATCCGTCATTCATCAAGCTGGAAAAGAAAAGCAAGGTAAATGGTTTGTGTACAAAAAAGGCGATTGATATTTCTTTTCTATTCTGGGCCATCAGCGCGGGGCTAATCCCCCTGGCCATATTCGGCTCACTGTTTATCGGGGTAATAATGGTAGTGTTTGTTAATAAAAAGAGCACAGATAACCCTTATATACTGGTGATAAGATGTGACAGTGATGAGAGTGAAAGGGACGTAATGGACTTTGTTTCTAGAAGCGTTAAAAAATATGTCGTAAAATCAAAAACAGTCGCCTCCGGCAGCGGTATTGAGCTTACTGTAGAAATAAGGCTCAAAGATATGTCTACAAAATTTGTAAACGAAATCAGTCATATCGCAGGGGTTAATAATGCTGTGCTGGTAAGCTACAATGGCGAATATATGTCTTAATGGTGGTGTAAACAATGATAGAAAGTAAACACCTAAATATTATAATTGCAATTTTTACAGTAGTTGCTGTTGTGTTTACAACCGTCTTTATGCTTTTCCCCGAAACATTGGCTACTTCTGCCGCCGCCGAACCCGAATATGTAAGCAAGGTTTTTAACAAAGACGAGGTAACACAAATCAATATAGATATTAAGCAGGAGGATTTTGACTGGATTATCGAAAACGCCACTCAAGAGGAGTATCGAATCTGCGATATAACCGTTAACGGTACCACCTTTAAAAATGTTGGAATCAGACCAAAAGGAAATTCAAGCCTGAGAACGGTTGCGGGAGACGATAACACTGATAGGTACAGTTTCAAAATAGAATTTGACACCTACATTAACGGGCAAACCTGTTTTAGCTTAAATAAGCTGGCCTTAAATAATATTATTATGGATAAAACCTATATGAAGGAATATATCGCTTATGACCTGTTTGATTCAATGGGGGTTGTTACGCCTGAATACGCTTATACCAACATAACCGTAAACGGAGAACCGTGGGGGCTATACCTTGCCGTTGAAATTATGGAAGAAAGCTTTGTGGAGAGAAATTACGGCAGTTTAAACGGACACCTTTACCGTCCGGAGGGTACGGGCGCCGATCTTAAATGGACCGGTGAAAGCGCCTCAAATTATTCAGGCATAAGAAACAATGCCGCCTACGATGTTACCGACAGCGATTTCGACAAGGTTGTCACCATGATATATAACCTGAATAATGGTACAGACCTGGAACGTTATTTAGACATCGATTCGATCCTGCGGTATTTTGCGGTCAATACCTTCCTGGTCAATTTTGACAGCTATTCGGGAAGTATGAAGCATAATTATTATTTGTACGAGGAAAACGGTGTGTTTACGATTTTGCCCTGGGATTTCAACCTGGCTTTCGCAGGCCACGAGATAAATAATGCGGCAACGGCCGTTAATCACCCTATAGACACACCCGTAACAGGTGATTTGAGCGAGCGGCCTCTTATCGGAAAGCTACTTGAAGTGCCGGAGTATAAGGAGCTTTACCACAAATATTTGAGCGAAGTTGTTTCAAGTTATATTGACAGCGGTTTGTTCGAAAACAAGGTGCAGAAGGCAGACGCGCTGATTAACAACTACGTCAAAAATGACGCGACTGCTTTTTACACCTACGAACAGTATGAAAACGCGCTCCCTGTTTTCCTGGAGTTTGTTAAGCAGCGGGCCGCAAGTATTACGGCACAGTTGGCAGGAACGCTGCCCTCAACTTCATCGCAGCAAGACAACAATACATCTAATGAAATAACCACAGCTGTCAGTATTGATTTAAGCGCTATGGGAGGTATGGGCGGTGGTGGGAGAGGTAATAGCCAGGGTGGGGTACCAGGCGGTGAAGGTATTCGCGGTGGTCAAAACAATAATGGAGAACCTCCAAATCCTGAAGGAAGAAACAACGGTATCGGAAATTCACCTGACAACGGTGGCGGCGCCCCCCCAGGCAATAGAAACACTGTGAATCAAGAAAATATGGCTGAGATAATGAAAATTATGCAGGAGGCTGAGGGTGGTGAGCTTTCAGATGAACATATCGCGCGGCTCAAAGAATTGGGGCTGGATGATAACATGATTGAAAGAATGAAAGATATGCCTGCCGGTATGCAGCGAACCAACAGAGGCAATGAAGGAGCTGGTAATGCGCCCGGCAATATAAGAAATTCCCAATTCGGCGGTGAAAGCGCAGGCAGTAAATTTACCCTTGCGCAAGCAGGCTATGTTTCCGTCAGCGCGGTAGTTGTTTTGATTGGATCTGTATTTGTCTGGAAATTCAGAAGAAGAAAGTACAGCAGTTAATTCAGTTGCCAACCCTATTGCCTGCCTGACGTTACGGGAGAATACCCCCTATGTCCCGGTAAACGCTTGCAACACTAATAAGGAATGAATGCCCAATAACAAATGCAAAGGCGGTCCCCGCCCGGGCTGACAAATTTATCCAGGCAAGTCAAGAACCGTCCCCATTTGCTATTCCAAACGGTATCAATTTTCAGAACTGAACCGGCGTCAGCAAGCTTTTTTCGGATTCTTTTGATCATATCGTCAGTTGCCCGTGTCTCCACTTCGCTCTCAAACCCCCAAACCTTATCCAGCAGTTCACTGCGGCTAACCGCCCTGTTCCTGTTATCGGCGAGATAATAGAGCAAGGAAAACTCCATCCCGGTAAACCCTATGTTTTTACCACCAATCTCAGCTTGTTTCCTGGCCAGGTCTATTGTAAGATCTGAAATCTGGATCAGGTGATTTTTCTCATCTTATTTTGATCCAGTTCAATTCTTCTGAAAATGCTTTTTACTCTGGCGATAAGTTCCATTGGGCTGAATGGCTTGGTGAGGTAATCATCACTGCCCAGGGTAAGTCCGGCTATTTTATCAGGTTCGGTGTCTTTAGCAGATACAATAATAATGGGCACGCCGCTTTTCTGTCTAATAAATGAACAAAGATTAGTAGCCGTCTATTTCCGGCATCATAATGTCAATAATCAGCATATCTGCTGGTTTGAACTGGAAGGCTTCCAGGACGGAACGGCCGTCGTAGAATGTTTCCGCTTTATAACCTTCTTTGATCAGAAAAGATTTTATGATATTACATATATTAATTTCATCATCAGCGATATAAACCAGCTTTTTTTCCATTGAGATTTTTCACCTCTTTTTTTATTTTACCATGAAAAGGTAAGTGAATTATTCAGATGATATCTCTACCACAATTTTGCCACAGTATTACCACAGGTTTGCCCAGGGTATTAGCTAACCTGGAGGCAGATGTCCTCCGATAATAATATATAAACAAAAGTATCGTAACTAGAAAGGGGACTTCTTATATGAATATTTCGTCAATTTCTTCAACATCAAGCAGCAGCGCTTATTCTACCGGTAATTCTGATGGAATAGCTCAGTTGGAAAAACAAAAGGCCAAACTTCAAAAGGAATTACAAGAAGTTTATCAAAGCAAGGAGGATGAAAAAACAAAACAGCTGAAAGCTGAGCAATTACAGCTACAAATACAGCAGATAAACGCGCAAATCCAACAAAAAAAGTCTGAAAAAGCTGAGAAAAATCAAAATGCTGACCAGCAATCACTATCAGTAAACAGCAATGACAATAGTATAAATAATCAAGATGACAGCAACGCTCTTAAAAACAAGATAGACGTACAGATATAGGTAGTATGCAGCACTGATCATTATTAGCGCCTGGTTTGTCCAATCACATAAATTTAGGTCAGTTCGGGGTGTGGGATATATTTTGAATAGCGAAGCCGGTGTTTAATAAAACCAGCCGACTAATGGATGCTGATAGTTTATTTAATTAAAAAACCTCGTATCAGTTAAACTGAACCCTGTTAATTGGACACAATTAAAAAGCCCTATCGTAGAATTCTAATAGTTTATATGAGATGACGCCGTTTTTCGTACGGTGTCATCTCTTTTTTTTAACTGAATTCGATCATAATTTCTTTTCCCTTAAAGGTATTTACCAACTAACTGTAGAATCATTTACCATTTTATTTAACGGTCTCACATCTTTTTAAAAGAAGGGATACGATGTGTAAACGGGCTTATAAGATGACCAGTCTGATGCTGGTCATCGTTATTCTGTTCACAATACTGGCGCCAACTTGTCAGCCATTAATGCCGGCCGGGGCTTATGCCGCTGCAAGGGAGGCGGTGCCGCTTTTCCGGAATGATTTGTTAACCGGTGAGGGACTTACAGCGTTAACGCCCGATATTTTCACGCCTGGCGTGTCAACGTCAAAAATATCAGCGCCGGGTATGCTGACGTCCGAAGAATTAACGTCTAAGATGTTGGCGTCCAAAATGCTGCCGTCCGATATAATGGCGCTCAATATACCTGAAACGGGTATTGATAGTACCGGCAGCACCCTGAAAGTGGGAGAGCAGTCAGTCTCAGCCCAGCCCTGCGCTGTGGAATTTGAACACGCCGCATATTACGCGCTGCGCTCTGACGATTATGTATACATTCCCGTAGTCTTAACCGGCGAGATGGTAAGCGGCGCTGACGTGCCTGTAAATTATGCCACCAGTGACGGGACGGCTGTCGCGGGGGTTGACTACCAACCAGCCAGCGGCACACTTTCGATCACCAGGGCAGACCTCGCCAGGCAGTATAACTTCATTAAGATTAAGCTGATAAAAAACTCGGGGACCGGCGACAAGATCTTCCAGCTGACACTAAGCAACCCGCCGCCGGGGGTGGTCCTGGGCGACCAGTACCAGGCGGTGGTGACTATCCGTTCTTCCTATGACTACGCCGCCGGCGCCGCCTGGGTAGATCTATACAACGGCCAGAGCGGTGATACCGGCATAGGGAATTGGGATGGCATAAGCCCTCCGGATACTTTTGGAGCCAAAGAAGATACATTATATGGCAGCGTGAAAACTCTTAGCGTAAGCTCTTATATTAATGGAATACAAGAGGGGACACAGGGTTTCCAGACGAAAAAAGCATACAGGATGTCCGGGCTTCAGTTCGAGTGGCGAACCAGACACGACGGCCCGGTATACGCCATTATCTCAAGTCAACCTGGAACAGTTTCAGCAAACTTTGATACATTACCACCTTCAACAAGCAGAGTGGGACAGGTGAATGAACATACCTTTAACTTTAATACATACAGCATATCTTCGAAAAACAGCAAGTCACCGCTCTATGTCGGGTTTTATGCGGAAAAACCCAGTGGATTTCTGGAATTATTGAATGCCAAAATACAAAAAAAGCAGTATGATTTTCATGTCAGCATTCCCAGCGGTTCTGCCCTGGAGGTCGCCGGTAAAAGATACGAAAGCTCCTTTACCGGCAGGTTTACTTATGACGGGTCGGAAAAGTTGAAAGCCATCGCCCCCGCCGGGCATAGCTTTCTCGGTTGGGACTATTACCTGCCTAACGGCGATTCTGGCCAATTGACTGATGATGATGGAGAGATCACCATCAATGACCTTGTGACCAAGATGGGCAATGTTTTCAACCTGTATGAAGCCCAGAACCTGGGGATCCAACTGCGGCCGGTCTTTACGCGCAATACATATATAATCACGGTTTCCTCGACGCCGGGGGGCACTGCAACAGGTGGCGGTTCATACCTTTATGGTTCTGAGGTCACTCTTAAGGCCACACCAAGCAGCGGCAACGTTTTTTCTCACTGGTCTATTGCCGGCGAAGAGCCAGTTGATGACAATCCCTGGATTTTTACCGCTGAGAAGCATTTAACGGTAACGGCCAACTTTGTAAAAGGATATAAAATCACCGCAGAAGCCTCACCACCGGAGGGCGGCACGGCTGTAATCGAAGGTAAAACCATGGAAAACGCTCCCATTACGGCCCGTGCCACGCGCAACCCTGGATACCGCTTCGTCAGCTGGACAAAAGATACCCCCCTCCCCCTCGGAACCTTAGTCAGCACCAATGCTGATTATTTCTTTAACGCCATAGAGGACATTCACCTGGTCGCGAACTTCGAGCTGATCCAGAGTAATATCTCCGTAGAGGCCTACCCAACTTCCGGAGGCAAGGTGAGCGGCAGCGGGGTGTACTCTTACGGGTCGGCGGTTGCCCTGGAGGCAGTGCCGTACAGTGATTACGAGTTCGTCAACTGGACGGAAAACGGCCAGGAAGTTAGCAGCAGCGCTGCATACAACTTTCCTCTCACCACTGAGACCGACCGCGTCTTCACGGCAAACTTCAGCCTTAAGCCCGGCAACTTTTCGATGACCCCCTGCAGCCAGTTTGTAGGTGAACCGGTGACCTTTGACGCCTCCTTGATCTTTAAGGATAATGCCGGCATCACCTTTGACTGGCAGTTTGGCGACGGGTCAAGTGCTTCGGGAGAGAAGGTTTCTCACGCTTATACCACGGCAGGCAAGTATGAAATTATCCTTGTCGCCCGTAAGGGCTCCCAGGAGTTAGTGAATAAAACCCGTGAGATTACCATTATGGAGCCCCTGCCCCCGGAGCAGTCGGACTTCCGGGTGGAACCACGGGGGGTAAGCCGAGTGGCGCCAGGCGGAAAAACGTCCTGGACGGTGGTTTTTACCAATAACGGGGTTCCTATGGCCAACAAAGTCATCAATGTAAATGACGAACTGCTGGGAGGCAGCGTGGATATAACCACAGGCGCCGCCGGGGAGGCGGCCTACGAAACCAGCGTCCCCGCCTCTCAGCCCCAGTATGGCCTTTATAACGTGACCTTCAGCCACGATACTCTGGCAGCTGCCCGCCTGCTGCAGGTTTTCAGCAGCAGCGTCACGTTGACCGGGCAGGTCTTCGACTCATATTCAGGGCGCCGTATTGCGGGAGTCCAGGTTTCAGCCGGCGGTCAGACAGCCCTGACAGACAGCGAGGGAAAATACACTATTACCGGTCTGCCCTCGGGAGACTGTGTGCTTGCGGCAGTTCTGGACGGTTACCAGGTAGCCAGCCATGAGCTGGATCTGGTCTCCTCCGCGTCGGTGTGCAATATCCCCCTGGTCCGTTACATTCCAGGCACACTGCCTGTCATCGGACTGGTCTATTCGGAGCGGTCTGATTCTGTAAGAGGAGTGGACAGGTTCTTCCCCTACGGGGAAGGGCTGCCGCTGAAGTTTAACGTGACTATAGACTGGCGCGGACATGCGCCGGGCGCTGTTAACTTCATACTGCCCGACAGAACAGTGGCGGGGACTTTGGAAGGGGCGGGCGGCTATACGGCTTCCCGCGTTATTGACGTAGGCTCTGAAATCATCCCGGGCGGGCGACTGTACGTGCAGCTGGTTACCGAAACAGGTGTGGAATCGGCACCGGTCGACGCCATGATTGAAGTCACTCCTCCGCCGCCATTTGATCCCGGACTCCAGGTCATAGAGGTGCCAGGTATAGAGCGCATGACCATCGCGCAGGACATGCCGTTTGTCGGCGGCAGTCTAATAAGCGCCGACCTGGGGAGAGTTAAAACAGAGGTTGAGATAGATGAGGACGGGACCGCCAGCCTGTATTTAGGCGTAGTCTGCGCCAAGAAAGAAGCTGACCCTGAAGATCTGATCAGCAGTCTTGTAGGCCCTGAAAAGTTTAAAGAGATTAAAGAATTATACAAGGAAATTCAGAAAAGCAACTCCATGGTCAAAACCGGTTTTGATTACGAAGTTATTGTAGGCGGGAAATATGTTTTCGTCTATGACCAGGAAAACAAGGAATGGGATTTTACGGAAGGCTGGCTGGTAATCAACGGCAGCGGTGAGTACACAGCCACCGCGTACGCCATGACCCCAATCCTTATCCCTGTTTACATCCAGGCCAAAGTTGGCGGTTCCCTGACCGTTTATGCGGGTGTGACTCCGCAAGAATTGGAAAAATGGCAGGTGACTATGACCCCTGAGATGTGGCTGCGTGTGGCTGCCGGCATCGGACTGGCCGATCTGATTTCAGCTGAAGTTTTCGGCAAAGTGCATGGACAGTTTACTGTAATCCTGTCCCGGGGTGAGTTTGACAATTGGAATGTCGGCGCGACCTGCGGCGTTAAATTCGTATTCTTCATTTTCAGTTATGAAGAATCTTATACTAAAAGATGGTCCTCCGATACGGGCGCCCAGTTGGCCATGATCCTGCCGGACACGGGTGATTTGAAGCCCCTGTCCAGGGACTACCTGCAGCGCCCATCCACCTGGCTGCCGCCGGAGCAATCCCGGGTCATGGCCGCAGCTGACAGTGAGACAGGCGGCCGCAAACTTGAGGAGACTGTAATCCAGGAGAATGTATTTCCCTATTCCGAGCCTGTTCTGATCCTGACTGAGGAAGGGCCGATGCTGGTCTGGGTGGCAGACAACCCTCAGCGCAGCGACGAAAACAGGACAGAAATACAGTACTCCATCTTCAACGGCTACAGTTGGTCAGTGGCCCAGGCAGTATACAATGACGGGACTGCTGATTTCTACCCGCAGGCCGTACCGGCCGCCGGGTGGAAAGGAGACCTGAAGAATAAAACAGCCGCGGCAGTCTGGACAAACATGACCAAAGAGCTGGGCAGCAGCGCAGGTCTTAATGATCTGCTTGCTGAAAGCCAGATTGCCGCAGCTTTCTACGACCAGTTTAAAAGAACCTGGACCGATGTAAAGAGCTTCTCCGCTGACGGCTTTCAGGTTACATCACCCCAGGTAGGCGCCATGGACAGTTTAGCTCTGGTAGTTTGGACCAGGAGCGTACTCCCGGAAGTAAATGAAAGTCCTTTTGCCGTCCTCTACCCTCAGCAGTCGGACATAGTGTTCTCCCAATCCAACGGCAGGACCTGGAGTGAACCACAGGTTGCCGTAGCCGGGGCGGCGACCGGCATAGATTACTTTACCGCTTGAGGCGGCAGCGATCGGTGAGCCCTTGGGGGCAGCGATATCGATACCGGCGTGGAAAAGGCGTTTGCGATATACGGGGTGATTTCTCCAGCC
>CAZJGV010000022.1:13485-23209 GCA_964545615.1 uncultured Pelotomaculum sp.
ATGAAGCTCTATTAGCTTATACGGTCGATCAGGATGGAAACCTGGGAACTTTGGGGGACCAGGAGCTTGCCTGCACAACCTATGCACACGGCGTCTGGAGCCAGCCTGTCAGAGTTACCGATAACAATGTGCAGGACATTAACCCTCAGGCTGTCTACCTGAACGGGGAACCCCTGCTTTTCTGGTACCAGGAGGGTAAGGTGCTCTGCCTGAGAGGGCTTGACTCCCAACCGACAGTCGCCGCCGAGTGTTATGGCGAAGGTCTGGCCGACTTCACTCTTGCCACGGGCGAAAACAACCATTTGGCTTTAGTATGGGGGGATACCGCAGGCGACGGCCAGGAAATTTTTGCTGCTGTTTACGACCCGGCTTATTATAGCTGGAGCCAGCCTATCCAGCTTACTCAAAAGGGCGGAATCAACCGTTCCATCGACGCGGCGCTGGACGAGGAAGGCAACATCCTGGCTGTGTACAATCACGCTGCCGCGGAGATAGTGGGTGAAAACCTGTTTACCGGGCAGACTGACCTGGTGTTCACAAAGCTCACTCTGGGACACGATTTGGCGGTGGAAGAGATTGCTTTATCGGAAGAAAACCCTGTTCCCGGCAGCCAGGTTACGGTAAGTTCGACTGTGGCCAATCTGGGAGAACTGGCCCAGCAAAACATTGAAGTCGCTTTTTATGAGGGTGATCCCTTGCATGGCGGCAAGCTAATTGGTACCAGGGCACTGGAAGGTACATTTGCGGCCGGGGAGAGAAAGGGAATGTCGATTGAGTGGACAGTCCCCAAAAAGTTGGAAGCCTGCGATCTGTACGTTGTGGCAGACCCCAAAAACAAGGCGGCAGACCGCAACCGGGCTAATAACACCAGATTTATCAGCACCCTGAAGACAGACCTGGAAATCATATATGTACAGGCACAGCCTGTGGGTTTTGACCACTATTTAATCACTGCGGCGGTGGCCAACCAGGGCCTGATCACAGCTGAAAACACAATGGTTTCCCTGTATAGAACCCAACCGGGGCAGTTTGGCCGCATCCGGGGCGAACTGGTGGAGACCAGGACCCTGGGTGAACTGCTGCCGGGGCAACAAAAGGACATCGCCTTTACCTGGAGTTGTGCGGACGGTGATTTTGGAAACGGGTACACTTTTCTCAGCCTGGAGGCAGTTTCCGGACAAGAAAACGTCCTGGGCGGGGCCAACACGGCCAGAGTACTGGTGCGCAAACAGGCTGCCGGGGGAGGCCCTGTCCAGGGTTTCACCCTGGACAGAGACGTACTCACAATGCCCGTGGGAGGTCAACAGCAGTTGCAGGGCTTCTTCGACCCGCCCGATGCTTCCGTCCGGGTAATTGCCTGGCAGTCCAACAACGAAGCCGTAGCTCAGGTGGACGCTTTCGGGAAGGTCACAGCCGTTGCGGCAGGAACAGCTGTAATTACAGCCACCACCCTGGATGGAGGTTTTGCCGACACCTGCACAATGACAGTTACTGAAGGACAGAAAAGCCATTCTACCTACAAAATCAGTTTTGACATGGTTGGCAAGACTTTTGCTGCGAGAAATGATGACGACACAGTATTGCCAGTCAACCTGAAAGCCGATGCAGTTGGTGACATAGGGTACGAACACGTGCGCTGCCAGGTCTCGGTAGTTGGCCCCGGCGTCGCCCAACTCCTGACAGAAGATTCGGCAGGAGTGTTGTATGACGTTGTTTCGACTGGTTACTGGGGGTCTGAGGAAGGTTTCGCCATAGCCAGAGACCACCAGTCAACCACGGAGTTCACCGCCATGTTCAGTACACCGGGAAACTACACTATTACATTCTCCCTGATTGATCTGGACAGCAGCGAAGCGGTTATTGTCAGGGGAACCACTGTGGCGCCGGTCACTGTTTCGAGCAGGGACAGAGACAGAGACAGATCACCATCAAGGCCTTTACCACTTAAGGAAAGGTGACAGTCGCTCCCACTCGACTTCAGGCCTTGTGATAATAGTTCATTTCTCCACACCAGAAAAAAATAAGCTCTCCATGTTAGTTTTTATAAACTTTTTATAAAATCTTTAAGAGCAGTTTAAAAACTTATTTTAAAATGACCTCATAAATAAACAAGGAGGTCGTTGTAAATGAGCAAAATCAAGCTTTTGTATGATGCAGTCATGGTGATCAAAGACAAGGAATCCTGCAGTGGAAATCTCAAGGTGGAAGGAAGCAGGGACGGGGTCAAAATATTCGGCCTGAACAATGATTTTGAAAAGAACCTGGGGGAAGGAAGGACAAAGGCAAAGATTTCCCTGGAAATTGATTGTGAGGGGAAGAAAGTAAAGCATGAAAGCAGTACCGAATTTGCCTGCCCTGACGCACAAGATGGCAAGCGACATGACTTTTTGCGGCACATGATGCTTCACCATGGCCGCGGCCACCATCCCAACCACGGCCAAATGGCTAGCTGCCACGCCGGCAGGTGCGGTGGGTTCAAGGGCAAGCTCAGCAGGCTGGCGTTGATGCTGAGTGTGTTAAACAACCTGAAAGTAGAGGAGCGGGAGGATAAGAGCACAGTGCTTACCCTGGATTTTAACGAAATCCCCGGGGAACTGAAAAAAAATATCCATGAAAAATTACTCCAGCATAAAATGGGTCACGAGCACGACCGGGAATGTATGTTCAAAGAGTTTTCCGGCATGGAGGTTTTAAATGGCGGCGTAAACATTTTCATCAACAAGAACAAAGAAGTGGAAAAAATCGTGTTAGCCGTCGCCGGGAGTCAAAAGGACGATTCAAATCAGCCTCATCAACTGGATCTGCGGGCGGAACTGCGACTGGACTGGTGAGAGAGCTTGCGGCGGCAGGTTAAATCTCATCACAGTCATTTTCACGGACCCGGCCGGCGGCGCTCCACCGCTTATATAGTGATAAACACCAGGCTGTGCCGGGCCTGCTGGAAGTGTGTGGGCGCCTGTCCAAAGGGTGTTATAAGGTAAAACTAACTTTATCTTTCATAAGCACGCGCGTATAGTCAGACCGGCGTCCTGCACCGGCTGCCTCGCCTGTACCAAAGCGTGCCCGGCAGGAGCTGTTGCGGCTGTGCCAAAGGCCTAATAGCCCAGTTTGAAGGCAGACCGGTGTAATGCCGGTTTTTCTTTTCTTTACTAGAGTTGCACGCTTTTTTTCAGCGTATATAATGATATCAGACTGCGAAAACGGGCAACAGGTGATTGATATGGATAAGCAGGACAAAAAAACGAATTTTTTTCAAGAACTAAAACAGCGCCACAAAAGTCATAAGGAACATACACTTTTCTGTGACAGGTTCGAGCAGCACCGGATGTACAACCGGGAATTTCACCGCATGCACAGATCTATGAGATATTTTCGCCCCTTTGCTTTGTTGTTCAACGTGCTGATCATTTATTTGTTGTTTAAACTGACAGGGATGCAAGCGTTTGTGTTCATTATCGCAGCCCTGCTGGTCGCGAAAGAGATTATCCAGGTGTTGTTTTTAATCCGGTTGGAAAAAAGAGTTTTCAGACCGATTGAAGAGTTAAAAAACGGGGTGGAGGAGATTGCGCGGGGCAACTATGACGTAAGAGTGCAATGTGATCTGAACAACGAAATCGGACTTCTGGTCGCTTCTTTCAATGAAATGGCCCGTAAACTGGGAGAAAGCGAAAGAATCAAGACCGAATACGAAGAAAACAGAAAGGCGTTGATTGCCAACATATCCCACGACTTAAAGACCCCCATCACCTCCCTGCATGGTTATGTCGAGGCGATGCTGGACGGCGACATGCCGCCGGAAAACAAAATCAGATATCTGCAAATTATCCACCGTAATATCGTTTATATAAACAAACTGATAGATGATCTTTTTCTTTTTTCCAGGCTGGATCTGCAGAAGCTGGATTTTCATTTTGAAAATGTGCCGGTCAGGGCGTTCATGGCTGATCTGACGCAAGAATTCAGATTTGAGCTGGCGGAAAAGCAGGTGCGGCTTGTATATACAGATAAATTTGAGCAGGAATTGACGGTGCGACTGGACCGGAAAAGAATGCACCAGGCGATCGGTAATATCATCGGCAACGCTTTAAAGTACGGGCCGGAACAGGATCTGGTGATTAAAGCCGAGCTGGCGCTGCAGGGTGATTACGCCTGTATTGAGATCTGCGACAACGGGCCGGGCATCCCAGCGGATAAACTTCCCCATATCTTCGAGCGTTTCTACCGTGTCGATAATGAACGCACCAAGGACCTGTCCAGCACCGGACTCGGCCTGGCTATCGCCAGCGAACTGGTGGAAGCCCACGAGGGAAGAATAACGGCTGAAAGCGGAGATGGCGGGGGCTCGATTTTCAAGATCTGGCTTCCGACCACGGGTAGCCGGGAAGGAGATTAACGGTGAAACGGATCCTGATTATCGAGGACGATTTAAATATAGCCGAACTGGAAAGGGACTACCTGCAGTTAAACGGGTTTAAGGCCGATATCGCGCGGGACGGAGCGCAGGGGCTGAGCAGGGCGCTTACGGGCAAGTATGACCTGGTCATTGTTGATTTAATGCTGCCCGGCAGGGACGGGTATGACATTATTAAAGAGATAAGAAAAAAACTGGATGTTACGCTGGTGGTTGTTTCAGCGAAGAGCGAAGACATCAGCAAAATCAGGGGGCTGGAGTACGGCGCCGATGACTATCTGACCAAGCCCTTCAGTCCGGGGGAACTGGTGGCCAGGGTCAAGTCCCATCTCAAAAGATATGAACGGCTCAAGGGCAGGGCGGCGCCGGTTGAGGCGATCACCCGCGGGGGGCTGGAAATCAATACTTCGTCTCACAAAGTGTCTGTCAACAGCAGGAAAATCCAAATGACCGCCAGGGAGTACGAACTGCTGCTTTTTCTGGCATCCCATCCCAACAGGGTGTTTTCCCAGGAACACCTGCTGGCAGCCATATGGGGAGAAGATTATTTCGGGGATACGGCCACCGTGGCTGTGCACATCCAAAAAATAAGAAAAAAGATAGAAAAAGATCCGGCCAACCCGCAGTTTATCGAAACCCTGTGGGGGACCGGGTACAGATTCAACGCTGTCTAAAAAATTGGGGACATTCCTCAGCCACGGAGACAGGCATCGGGGACATTCCTCAGCTACAAAGCCAGGCCCCAAACAGAGGTGTGTTACCATTCCGCTGTTGAGGTGTGTCCCCTTTCCTTGAACCGACGCTCCGCAATGGAGCAGCTTATTTCAACACCATTGATCAGCTTTATCTATTTACTGTTTTGCAATATTATCCAGGCAAGTCAAGAACCGTCCCCAATTTGCCTGTCACAATTTGTCATTTGCCTAAGGAGCCGGAGAAATTTTCTCCGGCTCCGTGTTTGCTTAGCTTTTAGCCAAGGATGGCCTGCAGGTCGGCATCGGGTGTGCTGATCGGCTTGATGTCAAATTTCTCGACCAGCACGTTGAGCACGTTTGGTGAGATAAACGCCGGCAGGGTGGGGCCGAGGTAGATATTCTTAATGCCCAGCGACAGGAGCGTCAGCAGGATACATACAGCTTTCTGTTCGTACCACGAGAGGACGAGCGTCAGGGGCAGGTCGTTTACCCCGCAGTCAAAGGCGCCGGCCAGGGCTACCGCCACCTGGATGGCGGAATAAGCGTCGTTGCACTGGCCCATGTCCATGATCCGGGGCAGGCCGCCGATCTCGCCGATGTTGAGGTCGTTAAAGCGGTACTTGCCGCAGGCAAGGGTCAAAATGACGGTGTCTTGGGGGGTCTTCTTAACAAAATTGGTGTAGTAGTTGCGGCCCGCCCTGGCGCCGTCGCAGCCGCCAACCAGGAAAAAGTGCTTGATCGCGCCGGCTTTGACCGCTTCAATTACCTTGTCGGCAACACCAAGCACGGTGTTGCGGGCGAACCCGGTCATAACTTCAGTGCCGCCGTTTATCCCGGTAAGTGTCTTGTCTTCCTGCCAGCCGCCGAGTTCAAGAGCCTTATTGATAACAGGGGTGAAATCCTTTGTGCCGTTTTCACCTGGTATGTGTTTAAGGCCCGGGTAGCCGACGGCGTCGGTGGTGAATATTCTGTCGGAATAAGAAGGCCTGGGCGGAACAATACAGTTAGTTGTATAGAGGATAGGGGCCGGTATACCGTCAAATTCCTTCTGCTGATTCTGCCAGGCTGTGCCGAAATTTCCTTTCAGGTGCGGGTGTTTCTTCAGCTCCGGATAACCGTGGGCGGGCAGCATTTCACTGTGGGTGTAGATGTTTATACCCTTGCCATCAGTTTGTTCCAGCAGCTGTTTCAAATCATGCAGGTCGTGGCCGGTGATTACGATGAACGGCCCCTTTTCGATAGTCAGGGGGACTTTTACCGGCACAGGGTGGCCGTAAGCGGAAGTATTGGCCTCATCCAGCAAGGCCATGCACTTGAGGTTGACCTGCCCGAACTCCATCAACAGGCCCAGCCACTCTTCAATGGAATGCTCTTCACCGATGGCGCGCATACCCCTGTAAAACCATGCTGTCACATCATCGTCCTTTTTGCCCAGCACCCAGGCGTGCCAGGCGTAAGCCGCCATGCCGCGCAGTCCGAGCAACAGGGTGGAACGGAGGGACACCACGTCAGAGTCTCCCTGCCAGAGGGTCGCGAAGTCTAAATCAGCCGCTT
Organism: uncultured Pelotomaculum sp.; assembly: GCA_964545615.1. Classification (GTDB taxonomy): domain Bacteria; phylum Bacillota; class Desulfotomaculia; order Desulfotomaculales; family Pelotomaculaceae; genus Pelotomaculum_B. Next base: position 20,146 of record CAZJGV010000022.1, read on the forward strand.
CACCCAGCTTTGCTTTGGCGGTTTGTGCGAGGCTTTTGAATTCGTCAATGCGGGCGCCGTCGAAGTTAACGTTGGTAATTGTAGCAAAAAGAGCCTGCATCATTAGTCCGCTGGTCGCTTCGTCCGGTGTTTTCCCCTGAGCGGCACGGGCTAATCCCACCAGGGCACAGGTCAGTTGGTCCTGCTTGTCGGCGACTTCCGGCTGTTTGCCGCACACCCCAACTTTGGTGCAGCCTTTACCGCCTGCTGTTTGTTCACACTGAAAACAAAACATGATTTAATTCCCTCCTTTGTATTTACTGGTATTTATTTTTAACTCAGAAGTGTAAAAGCTTTTATTCAGGTTTTATAAAGAACCCGGCAGGAATGTAGAATATACCGACGGCTGACGTGTGTGATTTATCCTGCTAAAGACAGGGGACACACCTCTTCAGCGGATAGGGGACACACCTCTTCAGCGGATAGGGGACACACCTCTTCAGCGGATAGGGGACACACCTCTATTTGAAGATTTACTCAGGGGTCGGAGGAATGTCCCCATTAGACACTCAGGGGTCGGAGGAATGTCCCCATTAGACCTACACCTCTGCTATTTTTCCGTCGGTGGTGAGTGTGACAATGTGCCACGGGATCATTTTACCGCTGTTTATCAGCGCCTGTTTTACCGCGTTTACAATACCGCCGCAGCAGGGTACTTCCATGCGGAGTACGGTGACACTTTTTATCTCGTGCGCTTGCAATATGCCTGTTAATTTTTCGGTGTAGTCCACATCATCCAGTTTGGGACAGCCGATTATAGTGATTTTATTACGCATAAATTCATTATGGATGTTGGCATAGGCGTAAGCGGTGCAGTCGGCGGCCACCAACAGGTGAGCCTGGTGGAAGTAAGGAGCGTTTACCGGCGCCAGCTTAATCTGGCAAGGCCACTGGCGCAGTTGTGAGCCAGTGGGCTGAGCGGAACCCGATGGCGCTTCAGATGCTTCTTTTCTGTCAATGGTTCTGGACTGGGTACCGGGGCAGCCGCAGGCAAGTTTTTCAACTGCAGGTTTCTGCCGCTCCGCCATGTGCTTCTTAACTGATTCCTCATCAAAAGCGTCGGCTTCGCGCTCCTCAATGGTTATGGCTCCGGCAGGGCATTCAGGCAGGCAGTCGCCAAGGCCGTCGCAATAGCTTTCAGACACAAGTTCCGCTTTTCCGTTCACAAGCTGTAGGGCTCCTTCGTGACACGCGTCTACGCATAGTCCACAGCCGTCGCACTTCTCCCGGTCAATCTTAACAATTTTTCTAATCACTTTCAGAGGCCCCCTTTAATGTTTTACTTGCGGCTTTTGTAAAGTTATCTTATTATATTGAGAGTATAAATTCGGTAGCCACGGTTACCAAAAATCAAAGGTGAGAGAAAATGTTTAAAAAATGGACCAAAGTATTCTCTGAGTGCGCCTTATTCAGGGGTATAGACCCGGAGGAATTGAACGTTGTTTTTAACTGCCTGAAACCGAAGGTAAGCAGTTACGAAAAGAACGAATGGGTGGCTGTGGCCGGCGAAAAATTTAACGGCCTGGGTGTGGTGCTAACCGGTGAAGTGGTGGTCGTCAGGGAAAACGCGGCCGGCGACCGGGTAATTATAGCGGTGAATACTCCCGGAGAGATGTTCGGCGAGATGGCCGCGTTTTCAGGAGAAGGGGTGTGGCCTGTTGCGGTGATGGCCAGGACTGCCTGTACAGTCATGTTTTTAGCGGCGGGAAAGATCGTAGGAAACTGTGAAAGGTTATGCGCCAGTCACAGGCTGCTGATTACCAACCTGCTGGAGATTGTTTCCCACAAAGCACTTATGCTGCACCGGAAGGTGGAATACCTGACGATTAAGAGCCTGAGAGGAAAGATCAGCGTGTACCTGCTGGAACAACATAATAGGATGGGCAGACCCACTTTTATTCTACCTATGAAACGCAACGAGCTGGCGGATTTCCTGAATGTTTCACGCCCTTCGCTTTCACGTGAGATGTGCCGGCTGAGGGATGAAGGGGTGATAGAATTTCACAGGGAGTCTATAAAAATAAAGGAATTAGAAGTCTTAAAAAGTATGGCAGAATAGAAGAGGGCATGAGACCTATAGAATAATATCTCTCACTACGGAGGCGAGCTTTTAATCTTCATCTTTTTTTCATGCTGATGTTCTTTGGTCCACAAGGATTTATGAAGATATTTTTCGTCATACAGTTCACCCTATTTATGTAAAAATTAAGAAAAAAGAAAGAAATTAAACATAAAAAATTAATTGTTATCAATTATTGTTTATACAAGGCAGTTTATGCCTAATAAAAAGTCCAGGGAGGTTAACAGTTGTGAACAAGGATGAACTCAGATGGATGCTTTCTGAACTGAGCGAAAAAAATACTGTCATCCGGGGCTACGCACAACTAGCTTTACAATGCGACCATCCCAAGTGGGCGAGAAAGTATATTTCTTCGATAATCAAACATATTGACAGGATAACCGCTGTAACCTCTGTCATCGCTGACCTCTATCTAAGCGGTAAGGATGATGATCGCAAAAGCGATAGCGCCAGCGGCCCGGCGGCTTCAGCTAAAATCGCTGCCAGATCGGAGAATATTAAGCTGCATTAAAATTAAAGAATTCAGAAAATAATTCGATTTATTATATATCAGAATTAGAAGGGGGGATGGAAGACGGATGCTGACTCTTTAAGCATTGCGGGAACTTACTCCGTGCTGAAAATGGTTCAGAACCAGGGCGATGTGCAGACTCTGGTTCTGCGCAAAGCCATGGACAGGGAAAAAACAGCCGTGCAGGGAGTATTGAACACAATGACACCAGTATCTAGCCCTCCCCATCTGGGCAACAATATCGACCGCTATATTTAACGGTCAAAATGTTGAGAAAAAAACGGCGTCAAGGCCGTTTTTTTCTGACTAAGGAATGGGTACACACCGGCTAAGGAATGGGGACACACCGGCTAAAGGAATGGGGACACACCGGCTAAGGAACGGGGACACACCGGCTAAGGAAAGGGGAGATACCGGGTTAAGGAATGGGGCCA
>CAZJGV010000023.1:0-17764 GCA_964545615.1 uncultured Pelotomaculum sp.
CTTTGATATTGGTTCAGGAAAAGAATTGTTTATAACTATAATTATTAAATTTAATTATGAAGTATACAAAAAAAAATCTTAAGAGATTTTATTCAGTATTAAAGGGGTAAAAGAGAACTGTTATGACTGGGCATCTTCCACGACGATGAGGACCGATTTCAACAACTTTTTCAAAATCCCTCTTGAATTATGTTTTTCGAAAAATATGAAAATAAAAATCCTCTTATTGACGCCGCACCGGCTGCCCAGAGGATTGATGCCAGACTTTGGTTAATATGATAAAATAGTATTAAGAAACTGGGGCAATACATGAAAAAGGGAGTATTTTAATGCCTTCCCTACCTAAATTCACCAGGCCTTTTTTTTGGGACGTAGACTTTGCATCTTTGGATACAGAAGCGGACTATTACTTTATTATTGAAAGGCTCCTTGAACACAGTGACGACAAAAGCTTTTTCTGGCTGTTAAATAACTACTCAGACGGGCATCTTAAGGAAGTAATAAAAAACAGCCGCTCTCTTTCACACAAGACAGGCTATTTCTGGAAGTCCTACTTCGGTCTAAAAGAGGGTGAATTAAAATGTTTACAGCCTCCCTCCCACCGGGCAGCCTCAAGGTCCTGGAACGAATAGCTGTTATTGCAAGTCTTAAAAATTTTTATCTTGCCGGCGGCACTGCGGTTGCACTTCATTTAGGCCATCGCGTTTCTGAAGACTTTGATTTCTTTACTCCTCATGATTTTGACGTTTCTTCATTGCGGGAAGAATTAAACAGTGCTGGAAATTTTATCCTCACAGATATGAGGAGCGGTACGCTGCACGGCATCTTCGAAGGCGTAAAGGTAAGTTTTCTTTTTTACGCTCCTCGCCTTATCTTTCCCTTGCGTTTTTTATCAGACTGCCATATCGCAGATATACGCGACCTGGCTCCTATTAAGCTTGACACTGTCGGCAGCCGGGGAAGCAAAAAGGATTTTATAGACCTCTACTTCATAGCTAATGAGTCCGTACCCCTGAAGGAAGTTTTCAAGCTTTATAAAAACAAATACTCTCACTTGCAGATCAACATGAAGCATCTCATCATGAGCCTCACTTATTTTGAAGATGCCGACAAATCCAGGGACGAAATTGTCATGCTTAATAAGACCGTTGTCTGGCCGGAAATTAAAAAATACTTTGAAAAACAAGCAAAAATAATATTGGAAGAGATAAAAACAGAAAATATCTGAATGTCTTTATCCCAGACACTTGCTCCTGCGGCCGGGGCCGAAATACGGCCTGGATTTCCGCGCGGTCTTGGGCGCATCGGATAAACCAGAAAAGCTTACAGACTGGAAATGGAGCAGTTGTAATGGGTATTATGGAGGGCAAAACCTATCCACCGGGATCGTTAGACAGTGAACTGATACTGGGTATGTTTTCTGAGGAAAAACAAGCGCGATAACCGGTTTCTTGAATATGGCACGCTTGGGTGCAACTAAAGGTGCAACGATAGGTGGGGCTGTTACTATAGAAAGTAGGGGATGGGAAGGGGTTATTTTAGGAGGAACGATGGACGCTGCGTACGGAGCAATAAGTGGTGCATCTAGACCAGCTATATCAGCTACATGGGATTATTTAAAAGGCGACGGGTTTGTTGATTATCCGGTATTTGAGATGGGCTATGAATCATTATTGAGGAGGTATTTATTTGTTACCAAGACAAATTAGCCTAATTTTTGTAATTTTAGGTTCTTTGTGGTTACTGTGGGTGTTTTCCACTAGATATAGTTCTGAGTGGACAACATCTGATTGGGCATATATTTGTACTATTGGTTTTGTTGTTTTTTTCTCAGCATATAGTTTAATAAAAGAAAAAAAGGGTTAAAAAGAGGAAGAAGAAATAAGAGAATTCGCGGTAGGAGAACTTGTTGCCGAATGCCCCCGCACAGATCCGTACGATTTGTTTCGGAAGGCCTTTATATTGTTTCATAATTAAAAACCGCATTATATGAAAAGAAGAACCACATGTACCAAACTAATGGTTTTTTTGTCACTTAACCCGTCTGTGGGGAATAACAGGCTCTTTGGTGTTTGGGGTGATAAATAAATGCTTAATACAGAAAAATACCTTGAAAGGCTGGAGTTATCTAATATTTTGCGGGAACCTGTTATAAAAACTATAGTAGATACGTTGCAGCTTCCCACTGAGAGCAAGGGGCTGGATGCAGGATGCGGAACAGGTCTCTATACTTTGATGCTGGCAGAAGCGGCAGGGATTCGTAGTCATGTTACCGGCCTTGATATTGAAGAAAAATTTTTAACAAAAGGACGCTCCTTGGCATCAAAGTCAGGCCTGGCGGGAAGAGTTTCTTTCATAAAGGGTGATATCAGGGAACTTCCATTTGACGAAAATTTATTTGACTGGGCTTTTAGTATGGATCTCGTCGGCTATCTGAAAATAAGTCCTGTTTTACTATTAAAAGAACTTGCCAGGACTGTGAAGCCAGGGGGTGTCATATGTGTCCTTAACTGGTCTTCGCAAAAGCTGCTCCCCGGCTACCCGGTTTTAGAGGCCCGGTTAAATGCAACCTCTTTAGGGATAGCTCCCTTTGATGCGAAAATGAAACCGGAGTTGCATAGTATGCGTGCTCCGGAATGGTTTCAAAAGGCAGGGTTAATTGAAACAAGGGCACAGACTTTTGTCAGCGATATTAATCCTCCTTTAAGTCAGGAAATGCGGATAGCCCTGGCGGATCTTTTTGAAATGCGTTGGGGGGAAGATAATCCGGAATTGCCGGAGGAGGATCAATTAGAATATCAGCGTCTTTGCAGGGATGATTCGCCGGACTTTATACTGAATATGCCCGGGTACTATGGATTCTTTACATATTCATTGTTTTGGGGCAGGGTGTTATGAAAATGCCTATAACAGGGGGGCAACCAGGGGGACGGTTCTCCTGGTTTGACATAAAACTCGGCGTGGCGGAAAACTACTACCTGGAAACAATCGACCAGTGGGGCCGGACAACCTCAAGAAAGGGCTTTACCGACGGGCCGGGCGGGCCCACCGTGGTTGAAGAAAAGTACGAGTACGACCTGGCCGGCAGCCTGACCAGGCTGACAGACGCCAACAACAATGCCACACAGTATGCTTACGACGCCCTGAACAGGTTAAACAAAGTCACCAACCCCCTGGTAGAAGCAACCGACTACGATTACGACCGGCTGGGCGATCTGACCCAGACCATACAATACCATGGCGCGACCGCCTTTCCCACCGTAAATCAGTACAGCGAGAGAGGCGCCCTGGTATCCAAACAACTCCCGGCGGGGGTCAGCCCATCTCTTTTTAGCCCTGCACAACCTGTTGCTCCCCCATCAGTCACCTTTTACGTAAAGGACTGTGAAATCCACCTGAATGATGTTGAACTCCGGTCCAGGTAATTACATTTCTATAAAGCGGCTTAGTTCAGCCAGGTAGTACCTGTGGTTTACCCCGTTTTTTTGGGTATCTTGGACAGGCAAAAAAACACCACTCGGAGAAGGATTTGGTAGGTCTACTGACGAACCAGTGGTGGAACTTAAAAATCTCAATTGACAATCCAGTGTTTGTAAATATAAAACACAACAAAAACAGGAGGGATGTTATTTTGATGCGGTACCGAAAGCCGGGTGTTTTACATACTGTACTACTATTTTGTATGTTGATTGTCTGCATATTTCTAATGGCTGGTACAGTAAGCGCGAAACCGCAGAACGATGTGTTTTGCGAACAGCAGGATACTATTTCGAATAACAATGACGCAACAGTTAAATTGCTTACCTGTGCAGAGGCAGCGACAACCGGAGGCATACAGGAACTGCATGTTATGGATGAAGCCGAGAATTACATGAGAGGTATGCGTTTTAGCCAGGGGGCTTTTTCCGGTTTTGTCCTGGACGGAACAGATGGTAAAGTTTCAATAAATCTCACGGATGAAATTACTGCGTCTAAATCAGTGTTCAATAACCAGTCAACCAGCCTCTATTCACTAGACGACATCACCTGGAACGCCAGGAGTTCCGGCACGGCTGCTTGGCTTACGGGTGTCACATACGGCGGCGGCGCCTTCGTGGCGGTAGGGGAAACTGGCGCCATCCTCACCTCTCCAGATGGAATTACCTGGACTATCGGAAACTCCGGCACGACAAATTATTTATGGGGAGTCACATACGGTAGCGGCATATTCGTAGCGGTGGGAGATAACCACACCATCCTTACCTCACCTGACGGCATCACCTGGACCATCAGAAACTCAGGCACAACTATTAGGCTCGAAGGAGTCACATATGGTAGCGGCACATTTGTGGCGGTGGGTGGTAACGGATCCATTTTGACCTCTCCAGATGGCATTACCTGGACTATCAGAAACTCCGGCACGACAAATTATTTATGGGGAGTCACATACGGCAACGGCACATTCGTAGCGGTGGGATACCTTTTTGGTACCATCTTCACTTCGACTGACGGCATAACCTGGACCACAACGAGTTCAGGCACGGCCAATTGGATCACTCTTGTAGGAGTCACATACGGCAACGGCACCTTCGTCGTGGTGGGATCGGTCGGCACCATACTCCAGTCCGGCCTCCTGGATAACGAACCGCCCTGCAGCATCACCGTTTACTCACCCAACTGCGGTGAGAATCTCGAGGCAGGCGCCCCTTACAACATCACCTAGGGCCGCACCGGAGAGTGCTGCCCCTCCGGCGTCACCATCTCACTCTACAAAAACGATGTATACCAGTACAACATAACCCAGGACGTCGATCCTGCCGAAGGCGCCTATACCTGGAACGTGCCGGCGGACCAGGAGGACGGCAGCGACTACAAAATCAAAATAACCTGCAACGCCGACACAAACATCTACGACCTGAGCGATGAAAACTTCAGCATCACAGCAAGCCAGCCGACAACCCAGGTAAACCTGCAGGTCAACCCGGCGGTCCTTAGCCTGCCTACAGGCGGGACACAGGTCTTAGCGGCGACAGTGGACCCGGCGGACGCGTCGATTGGGTATACTTCCAGCAACCCGGCCGTGGCCACCGTAGACCAGAGCGGCTTAGTAACCGCCATGGCGCCCGGCACAGCCGGCATAACAGTAACCGCCTCCAAAACCGGTTACCTAGACGCCACACCCGTAGTGGCGCAGGTAACAGTGTCGGGTACGGCCGCGACAATCCTGTCCGCTCCAACCGTGGCAGGGACGCCCGGGGCAGGCGTAACAATACCCGTAACCTTAAAAAGCAATGGAAACGTATCCTCAATACAGTTCGACTTAAACTTTGACAGCAGCCTGCTGGGCTACACATCCGCCACAAAGGGCAGTTTGGTAACGACAGACCATGTGCTGACGGCCAACATAGTTGAGGCGGGCAAAGTGAGAGTCGTTCTGTTCAGCTTAAACAGCGCGACCCTCCCCGCCGGAGAAGGGGAACTGGCGGTGCTGAGCTTCAATGTTGCAGCCGGAGCCCAACCTGGCGACAGTTGCCCGTTGTCATTGACCAGTACAGCCTTGTCCGGCGTAAATGCCGGGAGCGTACCGGCAGAAGTCCTGGACGGCCTGTTCTTGGTGCCTGAACGGCAGAAAGGTGATATCAACGGCGACGGAGTGATCAATGTGCAGGACGTGGTGCTGACCGTCAACATTATCCTGGGTAAAACCACTCCCACCGGGGAGATGGAACATGCCGCCGACGCCAACGGCGACGGTATGATAAACGTGCAGGACGTTGTTAAGATCGTTAACGTTATCCTGGGCAAGGTATAGGTGCTATAGCTATTAAGGTTTAATATGCAGTTGTTCCCCAAACCAAAACTTGAAGAAGAGCCGCCGGCTTGTGACGCCAGCGGCTCTTTGATCTGCCGGATATTCTTGACCTAGCCGGTTTTCCTTGTTATACTTAAAATGTATTTCGGCAAATGCTTGCGGATGAGTGTAGGTGCATATCATTTGCGTAGAAGTATCAACAGTTCCAAAAAGGCTTCTAAAAAAGAAAGGTGGGCCAAATGCAGAGCGTAGGGAAAAGTGTCAGGCGGGTTGACGCTGTTGCCAAGGTGCGCGGCATGGCGAATTACGTGGATGACATCTTTGTCAGGGACATGCTGCAGGTCAAGGTTTTCCGCGGCACAATCGCCAACGGTTGGGTCAAAAAACTTGACATAAGCAGGGCCAGAGCGCTGCCCGGGGTAGTGGCGGTGGTCACTTATGAGGATGTTCCCCAACATACCTTTCCGACCGCGGGCCACCCCTATCACCAGGACCCGAAGCGTCAGGACGTGGCAGACCGCCATCTTCTCACCCGCAGGGTGCGCTTTTACGGTGATGAAATTGCCGCCGTCATTGCCGTGGACGAACTGACGGCAGTGAGAGCCCTGCGCTTGATCGAAGCTGAGTATGAGCAATACGAGCCGATTTTAACGGCAGAGGCTGCACTAAGAGATGGCGCAGTTGAGATACATGAGGGAACAAAAAACATCATCGCGCAGAGTGAGTATCACCTGGGCGATTGGCACGAAGCCCTGGCGCAGGCGGATGAGATTTTCGAAGACGAATTCAGCACAAGTACGGTGCAGCCGTGCGCCCTGGAAAACCACAGCGCCTATGCCTATATGGACGGCAGCGGCAGGATCGTGGTCTGTACCTCTACCCAGATTCCCCATATCTGCCGCCGGGTGGTAGGGCAGGCTCTGGGCATCCCCTGGGGCCGCGTCAGAGTGATTAAGCCCTGCGTCGGCGGTGGTTTCGGCGGCAAACAGGACGTGGTCGTGGAACCCCTCGTCGCTTTTTTAACAACTGTTGTAGGCGGCAGACCGGTTAAACTGGCGCTGACCAGAGAGGAAACCTTTATTGCTTCCCGCGTCAGGCACGCGATTCATTTCAAATTTAAAACAGGCGTAAAAAAAGACGGCGCCATCGTGGCCAGGGCCTTGACAGCAGTGTCTGTGAATGGGGGATACGCTTCGCACGGGCATGGCATTGTAGACAACAGCGGTGAAAAGTTCAGATATTTGTACAGTCAGCAGGCGATTAAGTTCGAGGCGACGACTGTTTACACCAACATGCCGGCGGCGGGAGCAATGCGGGGTTACGGTATTCCCCAGGTGATGTTTGCGTTGGATTGTCATATGGAGGATATCGCCAGGGCGCTGCGGCTGGACCCGCTGGCGTTCCGCTTAAAAAACCTGAATAAGGCCGGCTGCACAGACCCGCTCTCCGGCATCGTCGCGCATACCAACGGGCTGCCGGAGTGTATCGCCAGAGGCAGGCAGCTGATCCGCTGGGATGAAAAGAAAGCGAACCGGCGGCGGCAAACCGGGTCAAAGCGGCGGGGCCTGGGCCTGGCCTGTTTTTGCTACACCACCGGGACCTACCCGCTGAACCTGGAAATGGCCGGGGCCAGGATTGTGATGAACCAGGACGGTTCGGTGCAGCTCCAGGTCGGGGCTGTGGAAATAGGGCAGGGCAGCGATACTGTTTTCTCCCAGATGGCGGCTGAAACCATAGGCATTCCCGTCGACATGGTCCATCTCATCTCAGAGCAGGATACGGAAATCACCCCTTTTGACACAGGCGCCTACGCTTCCCGCCAGACTTATATCTCAGGTATGGCCGTAAAAAAGGCGGCGGAGGAACTCAAGGCCAGGGCGCTGCGGCACTGCCAGATCATGACGGGCGCCCCACCCCGCACTCTCGATATTGTAGACGCCTGGATCGTTTACCGGCATAACGGCGCCAGGATCATGCCGCTGGCCGGGGTGGCGCTGGACAGCTACTACAATCCCGCCCACGCCGCGCCGTTTACAGCGGATGTCACCAGCAGCGCCGGGACTAACGCGCTGTCTTACGGGTGCACCTTTACCGAAGTTGAGGTTGATCTTCTCACCGGCAAAGTGGAAGTGCTGGAAATCTACAATGTACATGATTCCGGCCGGATTATCAACCCCCAACTGGCTGAAGGCCAGGTGCACGGCGGGGTCGGCATGGGACTGGGCTATGCCCTGTACGAGCAGCTGGTTTTTGACCCCCTGACAGGAAAGCCTCTGAACAATAATTTCTTAGACTATAAACTGATGACCATCCTGGACACCCCGGAAATCGGCGTGGGTTTCGTGGAAACGGATGAACCAAGCGCACCCTATGGCAACAAATCCCTGGGTGAGCCTCCCATCTTGTCTCCCGCTCCGGCGATCAGAAATGCCATTCTCGATGCCACAGGGATAAAGTTTAACGAACTGCCGATGAACCCGCACCGCTTGTTTGAGCAGTTCAAAGCCGCGGGATTAATATAGGGGGGCTGTGGGGAGATGTACGATATTGTCAGCTATGAAGAAGCACGGACCGTACGGGAAGCGATCGTGCTGCTGCGGGCCAATCCTAGGGCCCGCCTGATTGCCGGCGGCAGCGATTTGCTGATCAAGCTGTATAATGGGAAAATCACAGAAGCGGAGCTGATCAGCCTGCGCGGCATAGCAGCCTTAAAAGAGATCAAAATGGAGGCCGGCGGCACGCTCAGGATCGGTTCCGGCGCCACTTTCAGCCGGATCTTCAGTCACCCGCTGATCCAGGAACATGTGCCTGTTCTGGCCGAAGCGGTTAGCACCGTCGGCGGGCCGCAGATCCGCAATACCGGCACCATCGGCGGCAATATCTGCAACGGCGTTACCTCGTCCGACAGCGCCTCCACGCTTTTCGCCCTGAATGCCGGGCTGCGGCTGGAAGGACCTGACGGGGCCCGGGTGGCGCCCATCCGGGATTTTTACCTGGGACCTGGCAGAGTTGACCTGCGGCACGAAGAAGTGTTGACGGACATCCTGATCACGCGGGAAAATTACCAGGGGTTTGGCGGCCACTACATCAAGTTTGCCATGCGCGAGGCGATGGATATTGCCACGCTGGGCTGTGCGGCGGTCTGCAGAATAAAAGACCGGCAAGTGATTGCCGATTTCAGGCTGGCCCTGGGTGTGGCCGCGCCCACCCCGCTGCGCTGCCCGCAGACGGAAGAAGCTGTCAGAGGCAGGGTTTTCAGCGAAGAGCTGCTGCTGGAAGCAGGCAGGACCGCCGTCGCCGAAGTCAACCCGAGGACTTCCTGGCGAGCCACCAGGGAATTCAGACTCCAACTGGTGGAGGAATTGAGTAAAAGAGCGTTCAGACAGGCCTTTATCAATGCCGGAGGGGTGTGGTCATGTTAGCAAAAAAAATCAGCTTTCAATTGAACGGCCGCAAAGTCGCGCTCGAAGTCGACGTACGGGCCTCGCTGCTGGATGTTTTGCGCGACAACCTGCGCCTGACCGGGGTAAAAAAAGGATGTTCCGTGGGCGAGTGCGGCGCCTGCACCGTGCTCATCGACGGCGAACCGTATGATTCCTGCATTTACCTGGCCGTCTGGGCCGATGGCAGGGAGATCAATACCATTGAGGGTGAGTACAAAGAGGGCCGGCTGTCGAAAGTGCAGCAGGCTTTTGTGGATGAAGGCGCGGTGCAGTGCGGCTTCTGTACCCCCGGCTTTATTATGTCGACCAGCGCCATGACGCAGAGCGGCAGGAAATTTTCCAGGGAAGAAATTAAAAGAGAATTGTCAGGCCATATATGCCGCTGTACCGGCTACCAGAATATCATCAAAGCGGCCCAAAAAGCGCTGGGAGACTAACTTAAAGCAACCGGCCGCTGGGCGCTTCTCAGCCCCAACAGCGGCATGTTTATCCGGGTTAAATGTTTTGTGGAATAATGTAGAATAAATTGAACTATTTTTGTTAATCAGGAAGGAAAACAATAAAATTTGTCAAATATTATTGTTTATTCTCGTGGACAGAAAAGGAAATAGTACTTTTTTATAGAAATTAGTCAAATAAAAAATATTTGGGTTGCTTATAAACTTAGCTATTTGATATGAGTGCGATGAAAGCAGCTCTTAATACTCAACCGGCAGCTTTGGCAAGTTTTTTTTGTTTGCTTTTTTAGGTTTCCAACTTATGGTACTGGAGGATAAAATTTTTGACCAATCAAACCACCCAGGTTGAAACCAACGAGCGGGAATTAGACCTGCTGGTGTTGCTACTGATGATAAAAAAGCACCGCGTCCTGATCGTCCTCATTACGCTGCTCGCGGTGCTGGTCAGCGTCATCATGAGCTTCTTTGTGCTGCAGCCGGTTTACGAGGCCAAAACCGTACTCCTGGTCACCCAGGCGGCGGACAAACTGCAGACCTCAGCCCGGATTAATGACCCGGACAATATTGTCGATAGTGTCTCCCGCATCCAGGTGCTGACCATGAACACCTACATCGGCCAGGTCAAGAGCGACGAACTGATGAAGAGGGTCATTGAGAATATGAACCTGGCGGACTCCGGCTTGACGCCCCGCGGCCTGGCCGGACGGGTCAAGGCCTCGGCCGCCAAGGACTCGTACCTGCTCGAAGTGACCGTCAGCGACACCGACCCGCAGCTGGCCATGGACCTCGCCAATACATTGAGCAAAGAATTCATCGCGTTGATTACCGAGCGGAACCAGGAAATTATGGACAAGTCCGTGGTTTTCCTGCAGGAGCAGATGGCAGCGGTTAAAGAAGAGCTGGCCGAGGCCCCGACACAGTCCGAAAGAGAACGCCTGCAGGGCATGCTCACCCTCCTGTCCGAGGGGATTACCAGGACGCAAATCGCCCGTTCCTTTGACCTGGGCAGCACCAGTCTGGTAGTAGTTTCACCGGCCATGGGCGCAGTCAAGGTTAAGCCCGATAAAGAAATGAACATCGGCGTGGCCTTTTTGCTGGGCCTGGCGGCCTCGGTCGCGCTCGCTTTGGCGCTGGAGTTTCTGGACAATACCTTCAAAACCCCGGAGGACGTGGCCCGGCTCCTTGACCTGCCCGTAATGGGGGTCATCCCCTCCGAAGACAGCAAGAGCGAAACCTATTATGGAAGAACTTAAGGCAAAAGAGGTGTATCCATGACCAGACGCTACGGCCGGGAGAGGAAGGTTTCATCTCATACCCGGCCCAAATCAGCCATCGCGGAGGCCTTCCGGACCCTGCGCACCAATATAAGCTTTGCCGCTTATAAAGGTTCGAACAAGACGATTCTGATCACCAGCCCCGGCCCGGAGGACGGCAAATCAACCGTTGTCTCCAACCTCGCTGTGGTCATGGCGCAGGCCCGCAGCAAGGTCCTGATCGTGGACTGTGACTTGCGCAAACCCGTGATGCATAGTCTTTTTAACCTGGACAAAACCAGCGGGCTGACCAACCTGCTGGTCCAGGACCTGGCTATAGACGAGGTGGTCAGCGCAACAGAAGTGGAAGGGCTGTATGTGATAGCCAGCGGCCCGATCCCGCCCAACCCGTCGGAATTACTGGGCTCTGACAAAATGGCCGGGTCGCTGGCCAGGCTGGCGGAGCAGTACGACGTGGTGCTGCTGGACTCGCCGCCGGTCATCGCCGTCACGGACGCCGTCCTGTTGGCCCCCCTGGTGGATAGTGTGCTCCTGGTCATAAAAGCCGGCGTCACACGCATCGAAATGGCCAGGGACGCCAGGGCCAGCCTGCTGAATGCCGGTTCCAGGAGCGTCGGCGTCGTGCTCAACGATGCCAGGCCGCACGGCAGCGGCTACTATAACTATTACTACTACTACGGCTCCAGGGACAAGCCCGAGCAGGAAAAAACAGCTTCACACAACGGCGCGTAAGCGCCAAAAAGCTTTTATTTCTCGTGATGTTACCAATAGGGGGTATTTCTTCTGAGAACTTACCTGAGAATATTACTCCTCATGATCCTTGACGCCTTCATCGTCAACGTGGCCCTGGCCGTCCCTTTCGTACTGCGTTTTTACGAAAACAACGAACTGATCCAGCAGTCCCTGCAATCATATTTCAGCCTGGCCCTGTGGATCACGCTAACCTATATCGCGATATTTTACGCTTTCAAGCTGTATAAACGGGCCTGGGCCTACGCCAGCCTGAGTGAACTTTTTGCCGTCATCTACTCGGTCTCGATCGGCAGCATCTGCACCATCGCCATCTACTACTTTGCCCACATCCAGCTGCCGCGCAGTATCGCACTGATGCACTGGGCCCTGACCATCCTGTTGATGGGGGGCTCCAGGGTGCTGTGGCGCTGCCTGGTCGAGCATCAGAAAGCCAACGGCCATAAACCGGGCCGGCGGGCGCTGATCATCGGCGCCGGCGACGCCGGGGTGATGGTGGCCAGGGAATTGAAAAGCCGCAACGGCAGCTTTCTGCCGGTGGGCTTTATCGACGACGACCCCTTAAAAATAAATGTCAGTGTGCTGGGCCTGCCCGTACTGGGCGCCCGGGAGAGCATAACCGAGGTGGTGGCGCGGCGCAAGGTTGACCTGATCGTCATTGCCATGCCTTCCGTAGACGCAGCCGTGATCAGGGAGATCGTGGATATCTGCGGGAGCACGCAGGCCGAGCTAAAAATATTGCCGGGCATGTACCAGATCATCGACGGACAGGTTTCCGTCAACCACCTGCGGCCGGTGCAGCTGGAGGACCTGCTGCGCAGAGAGCCGGTACAGGTGGACATGGAGGAAATCACAGGCTATTTAGAGGGGGAGACGGTCCTGATTACCGGCGCCGGAGGCTCCATCGGCTCCGAGCTGTGCCGCCAGGTGGCCGCAGTTAGCCCGCAAAAGCTGGTGCTTTTGGGCCACGGTGAAAACAGCATCCACAACATCTGGCTCGAGTTGCGGGATAAGTTTGCCGATCTTCCCCTGGTTATTGAAATTGCGGACATCAGAGACAAGCCCAGGGTGAACCACGTATTTCAAAAACACCGCCCCAGTGTGATCTTCCACGCGGCTGCCCACAAGCACGTGCCCCTGATGGAAATGCACCCCGCCGAAGCGGTCAAAACGAATATTTTCGGCACCCGCAACGCAGCCCAGGCAGCCAGCCGCTCCGGAGCAAGGATATTTGTGATGATCTCCACCGACAAGGCGGTAAACCCGTCCAGCGTTATGGGCGCAACCAAGCGGATGGCCGAGATCATCATCGGGCAGGAAAACATAGCCGAAAAAACTGTATTCACCGCTGTACGCTTTGGCAATGTGCTCGGCAGCAGCGGCAGCGTGGTACCGCTTTTCAAACGCCAGATCGCCAGGGGCGGCCCGGTCACTGTCACCCACCCCGATATGAAGCGCTATTTCATGACCATACCCGAAGCCGTCCAGTTGGTCATCCAGGCCGGGGCTATGGCCAGGGGCGGCGAGGTCTTTGTCCTCGATATGGGCGAGCCGGTGAAAATAGTGGACATGGCCCGGGATATGATCAAGCTGTCAGGCCTGGAGCCGGATAAGGATATACATATAAAGTTCACCGGTATCCGGCCGGGAGAAAAGCTCTTTGAAGAACTGCTGACCGCCGAGGAGGGCTCCAGCGCCACCGAGCACAAGCGCATCTTTACCGCGCGGCCTTCACTTGTTGAGGTAGGGGCACTGGAAAGCGAGCTGATCAACCTTTACCGCAAGGGTCTGCAGTGCACCGCTGAGGATATCTTCAGCGCGCTGGGGGCGATCATCCCGAGATTCAGAAGTTACAGGAAAGAGCAGGCCGGGTAAGCGCCCTAGGCCGGTATTGTCGTTTTTTTAAAAGCATGTCGTATAAACTTGAGGCTGTGTGTAGCTAAAGGGTTGCTGCAGTCTTTTTGGTGGGGGATGAATCGTATCAAAGCATTAATACTAAAGACGATAGGGGTTAATGAAAATGCTCAGTGATATAAACACAAGAAACATCCCCTTCTCACCGCCGGATATTACTGATGCTGAGATAGAAGAAGTAGCAAAAGCAATGAAGTCCGGATGGATTACAACAGGCCCGAGAACGAAGCTTTTTGAGCAAAGGATAGCGAAGTACATCGGCACATCTAAAGCTGTAGCCTTGAATTCAGCTACGGCAGCTATGGAGCTTACCCTGCGCATCCTGGGGATCGGCGTCGGGGATGAGGTCATCACAAGCGCTTATACCTATACCGCCTCCGCAGCTGTTATAGACCATGTCGGCGCCAAGATTGTGCTAGTGGATACGGCGCCTGACTCATTTGAGATGGACTATGACAAGTTGGCCGGTGTCATAACAGAAAAAACCAAAGCCATCATCCCGGTTGATATTGCCGGCAAGATGTGTGATTACGATAAGATATTCGAGGTTGTGGAAAGCAAGCGGGAGTTGTTTCGCGCCAACAACCTGCTCCAGGAGATTTTCGACCGTGTTATTGTCGTGGCTGATTCCGCCCATGGTTTAGGCGCGGAACGTCATGGCAAGAAGAGCGGACTGGCAGCAGACTTTACCTGCTTTTCCTTCCATGCGGTGAAGAACCTGACTACGGCAGAAGGCGGAGCGGTGGTGTGGAGAGACGTCCCTGCCCGTGATGGTATGCCGGGTCTTGATAACGACAGAATCTACAACCAGTATATGCTCTACTCCCTGCACGGGCAATCCAAGGATGCTCTGGCCAAGAACAAGAGGGCCGCTTGGGAGTACGACATCGTACATCTTGGATATAAATGCAACACGACAGATATCATGGCTGCGTTCGGATTGGCACAGCTTGAAAGGTATGAAGCGATGTTAAAACGCAGGCGCAAAATTATTGAGATATATGATCGGGCACTGTTGCCGCTGGGTGTGCAATTAATAAGACATTATGAAGACGGCAGTTCGAGCGGGCATCTCTATTTGGCGAGAATCCCAGGAATAGGAGAGGGACAGCGTAATGCATTGATTTTAAAGATGGCTGAAGCCGGAGTGGCAACAAATGTGCATTACAAGCCGCTGCCGATGATGACTGCTTATAAAGAGTTGGGATTCGATATAAGAGAGTTTCCCAATGCATTTGCACAGTATCAAAATGAGATTACTTTACCGCTTCATACGTTACTAAGTAATGAAGATGTGGAGTATATCATAGAAAGATTTAAGGAAGCTCTGAGAGGTATCAGGTGTGTATAAGGATTTTATTAAACGATGTATAGACATTTTATTTGCTTTGATTGGACTGCCGATATTGTTGCTAATTTATTTTTTTATAGCGCCATTAATAAAGATGACAGATAAAGGCCCAATCTTTTACAATGCACAGAGAATTGGTAAGGACGGCAAGCTTTTTAAGATGTTTAAATTCCGCTCGATGACGGTCAACGCACCGGATATCCGCTTGCCGGATGGTTCTACATATAACGATGAAGATGACCCAAGAGTGACTAAAATTGGCAAGCTTCTGCGAAAGACTTCACTAGATGAGGCTCCTCAAATTTTAAATGTTTTGATTGGCGATATGAGTTTAATTGGACCAAGACCAGATCCAATGGACTGGATTGACAGATATCCCGATGATATTAAGGTCTTTCTAACGGTCAGACCGGGGGTGACGGGCTACAGTCAAGCGTATTTTAGAAATGCGGCTGATGGAGAAGAAAAAATGAAAAACGATGCCTATTATGCGTCAAACTGCTCGTTCTTAATGGATATTAAGATTTTCTTTAAGACCATTGCTGTTGTCTTAAAAAGAGAGAATACGTATAAGATAGCTCCTAGCAATACATCAATAGATCTCGAATCGATAAAATTTAAACAAATAGAAAAAGGTATGAATAACAAAAAACAAGTGATTCAAGAGGTAGGAAAAGGTGCTGGGTTTAATGCGTGAGATTGGAAGTGAGTTTGATTTAGATTCAAATAATGACTATATAGACTCCGGCATAAATCAATCCTTTTTTAAAGGGGCTGAGTTGTTTCGGAGTGGACGTGATGCGTTAAAAGCAATTGCCATAAAATATAAAGATTCATATAAACGGATTGTGCTTTCAGCACTCTGCTGTGAATCAATGGTAACTCCATTCCAAGCGAACGGCTATGAGGTTTCATATCTTAAAATGAATCCTAACTTTACAACGAATATTGGAGATGTACTTTCAAAGCTGCAATCCACCGATGTTTTTCTATACATGAATTACTTTGGTATTCAGTCATTAAGTGATGAGAAGTTGCAACTCATACGGGATCGATTTCCAAGCGTAATTTTGATTGAGGATAAGACGCACGACATATTGTCAATTAAATGCAACGAATTTATACCTGACTTCATAGTGTGTAGTATTCGTAAATGGTTGGCCATTCCTGAGGGGGGCATTCTTTATTCTCAAGCTGACCAAGAGGTTTTTCCTAAAGCGTTAGATACATTCTTTGAGGACGTTCGGTCGGAAGCGTTTAAAAACAAAAGCGATTATTTGAAATCAGGAGATGCCCGTCTGAAAGAGCTGTTTAGAAGACAGTTGGTTGAAGCTAATAGCTACTTAGATAACGATGCTGCGGTGGTTGAGATGTCATCCAGGTCATATAAATTGCTCAGAAATATTTGCTTCAAGGATATCGTTCGGGTGAGACGCATCAATACACATATTTTATCTCAGCAGTTAAAGGACGTGGCGGGCATTAAGCAACTCTGTTTTTTCGAGCCGAACAAGGTGAGTCTCTATTATCCGATACTTGTTGGTGATAGGGATAAACTTCAAAAGGCGCTGGCAGAGAAAAATATATATTGTCCTGTCATATGGCAGTTGCCGAAACATGCTAAAGGTGTATGCGAGGTATCAGATTACGTTGCAAACCATATGCTTGCCTTGCCTTGTGATCAACGGTACGGAGTGTCTGATATGCAGCATGTAAGCAGTGCTTTAAAAAGTATACTTGGAGAAGAAGATTGAAAAAAATAATGATTTTGGGCGCGAGTATATTGCAACTCCCCGCCATATTAAAGGCAAAAGAGATAGGGCTGCAAGTCGTAGCTGTCGATATGGATAAGAACGCCATAGGTTTTAAGGACGCCGATGTGTGTCTTGAAATAAGCACGATCGATATTCCTAAAGTTGTTGAAGCAGCTAAACAATACAGTGTTGATGGGGTTATGACACTTGCAAGCGATATGCCGATGCGGACGGTGGCGGCCATAGCAAGAGAATTGAATATAGTTGGAGTTAATGAAGGCACGGCTCTTAAGGCTACCAACAAAGCTCTGATGCGGGAGTGTCTGCGTGAAAATAAGGTTCCCGTACCGACCTTCTTCAAGGTGAACAAGTATGAGGATTATCTGAGCGCTACCCAGCAGTTCACTGGGAGATTTATAGTCAAACCAGTTGACAACTCTGGGAGCCGCGGAGTGTTTTTGGTGGAGGCTGGTAAAGAAACCACCGCCTATAAAGAGACCATCAATTACGCCTACGAGCACAGCAAAAAAAATTCCCGCAGTGGCGAGATAGTGATTGAAGAATATATGGAAGGCCCAGAGGTAAGTGTTGAAACCTTGAGTTTTGATGGCAAGGTGCATATTATCGCCATCACGGACAAGCTGACCACCGGAGCTCCGAGATTTGTGGAAATGGGGCACTCCCAGCCCACCCGACTTCCTGGTGAGACTAAGGTGCAGATTGAAGCCGTCGCAGAGGCAGCAGTAAAAGCGATAGGTATTGAGAACGGCCCCTCCCATACTGAAATCATAGTGACTGATGAAGGACCGAAGATCGTAGAGTTGGGCGCGAGGCTCGGCGGAGATAATATCACGACGCATTTGGTGCCTCTTTCAACAGGAGTTGATATGGTTGAGTGCTGCATTGAGATCGCATTGGGGCGCAAGCCGGACTTGGAAAGAAAGCTTAATATGGGCTCAGCGATACGGTACTTTGAGACGCCTGTAGGTAGGATTGCCAATATAAGGGGCGTTGAGGGCACGGAGCAGT
>CAZJGV010000023.1:17774-20563 GCA_964545615.1 uncultured Pelotomaculum sp.
ATACAGTTGGGGCAATCAATAACAGCTCAGATAGGATAGGGTTTGTCATAGCACAGTCTGAGGATGCAGAGCAAGCGATCACTATTTGCGAAAAAGCTATGTATCTTATTGAGATAGAGACGGTGAACAAATGAAAGTTTTGATTATTACACCCATAGTATTCAATGAGCAAAGCCCATTTAATCATATATTTAAGTCGATATTGGAAGGGTTTCTTGAAAGCAGTTTTAATATTATTCGTTATGTGGCGGTAGAAAAAGAAGACGAGATAGGCTACCGGTTGGGCATTCGGAGAGGTAACATTCAGTATAAAGTATTTAAAAGGCGTAAGTGCCGGAAAAGCAACTTTTTGCATCGGTTTGCATCTGACTGCTGGATGAATTTTAGGATGGCGCTACGAATCTTTAATGCAAAGGGTATTGATGTGTTGTTTGAAGATACTTCCTACTCATCAATCTTTCCGGTTATATTCGCTAAGATGAAGCGCATTAAGGTCGTGATGATGGTTCAAGATGTTTGGCCTGATAATGCTGTAATGAGCGGAATGCTATCTGGAAAAGGCTTGTTATATAGAGTGTTTAACAGTATTCAAAATACATTGTACAAGAGAGCCGACAGGATTATAGTAATATCAGATGATATGAAGGAGTTTTTGATTTCTAAAGGAATTAACGGCGACAAAATTGGGGTTATATATAACTGGCCTTATACAGATGGAGTTGTTGATATTCCATGGGAGGATAACCAGTTTGTAAAGAAATTCAATCTGTCAAAAGATATATTTTATGCGGTTTACGCAGGTAATATTGGGAAAATGCAAAATGTTGAGATAGTAGTCGAAGCAGCTAAATTATTGGTAGGCAATGACAGGATGCGGTTTCTGATAGTAGGAGATGGAGTACGGCGAGAAGCAATTGAAGCGAAGGTTCAAGAGTGTGGTCTGAATAATGTGACGATGTTCCCAATGCAATCGTCTGATATGGCACTACATATATACTCTATGGCGGGTGTTAATTTGATTCCTTTAGTAAAAGGCGGAATCAAGACGGCTTTGCCTAGTAAAACACCTATTTGTCTGGCGTGTGGGAAACCAGTTCTAGCGGTTGTTGGGAAAAATACTATGTTCGCTGATATGATAAATGCGGCAGGATTTGGTACATCCGTTGACTCAGACGATTCAGAAGGATTGGTTGAAAAACTACACGAACTTCTGGTTAATGAGAAGAATTGGAGCTTAAAAAAAGCCCATGATATTTTCTATAAAGTGTTTGGGAAAAAAAGTAATGTTGCCAAATATGTAGGCTTCATCCAAGAGGTAAATACCTCCGCAAGATAACGTATTTCGCGCAAACGACACCACTTACTTAACGGTACAAAGCCAAGAGATCGGCAGTGGAAATATTTAGTAATATCTAGGGATATTAGAGGGGCAAACAATATGTTTATCGACAAAACATTATTAATAACTGGCGGTACAGGTAGTTTTGGAAATGCCGTACTTGACCGCTTTCTGAATACGGATATCGGCGAAATCCGTATCTTATCACGCGATGAGAAGAAACAGGACGATATGCGCCGTTTATATAAAAACGATAAAATCAAGTATTACATAGGGGACGTTCGTGACATTGCAAGTGTAAAGAATGCAATGCATGGGGTGGATTACCTCTTCCATGCTGCCGCATTGAAGCAAGTTCCTTCTTGTGAATTTTTCCCATTAGAGGCAGTAAAGACCAACGTTCTAGGTACTGAAAATGTATTGACAGCAGCTATAGAGTACGGAGTGAAAAAATGCATTTGTCTCTCAACAGACAAGGCGGCATATCCCATTAATGCAATGGGTATCTCCAAAGCCATGATGGAAAAGATTATTGTGGCCAAATCAAGAACGGTTACACCGGAGAAAACCATAATTTGTGTTACCCGCTATGGTAACGTAATGGCTTCCAGAGGCTCTGTAATACCTCTATTCGTACAACAGATTAAGTCAGGCCAGCCTATGACTGTTACCGATCCAAGCATGACTAGATATTTGATGAGCTTAAAAGAAGCTGTAGAACTTGTGGTTTATGCATTCCAACACGCACAGAGTGGTGATACCATTGTCCAGAAATCCCCAGCTAGTACCATTGGAGACTTAGCGGAAGCTATACGTCGGTTGTTTAACCCAGAACACGAGATAAAGATTATCGGGACTCGTCATGGAGAAAAGGTTTATGAAACATTACTGACCAAGGAAGAATTCTTCAAAGCACAGGATATGGGCGGTTACTACAGAGTACCTGCCGATAACCGTGATTTGAATTATGATAAGTATTTTGTCGATGGCAATAAAAAACTCTCCACTATGGATGAATACAATTCCCACAACACCTACAGATTGAGCGTTGAAGAAATAAAAGAGAAGCTGCTGACGTTGGATTTGATAAAAGTAGAGTTAGGGACGGATACGATAAATAACGGGGTAGAGTGAAATGAAAATACTCATTACAGGAGCCAATGGTTTTATTGGCAAAAACCTCTGTGCAACCTTGCAGCAACAGGGTGAGCATGAATTATTGAAAGTAACACGCCAAACAGCAAATGAGGAATTATACGGTTACCTTAAAGAGTGCGATTTCATCTTTCATTTTGCCGGAGTTAATAGGCCGAAAGATGAAAAGGAGTTCATCGAAGGGAATGCTGACTTTACGGCGCAGCTGGTTCAGATGTTAAAAAAAAACAACCGCAAAGTTCCCATCGTCTTCACCTCCAGTATTCAGGTGGATAGGGACAATCCATACGGTCAG
>CAZJGV010000023.1:20573-22794 GCA_964545615.1 uncultured Pelotomaculum sp.
GAGTAAAAAGCTCGGGGAGCAAGCCCTTTTAGAATATGCCAAAACTGATGCTCCAGTGTACATCTATCGACTGTCCAATATTTACGGCAAGTGGAGCAGACCCAATTATAACACGGTGGTAGCAACCTTTTGCCATAATATAGTCAGAGACCTTCCAATTCAGATCAACAATCCAGATGCGGAGATAAGCCTTTGTTATATTGACGACGTAGTGGAGGAATTCTTAAAGGCGCTGGAAGGCAACCCAACATTGGAAGGCGACAACTGCAGCGTGCCAGTTAGCCATTCCATTACTATTGGCGTTCTGGCTGACACAATATGCAGCTTTAAAGAGAGCAGAAGTGACCTCTCCATTGCTGACATGTCGAACCCATTGGTGAAGAATCTATACAGTACATATTTAAGTTTCCTGCCGGAAGATGTTTTCAGTTATCCTCTCAAAATGAACGTGGACAACAGAGGCAGTTTTACGGAAATCATACGTACACCGGAGCGTGGGCAGATGTCGGTAAATATCTCAAAGCCTGGTATCACGAAGGGCAATCACTGGCACCACAGCAAAAATGAGAAGTTCCTGGTGGTGAGCGGAACTGGTGTGATTAGGTTTAGAAAAGTCGATGAGAAGGAGGTAATCGAATACTACGTCAGCGGAGATAAGTTGGAAGTGGTTGATATCCCAACCGGCTACACCCACAACATTGAAAACCTTGGCGACACTGATTTGGTGACGATCATGTGGGCGAACGAGTGCTTTAATCCGGAAAAACCGGACACGTATTTCCTGGAGGTTTAGTTTATGAGCAAACTGAAGGTAATGACAATTATAGGCACAAGACCGGAGATTATTCGTCTTTCGGCCTGCATAAAGGCTTGCGATAAATATTTTAATCATATCCTCGTCCATACCGGGCAGAACTGGGATTACACGCTTAACCAAGTATTCTTTGAGGATTTAGGTTTAAGGGCACCTGACTACTATCTAGACAGCGTTGGAAAGGACCTCGGTCAGACGATGGGTAACATCATCGCCAAATCGTATGATGTGTTGCATAAGGAAAAACCGGATGCATTGCTCATCCTTGGTGATACAAATTCTGCACTTTCTGCCATATCGGCCAAAAGGCTTAAAGTGCCTATCTTCCATATGGAAGCGGGGAACCGCTGCTTTGACCAGAATGTTCCCGAAGAAATTAACCGTAAGATTGTTGACCATATTTCCGACATTAATATGCCTTATACTGAGCATTCAAGACGTTATCTCTTATCTGAAGGCTTCAGAAAAGAGCACATATTTGTTACAGGTTCGCCCATGCAAGAAGTCCTACAGGCGCATATGGAGAGAATCGATGCCAGTGACGTACTACAAAAAATTGGGCTTCAGGCAGGTAATTATATATTGGTTTCTGCTCATAGAGAAGAGAATATTGATAACGAAGTCAATTTTATGTCCCTAATGTTTGCGATAAATAATATTGCTAAACGCTACCAGATGCCGGTTATTTATTCGACGCACCCGAGAAGTAAAAAGTTTATTGAGCAACGTAATTTTGAGTTTCATCCATTAGTGCAAAGCTTACAGCCATTTGGCTTTATGGATTATAACAAACTGCAGAAGAATGCATTTTGCGTCCTATCTGATAGTGGCACGCTTTCTGAAGAGAGCGCGATTTTGAATTTTACAGGGATACTCCTGAGAACATCTACCGAACGGCCTGAGGTATTAGATAAGGGGACACTAGTAATAGGTGGTATTAACTCTGAAGAGATAGAGCAGGCCATAGCACTTGCTAAAACGATGCGCGATAATGGTGAGGCTACGATTCTAGCTCCCGACTATATAGATGAAAATGTGTCTGTTAAAGTGGTTAAGATTATCCAGAGTTATACGAAAATTATTGATAGGTTTGTGTGGGGAAAGTGAACAATGTACTTTATTTAGGCCCTGATACCGAAAGTTCTAATAGATATAAGGGTGGCATTCACCATATTATTAACCCATTAAAGGAATACTGCACTCAATTCTACGAGAATGGTGTAGATATAACTTTTTTTAACACTGAAAGAATACTGCGGTCAGTTGAGACTGAAGGCAGATTTGCAGTGGATAACTGTAGGAATGCATTCAAAATATTTAAGGATTGCTCACATGAATTAGAAAAAAAACACTATGATGCTATTCTCTATGCATCTTCCACGGGTTTTGCTCTATTAAAGGATTTGT
>CAZJGV010000024.1:0-1099 GCA_964545615.1 uncultured Pelotomaculum sp.
TGCCTCCCACCACCGTTCCGGCTATAAACATCGCCCCTCCCATGGTTGGGGTGCCTGCTTTGCTCTTGTGCCGTGACGGCCCGTCGGAGCGTATATTCTGACCGAATTTCAGCCGTCTCAGCAAAGGAATTATCAGCGGTCCCAGCAGTAGGGTTACCACCAGCGAGATGGCAAAAGCCCTCCATAGATGTTCCATAAAAACCTCCTGCCGCACCACGCCGCAATAAAAGGACACCGGGTGCGGTTCTCAGCAAACTTACCGCAAATTTACCAGGTATTGAACTATTTGTTCCATTTTCATCCCTCTGGAGCCCTTGACCAGAATAATATCCCCATCTTGCAGCAGGCCCTCTAGTACCCTTAAAGCCTGCGTGTTATCATCACAATGAAAAACCCTTTGCGCCGCAAGACCGGCGCCGACCGCTCCTTCTGCTGCGGCTGCAGCCAGTTCTCCCACAGTCACAAGGTAATCCAGACCTAGAAGGGCGGCTGTTTCCCCAACCTCCCTGTGGCTGGACGCGGCCCGCGGCCCTAATTCCAGCATGTTTCCCAGTAAAGCCACCGTCCGTCTTGCTCCAGCCAGTTCCATAAGAGTCTGCAGGGCTGCTTTGACTGAAGCGGGATTGGCATTATAGGCGTCGTTAATAATCTTAAGCCGGCCCGTCTCGATAATCTCCAGGCGCATACCTGTTAAAGCTGTCGCGGCGAGACCTGCGGCGATCTCCTCGTCAGTCAGCCCCATTTCCCTGCCCACACCGATAGCTGCCAGAGCGTTCATAACGTTATGCCTGCCGGGCACCGGCAAAGTGAAAGTGCGTCTCCAGGCGCCTGCCACTGCGTCAAAACGGCTGCCATTGCCTGCCAGGCTGATGTTTTCAGCTCTGATACCGGCACTCTGCTCAAAGCCGAAAGAGATTACCCGGCCCCGGCAGCGGTAGGCTTCCCTGTGGATGAAAGGGCTCTCCGAGTTCAAGAAGGCAAACCCCTGCGGAGGGACGTGATCAAGGATTTCCCCCTTGGCGGCGGCAATATTGCTTACAGTGCCCAGCAGTTCCAGGTGGGTTTCACCAATATTGGTTATTACCGCAGCATCTGGCCT
>CAZJGV010000024.1:1109-5723 GCA_964545615.1 uncultured Pelotomaculum sp.
TGGCAATCCGGCACAGTTCATCAATTTCTCCCTGTCCCCGCATGGCCATTTCCACTACCGCTGCCTCACATTGTTCTTCCATCTCCAACAAAGTCAGCGGCAGTCCAATTTCGTTATTAAAATTACCGGTGGTTTTCAAGGTGCGCAGGCGTGTACCCAGCACCGAAGCTATAATGTCTTTAGTTGTAGTCTTCCCTGTGCTCCCGGTTACAGCTACCAGGAAAGCGCTGCTGCCGGCCCTGTTCGCGGCAGCCAGCGCCTGCATGGCAGTGAGGGTGTCATTTACTAACAGCACAGGCGCCTGAGGGAGCAAATCAGGCTTACGGTGTACAACCAGGCCACCGGCGCCAGCGGACGCCGCCTGACCAAGTAATTCATGGGCGTCATACCGTTCACCCTGCAGAGCGAAAAAAAGATCTCCGGTTTTTATCTTCCGCGTATCGGTTGACACCACACTGAAAACGGCCAGCGGATCGCCCTGCAAAATTTCACCGCCGGTCACCACGGCAATATCACCAAATGTTATCGGTTTCATATCTTTCAGTCCCACGTCCCATATCCCGTGTCCCACACCTCAAATTGCAGGTACGGGTTTATCCGAACAAATCCTCTTGTCTGTAAAATAATTACAGGCAAGCAAGAACCGTCCCCACTTGCTAGTCCGACGTCTCACTTCTTACGTCCCTTTTCAGCTCTTCCAGGGCTTTGGCGGCTTCGAGGCGGTCGTCGAAAGGGAATTTTTCGGTTCCTATAATCTGATAGTCCTCGTGACCCTTGCCGGCGATAATAACCACATCGCCGGGGCGGGCGGTTTCAACCGCCGCCCTGATCGCCTTGCGCCGGTCAGGTTCCACGGCATAGCAGCGCTCATTTACCGCTGGTTTTAACCCTTTTTCAATTTCATCGATTATCTTCAAGGGGTCCTCGGTGCGCGGGTTGTCTGAGGTGATTACCGCAAAGTCACTGTATTTGGCGGCAATCTCACCCATAAGCGGCCTTTTGGTCCGGTCGCGGTCCCCGCCACAGCCGAACACTGTGATCAGGCGCCTCCTGGTAATTTGGGCAGCAGTTTTCAAAACGTTTTCAAGCCCGTCCGGGGTATGGGCGTAGTCCACAATGACCGCGAAGTCCTGGCCCCGGTCAACCAGTTCAAATCGTCCCGCAACTCCCCCGGCAGCTTCGAGAGCGTTCCTGATAGCAGCGGCAGGTATCCCAAGCGCCGCCGCAGTTGTAAAAGCGGCCAGCGCATTGTAAATATTGAACAGCCCGGTAAGCTTCAAATTTAAGGGGCGCCTGCCCCATCTTCCCAAAGCGATGAAACTTACTCCCCTGGCGTTTAGCCTGATATCTACCGCCCGTACGTCAGCCTGACCTTCTATCCCGAAAGTATAAACCGGCGCCCCGGTCGTTTTGATAAACTCCGCCGCCCTGGTGTCATCAATATTAACAACAGCGTATTTACCTTGCATCTTAGCGCCGGGCAGGGCCAGGTCTTCAAACAGTTTCAGCTTTGTTTTCAGATAATCTTCCATACTTTCATGAAAATCCAGGTGATCCTGAGTGAAGTTAGTAAAGACAGCCGCGTCAAATTCACACCCCGTCACCCGGTGCAGAGCCAGGGCGTGGGAAGAAACCTCCATTACACAGGTGTCTACACCTTCCTCCGCCATTTCAGCCAGCAGCCTTTGCAGGTCAAGAGATTCCGGCGTGGTATGTTTTACCGGCAGTATCCTCTCACCAATCCGGTTATGGATAGTGCCGATCAAGCCTGTCTTCTGTCCGGCGGCGCCCAGTACGGCAGCCACCAGATTAGCGGTAGTGGTTTTACCATTAGTTCCTGTAATACCGATCACTTTCATTTTAGAGGAGGGATAGCCATAAAAGCGCGCGGCCAGAAGCGCCAGGGCATACCTTGTATCTGGCGTCAGAGCCCACGTTGTGCCGGGGGCAGTGCCTGTCTCCCGCTGCATGACCACAGCCGCCGCGCCCATTTTTATTGCCTCGTTAATATATTCGTGACCGTCAGTTTTAAATCCCTTGACAGCCACAAACAAAAAACCCGGCTTTACCTGGCGCGAATCATACGCTATCCCTGTTACCGGTACAGCCGGATCGCCGCCGGCGGCACAAACTTCAACCGCTTCAAGCAGTTCCCGAAATAGCAACTCATTATCCTCCTGATTTATAGCACTTTTATTATCACTTATATAGTATTTCCATCAATATCTAAAATATTCCAGTATCTGTCTTAATCAACATGGCCTGATAATAAGTAATTTCCTGCAAATTATACACAAATATTTAGCGTCAGTCGAGAAATGTCTCTATTGCCGGGGGCAGAAAATCTATGGTAATGATAGAACCCCTGGTTACTTTTGAACCTGGCTTTTCCTTTTGGCCTACGGCCACACCAGTGCCCTGAGGGTTAAGATGCAGACCGAGCTTCTCTAAAACGCTGCCGGCTTCTTTCATGGTCAAACCCATCAGGTCCGGCATAGTGACTTCTTCCGCGGTTCCTGAGCTGTCAGCCTGCAACTCCAGAATAACATTTGACCCACCAAGTACTTGTGCTCCCCCCTTGGGAGTCTGGCCATATACAATTTTCCCCTCGCCCCTGATCTGAACAGTAAACCCAGCATTTTTCAGCACATTTTGGGCGTCTTCCACCGGGTAATTCACAACATTGGGGATGCTCCGCTGCACTTTTGGTTCCTCATAAGCGAAAGGAAATTGTGGTTTTTCAAGGTCCGGCCTCTCCGGGACTTTCAAATACCTGAGAGTATCTAAGGCAATGGACTTGAAAGCAGGCGCAGCCACCTGGCTGCCAAAATAAGCCGCGACGCTGGGCTCGGCCACCATTACCAGCACAGCGATTTGTGGATCCTCAGCCGGGGCAAAACCCACAAAAGAGGCAACGTACTTGCCGTCAGCATAGCCTCCGGTTTCCGCCACCACCTGGGCTGTTCCTGTTTTCCCCGCCGCTCCGTATCCGTCAACGAAAGCGTTTCTGCCCGTGCCCTTAAACACCACATTGGTCAGCAGTTCCATCAAAGTCTGCGCGGTTTTTTTGGATATAACCTGCCTTACCGGCTCAGGCTTAAACTCTTTGATCACCTTTCCATCCACGTCGGTTATTGACTTTACCAGGGACGGTTTTAACAGCACCCCGCCGTTGGCCACGGCAGAAGCGGCGGTCAACAGCTGCAGCGGCGTTACAGCAATAGACTGTCCAATGGACATAGTAGCTATGTTTAGTTCGGTGGCTTCTTTTTCCGGTATTTGTATGCCGACCGCTTCCCCGGGCAGGCCGATGTTGGTTATTTGCCCCAAACCAAATGCGTTGATATACTTATAGAACTTTTCTACGCCCAGCCTTAAGCCCACGGTAATAAAACCAGGGTTGCAGGAGTTCTGAACGACTTCCACAAAAGTCTGGGAGCCGTGCCCGCCGTCGTACCAGCACCTGATCGTACGGTCGGCAACCTTGATATAACCGGGGTCGTAAAAGGAATCACCTAATCCGACTGCTCCTTCCTCAAGAGCGGCCGCCGCGGTAATGATTTTAAATGTTGATCCCGGCTCATAATTATACCAGATGCTCGGGTTGCGATCCCATACCGACTGGGGTTGTTTTCTCCAATCCCCGGGATTGAAGGCGGGCCGGTTGCCCATGGCCAGGATTTCACCGGTTTTGGGATTCATTACAATAGCTACTGCCAGTTTGGGATGGTGGGTATCGACAATCTTATCCAGTTCCCTTTCCGTAAAATACTGAATATGCTGATCTATGGTCAGAACAAGATTGTGGCCGGGCGTGGGAGGAATAAACTTGTGGAGAGCTTCCGGGATGTTCCTGCCAACTGCGTCCTTTTCAATGACTATCCGTCCGGGAACACCTTTTAATTCCTTATCATAAACGCTTTCTACACCAATCAGCCCCTGGTTGTCATCACCGGCAAAACCAAGTACATGGGCGGCAAGGCTTTCCTGACGGTAAAAACGCCTGTTTTCTTCCACCAGTTCCACACCGTCCAGCTTCAAAGCTTTTAGCCTTTG
Source organism: uncultured Pelotomaculum sp. (assembly GCA_964545615.1). Lineage (GTDB taxonomy): Bacteria > Bacillota > Desulfotomaculia > Desulfotomaculales > Pelotomaculaceae > Pelotomaculum_B. The sequence goes on from CAZJGV010000024.1 coordinate 5,166, forward strand.
GGCCGACTCATAATCTATTCTTCTTTTCAGCCAGACAAAACCTGTTTTTTCATTTAATTTTTTATATATTTCCTCCTTATCCTCACCCAGAGCCGCAGCGATTTTGTCCGCTGTCTCACGCTTATTAACCACCTGGGGCGGAAAAGCGTAAGCTGAATCAACACTAACGCTTGTTACCAGTTCGTTGCCATTGCGGTCAAAGATCGCGCCCCGCTTGGCCTCCACCGGCACATCCCTCATCCGGACTTCCAGAGCTTCCTCTCTTAACCGGTCCCCCTCAACAAGCTGCAGCCAGGCCAGACGAAAAATCAGCCCGACCAGAGCCAGCGCCGTAATCAGAAAAACCAAGGTTATTCTTTTCCGGATCAAAATGGTTGTTGTCTGCATTTTTCCCCTCTCCGAATTCATTCACAGGAACGCATCCCAACCGGATAGAATTTTCCAGTCGGTCAACTAATTCGGTAAAAGCCCTGATTAGACGGCTCTCTTCTTGTCCTGCAGGGGAAATATCAGCAACCTGTGTTTGTCGGACTTGGTCTTTGTTCTGTAGCTTTGGGA
>CAZJGV010000024.1:5733-13672 GCA_964545615.1 uncultured Pelotomaculum sp.
ACTTGCCCTCCACAGCTAACACCAGGATGTTGTTGTTTGCTGGTTTTACCATCCCCAGTTTGTTTACAGCCAGGTACTCAACCCGCTCCAGTGAATTCAGACGGTGGACCTCTTCATCGAGACTATTGTTTTCCACGCGCAGAAGGGCAAGTTCTGTCTCCAGTTTGGTTATCTGGTAACCCAGGGTCAGTACCTGGGAAAAATAATAGGTTATCAGCACGCCCGCCAAAAAACACACCAGAACCAGTCCGGATAACGCCAGCATAGGACTCTTTTGCACATACCTTCTCCTGCGAGCTTTTTCTGGACGCGAGTCTAGACCCGAAAACCCGCGGTAGCCTGTCTTATCTTGAGCTACTATCAATATTATTCGACCTCCGTACGGAATAGAACCCTTAAAAAGGAAGGATATACCATGCCGTTGGATGCACATAGTTATCAGATTTTTTCAGCCACTCGCAGCTTGGCGCTTCTTGCTCTCGGGTTGCCGGTCAGTTCCGCCTGGGAAGCTGTAACCGGCCTGGCGGTAACAACTTTTAGTGTCTTTTCTTTAGCACAAACACAAACCGGAAAATCACGCGGGCAGGTACACGGCGAGGCTAACTGCCGGAACAGGTCCTTTATTATTCTGTCTTCCAGGGAGTGGAAAGTTATCACACAAATTCTCCCCCCCGGCTTTAGAGCCTGTACCGCGGCATGGACTGCCCCTTCAAGAATATCCAGTTCCTGGTTTACGGCTATGCGCAGCGCCTGAAAAGTCCTTTTAGCCGGGTGCGGTCCCTGCCGCCTGGCGCCTGCGGGAACAGCCTTCTTAATGATTTCCACCAGTTGGCCGGTGGTTTCTATAGGAATTACTTCTCTCTCCTGTCCGATAAAACCGGCAATTCTGGCTGACCAGCGCTCTTCCCCGTATTGCTTTATTATCTTCGCCAATTCTCCCACCGGCAGGTTGTTCACTAGATCCCTGGCGGTGACTGCCTGTCCCGGGTCCATTCTCATATCGAGAGGCGCGTCATACTGGTAACTGAATCCCCTGGCCGGGTTATCCAGTTGGTGCGAGGAAACCCCCAGATCAAACAGCACCCCGTCAACCGCTTTCAATCCCAGGTCGGCAAGAGGTTCCACAAGTTTTACAAAGTTAGCCCGGATCAGTACGGCACTATCCCCAAAAGGGGCAAGTCTTTCCCTGGCGGCACTTATAGAAGCCGGGTCCTGATCCAGGGCTACCAGAAGACCGCCCGGCGCCTGCTTGAGTTCTTTTAAGATTGCTTCACTGTGGCCGGCGCCGCCCAGGGTACAGTCCACGTAGACCCCGCCTGGTCTGACTTTGAGACCTTCCAGCACTTCCTTTGGCATGACAGGTTGGTGATAGTATTCTATTTAAAACGACCTCGCTATATCATTCTTCCGCTTTGAGAAAGCATGTCTTCTTACATATAACTATTCCTTTTACTCATAACAAGCTTTAAGGTTGTCTTGTAAACTTTTATGAATTTGAATTCTAAATGAAAATGTTTTATAACCCTGTTAATCTTATAAAATCCTGTAAATCCTGTCAATTTGTTTTATCTTTTCCAGCGCCTCATATGCCAAGATCGAAATCATCGATTTTTTCCGCTATTTCTTCATAGGATATGGCTGCCCTGGCGTTGTATTCATCCCACTTGCTCTTCGCCCATATTTCCACCCGGGAGGAAACGCCTATAATAACCACGTCTTTTTCCAGCCGGGCGAACTCCCGTAAGCTGACCGGTATTAATATTCTACCCTGTTTATCGGCTTCACATATAGCGGCCCCAGAGAAAAAAAACCGAACGAAGGCCCGGGCGTCACCCTTTGTAAAGGGCAAGGACTTCAGCTTCTGCTCCAGCGCGTCCCATTCCGGTCGCGGATAAGCAAAAAGACAGCCGTCAAGACCCTTTGTAATCACAAAAGAGTCCCCCAGGCCTTCTCGGAAGCGGGCGGGTATGAAAAGTCTTCCCTTGGGGTCGATATTGTGCTGGTATTCACCCATGAACATGTTATGACAGCTCCAGTATATGAATCATCCACCACAAAAAACCACTTTCCACCACTATACTATATATCGGAGAAAATTCCTATGGAGTTTAGAAATAATTTTATAAATATTCAAGGTTTTTCATTTGCCAGAACCGCACAGCAGCAGGATTAAAGGAAGGTTTGTTTTTGTGGGAAATAAAAAAAGAGAGACAAGCATCTCCCTTTCAAAATAGTCACATCCTTTTAATTTACTTTAACTTTTGGCAGGCCTGTCCTTTACAGGTACTCATCAAGCCTGTGGCGGTATTTTTTATCACTTCCGCCTGGGCTTTCCTGCTTAACCTGTGTTTTTTCTTTTTCATCCCGGCGCAGAGACACCTTCAAATCCAGGGTGTAGTCGGCGGAAAGGCAGAACCCCTGGGGCAACTGCACTACTATGGCATTTTTTTCTCCGGCCATCCCGCCATCCTCTTTTGGGTTAAACTGCCCTTTTTCCGGCAGCCGCAGCCTGGTTGGCCCGGCAGCGAGGAAAAAAGTCATTACAAAAATGACTGCTGATATAAATACAAGACCCAGGCTAATATAATCCACAAACATACCCCGCAGTACAAATTATTTCACATATACTGTTCGATAAATGTAAAATAATTCCTGCAGTTTACTAGTAAATTTTTACATATTTTATCTTCCTGCCGGTGAATGTGGCAATTTCCTTGTACCCAACATGTTTTAACAACGTGATGGCTTGTTCCAGACCCTGACCCACCTGCTCGGGGCGATGAGCGTCGGAACCTATGGTAACAGGCAGCCCATATTTTAAAAAAGCCACCAGCAGTCCGGGGGCCGGATAAATCTCCCGCGCCGGGTATCTCAGTCCGGCCGTATTCACCTCTGCGCACACACCCGCTTTTTTAAACACGCGCGCGGTATCTTCATAAAGAGGACCCAGGTCTCTGACCGGGCGGAATTTAAACTTTTTAACCAGATCCGGGTGGGCCATAACATCAAACAGCCCGCTCAAGGCAGCCTGTTTTAAGAGAAAAAAGTACCGCTCATAAATCTCGTCAATATCCCTTCTGGAATACTCCTCCAATTCGTCAGGGTTATCAAAACCCCACCCGTCAATAAAATGGACTGAACCAATTATGAAATCGAATGGATAAGGGGCCAGCAGCGACTCCAGATTTTTTTCATGCCCAGGGATAAAATCCGCTTCTATCCCCAGTTTCACCCTGACTGGCGCCTGCAAGCCGGCTTGCCTGACCGCCTCGACATAGCGCGGCAGATCTATTTCATCCATGGCATAATTCGCAATCCTGCTGCCGGGAGGCAAAAAATACAGGGGCAGGTGGTCTGAAAAGCCGATTTCCCGGATCCCCATCTCCACGGCAGCGGCAAGATACTCCTCAATTTCACCGCAGGCGTGACCGCATAATCTGGTATGCAGGTGATTATCAACCGGTATCAAGACTGCTTCCCCTCACGGGAGCGCAGTTTCTCAGAAACAGCACAAGTCATGGCATAGATTTTCTCCGCAATTTCCACGTCAAGCAGACCTGTCCCGCAGGCCGGCGCGATGATGCAGTTCCTGAATAAAAGCTTTCTGGAAACACCCCGTTTGGTTAATTCCTTCCACTCGCGGTCAAGTATTGCCAGCAAGGAAGCCTCATCCTCGTCCAGGACCAGGTCATCCAGCGTCGGTACCACACCCCAGGCTAAGATGCCCCCTCTTTTCAGAAAACCTTTCAAAGAGGATAAGAAGGGAATAATCGAGCTAAAGTAGTTGTAAGCGTCAAAATTGACCACTTCCACACTTGACTCAAAAAGAATCGACCAGTCAATGGCATCGCAGCAGTGCACCCCTGCCATGGCGCCCATAGCGTGCACCGCCTGAAAAACAGCTTCCAGGTCTTCTTTAATGGCCTCCCCGGTTACGGTGATGTAACTGGACTGGCCGTAGACCCTGATTGAGGGCTCATCCACAAAAATCATAACGGGAAGTCCAAAGCGTCCAAGCTGCAAGGCCTGCCAGGCCGAGTGCATGGCTATGGTCTTCACGATCAGGTCCCGCAGTTGATCATTGTAATAGGCAAACCGCCCGCGCTCATCTTTTATCTGAAAGGCAGCTGTTAGAGGCCCCACCACCTGCCCTTTTAAAACCTGCGCGCTGCCGGTCCCTTTTTTCAGATCTTCTAAATAAGCATAAAATCCCACCGCAGCATCTTCCGGAAAGGCAAACTCATCCAGCACCGAGTTGTCGCCTTCCTTGTAAGCCAGGCAGAGATTGTAGTAAGAGGTCACATTGTCCGCCCAGTCCGGCCTGGTAGTATCAAAGTATTCTTTATCCCCGTCATCAACCAGCAGGCCGGCTTTTACCAGTGGTTTTAAATACTGCTCTACAAAGTTCTCCTGTCTTCCCCGCTGCGGCAGCTGAGGCCAGTGAGGTATGTGGGGAATATATTTTTTGACCAGGGACATGGCATCTTCAACTCCGGTATGCGGCAAACTGCCTATTCCTGTAGCCAGGCCTTTCGGTTCAAAAACCATTTTCAAAATCTCCTTTCGGTCATCCTGTAAAAGATCTGTCTTTTATTAATTAAGCCTTTCCAGGCGGGGCTCCCAGCCGATTTGTTTAAAAAGCTCCGGGTAGAAGTCGGGGCGTGCCGCACCGCTCTTGCCCATAATGGCCACACTTGCCGCCTCCAAAACGTTTGAACCCAGCGACCTGCCCTGGAATGAGGGACCTGGCGCCGCCAGCCACATAACCCCCCTTTTTTTAAGTTCCTGGACATCTTCCGGGGTGAGAGTGCTGGTAATAATATTCTTACCGCTGAGATCAACAGGCAGGTGACGCCTCAAAAAATGAAAATCACCCGCTATTATATCAGCCTTGTGGTAAAAACGTTCAAAGCGCGGTACTATCGCCTCCTGTTTTTCTCCTACCGGGTACAGCCAGCCTATAGGCATCCTGCCAAGAAAAGGCAGGGTCAGGCATGCCGCGGCCCGGAAAGAGGATAGCGAATGAAAGGGCGCCGGCAGTCCCAGGGCAAAAAGAGCGTCTCCGATTATTAGCCGGCAACCCGCCTGTTCCAGAGCGACCGCCAGTGCGTAACGGTCCAGCGCGGACACGATTAAAACAGTCTGGCCCCGCCGCGGCCACCCGGCCTGAGCCTGGATAAAAGGGATCAGGTCCCTTTCAATAGTGTCTTTAATGCCACCACCGTCCACCAGCGGGGTTTTTTTAACAAAAGCAGCCAATCTTGCGCCGTCCCGCAGTTTATAGCGTCTGTGTCCGGCCCGCAGGGTGAAGTTAACACCGCCCAGTCCCAGGGCGTCCACCTTGCCGTCAAAACTTATTAACTGCTCGGCCGCACGTTTAATATCGCCTCCCGTGCCGATTCTTTTCACAGATAAGCTGCAGAATTTTGTTTCGATCTCAGCTGCATAATCCCGCCGGGGCGAGCCCAGGCTGACACTGACAACCTGTTTCATCAAACACTCCAATACCTTTAATTGATTTATTGAGACAAGGGGATGGTTTTCTTGTCTCACTAGTTATCTTTATTCTTTATTCTGCATTCTGACTCCTGTCTCACTGTATTCTCAGTAATTATAGTAATCAGCTTATGAAATGTCAAAATTTAGAGGACCGCGCTTCGTGGTAAACATCCAGGGTTTCCAGGGCGATACTCTGCCAGTCATAAACCGTCAGCACTTTTTTCCAGGCCCGCCTGGTCAGATCACGGGCCAGGCCATGATTAAGCAGAACCTCCCTGATATAATAAGCCAGCAGTCCGGGATTGCCGGGAGGTACCTTATAGCCGTCGATCCCGTGCGATACAACCTCGCTTAACCCTCCCGTATCCGAAACAATAACCGGAATTTGAGCGGCCATGGCTTCCAGCGCCACAATGCCAAACGGCTCATAGAGACTGGGAAACACCGCCACATCTGATTGTTTCAGATGCTGATTCCGCTGGTCCTCATTTAAAAAGCCCAGAAATTCTACTTTACCGTTTAATACAGGGTCAGCGGCCTTATTTTTCAAATAACTTTCAAACGGGCCGGCCCCGCCAACCAGCAGCTTTAAATCAGATATCTGCGGGAGCAGGCGCAACAAGGCTTCCAGCAGCACCTGCACACCTTTTTCAGGCACCAGCCGCCCGATGAACAGTATGGTCTTTGTACCCGCGCGCGATTCCTTTTCACCGGGTATCAACTGTCTGGGCACACCCAGGCTGGCCAGATCAACTCCATTGGGGATGCTGTGTGTTTTTTGTCTGGGGATCCCAAAGAGCCCAGTGATCTCCTCCGCCATATAATCGCTGCAGCAGATCACGGTCGTCGCCAGATTGGCCAGCCGGTTCTCCAGGTTGTGAATGCGGCGCTGCAGGTCATTGTGAATACCCCTGTTGCGGCCGTATTCAGTCGCGTGAATAGTAGCCACCAGGGGCAGCCGGTAACTGCCGCTCAGTGCTATGGCAGCATCCTCAACCAGCCAGTCATGGGCGTGGATCAGGTCAAACGCTTCGCTGTCCATAAGACCGCCGGCAAGTGCTTCCATTGACCTGTTCAACTGCTCAACCCATTTCATAAAATCCACCGCGGTCAGCCCGGCTTGGCTTACGCGGTGTACGTGCACACCTTCAACCAGCTGGTAGTCGTCAGCGCCCGGTGCCGGACAGGTAACTACGTGCACATTCTCACCAAGACGGGCCAGCGCCCTTGAAAGATCATAAACGTGCCGGGCCAGACCGCCCACCGTCTTGGGCGGGAATTCCCATGAAAGCATTAATACTTTCAAAGCCTCCCCGGCCATTCTGCCCCGCGGCTTGCTGGTTCGGCTTAAACGGTAGTGGCGGCTGTATATGTTATAATCAATTTCCGGAAAGATACTGTCCTGCCTCTCGTAATTGGCCAGTTCTTCTTCATTTACCTGCCCGTCAACCAGATGGGAAGTCAGGCGGTTAAAGCGGCTGATGTGTTCGCTCGTCCTCTGCACCGCGTACTGCACTGCGGTACCGGTCTTAATAATAAAAGCCCAGTCGCTGCTCTGCGCCAGGAGCAGCTCGCGCGCGGCCTGGTTCAGCGTGCGGCGGACGGACCCTGAGGCATTCGGGTACAAATCAGCCAGGTCCACCAGCGTTGTTTCAGCACGGTGCAGGTGCCTGTAGATCCAATCGTTGCTGGGATTCAACCAGACCTCGTTATAGCCGCCTTCCCCCCAGCTGGAGGCAGCCAGTTCCACCACCTGGTTGTCAACATATTCACCCAGATAACCAGCCGGGGTGGACATCTTAATGCCATCCCGCCCGGTGTCAATAGCGCGGCATAAATGTTCCAGCCAGAGCGGACCCTCATACCACCAGTGCCCAAACAGCTCGGCGTCGTAAGGAGCGATAATCACCGGTTTTCTATCCATCCAACCAGCTAACTGGAGCACCTGCTGACCCCGCTTGCGGGCGAAATCCGCGCCGTCTTCAACAGCTTTTAAGGCGGCCAGGTCCGGCCGGTAAGGCTCTTTATGATCTCCCTGCCCCGTAATTCTGAAATACTTCAGGCCGGTATCGCAGCGAATATTGCCCCCGGGGAGACAGGGAGCCAGGTAATCCAGGTCCAGGTCGTAACCTATATCCCGGTAGAACTCGCGGTAGTAAGGGTTGCCCGGATAACCGGTGTGCCTGTCCCAGACCTGACGTGAACTTTCCGGGTCACGGCCGAAAGCGGCCACTCCGGAACGACAGTAAACAGGAGCGTAAACGCCATAACGTGAAACCGGGCTGGCCAAATTGATGCCGTGCGTTTCAACAAAAAAATACCTCAGCCCGAATTCTTTTAAAAGCTCATCAACCCCTGGATCATAAGCACACTCCGGCAGCCAGATCCCGGCCGGCAGTCTGCCAAATCCACAGTTGCCACTCATCACCGTCGTCACACC
>CAZJGV010000024.1:13682-22518 GCA_964545615.1 uncultured Pelotomaculum sp.
AGTCTGCCAAAAAGCCGGCCATATTGTTCCACGGCGAGCTGCACCTGCGCCCGCCTGGCCTCTCGCGTCATAATTAGCGGCAGGTAGCCGTGCGTGGCGCACGTGGTTATCACTTCCAGCGCCCCCAGAGCCTGCAGGCTCTGGATGGGCAGGATCAGATTGCCTTCATAATCATCTTCGAAAGACCGGCGGAGTTCACTAAGGCGGTTAAAATACATAACTGCCACATTTCTGAACTCAGAGCTGTTTTCATTCCTGCCAATCTCAGCTTCCGCCAGTAAAATCAATTTTTTCAGGTGGCGCAGGTAGCGCTCCTGTAAAAGCTGATCATTGAACATGGTAACCAGGGGCGGTGACAGGGAAAGGGTTATCTTGAAATTCACACCGTCTTTGACCATTTTTTCAAAGGCCATGATCAGGGGAACATAGCACTCGGTTATGGCCTCAAATAACCAGCGCTCCTCCATTATCCCCGGATCTTCAGGGTGGCGGACGTACGGCAGGTGCGCGTGCAGCACCAGCGCTAAATAACCCTCAGTCATTGGTTTAGCCCCCTGGAAAAAAATAATCCATACTACAATTATAGCATGGTAATATTAACCGGCATTACTTATTTTGCCTTATTACACTGTTCACACACACCAAAAATTTTAAGCTGGTGGTCTGTAACCGTAAAGTTATGCTTTTTGCTGACCCGGTTTTCCAACTCTTCGAGCAGGTCCTCGTTAACCTCAATAATCTGGCCGCACTTGATACAGATCAGGTGGTGGTGGTGATGATTCTCCCCGGCCTCCGCGCCAAACTCGTAACGTTTGCGCCCGTCCCCGAAATCAATAGTCTGAATAAGATCAGACTCCAAAAAAAGCTCCAAAGTCCTGTAGACAGTTGCCAGACCAACATCGGGCGCCTCACGCTTAACCAGATTATACACTTCTTCAGCGCTGAGGTGTTTGCCGTTGTTCTCCAGGAGAACTTTTAAAATTAACTCCCGGCGGGTTGTCAGCCTGGATTCCTTTGCCCTGAGTTTTTCCTCGACCTCAGAAATAACTTTTTTCATTATACCACCGTCCTTCGGGCTTTTTTGGTTATTGCCATCAGACCGGTCCTACAAATAATACTTACGCTTGTTATACCTTTCCCGGCGCCAGCGCCGCTGCCTGCTCTGGTACAGGGCTATGGCCGCTGCGGTACCAAGCGCCGCCAAAACTATCAGCCAGAACCACCATTTTGCAATCATCTTTCTTTCTATCTCTTGCTGTACCACTAAATCGACCCTGCCTAATTCCTGGCTGCCGGAGAAGAAGACCATTTCACCCGTTTTCTTGCCGGCCTGGACCGGCGCCACAATATTATCGTGCAGTATGATTTCCTGTCTGATTTGAGGCTGAACGTCCCTGGGAAAGTCATAGGCCAGTGAACTTGCCGTCTGTGCGTGAGCGGTTTTCGAAACACCGTATTTGACCGGTACGTCAGTGACATACTTACCTGATTCGACCAGGATTGCCTGTTTAAACTCAGCGAATCCATAATCCAGAAGCCTGGTTGAGTCAGACCAGATATCGGCGCCTTCGCTTTTCATCACCACGGCAACCAATTCACTGCCCTGCCTCAACGCGGCTGACACCAGACACTGCCTGGCTGCCTCCGTATACCCGGTCTTCACTCCGATAGCGCCCTGGTAATCCCACAGCAGCTTGTTGTGATTGTCCAGGTATGTTTGCGCGTTGGGATCGTTCCTTGTGATCGTTTTTATTTTAGTGGAAACAATTTCTCTGAATTGTGGATTCTGCATGGCATAACGTGCTATCAGGGCCATATCGACAGCGGTAGTGTAGTGATCGGGGTCCGGCAGGCCGTTGGGGTTGCTGAAATGGGTGTTAACCGCACCTAATTCAGCCGCTTTTTTGTTCATTAGCTGAGCGAAACCATCAACTGAACCCTCCAAGTGGCAGGCAATAGCCACAGCGGAATCATTTCCCGAATTGAGCAGCAGCGCGTAAATCAAATCTTCAAGGGAAATCTGTTCACCTTCCTGCAGCCCTATGGCGGAGCCTTCAACATCAGCGGCCTCCCTGTTAATAGTTACCATTTCTCCGGTCCTGCCGCTTTCCAACGCTATGATGGCGGTTATAATCTTAGTAGTGCTGGCCGGGTACACCCTGATGTCAGCATTTTTTTCAAAAAGAAATTGTCCGTTTTTGGAGTCAATTAGTACTGCCGCTTCTCCTGTAATCTCAGGTGCAGCAGCTGCGGAAAAAACAGTGGTTACCAATAAAATTGCAGCCAGACATACCCATAAGGATATTCTTTTCAGCATTCTGCCACCTTTGCAAAGTTATTAGGGTAAAAACAAAAAACACCCAGACTAAAAATAATTATACCATACCGCCCGCATTCAGGGCTACCCTGTTTATGAGGCCCTGCGCAGCCTGGACAGGATGGACAGGGCCGCTAAAAAGGCTGTCACCAGAATAAGCGGGGTTAATAGAACGGGGATTTGCGCAAAGCCCGCTCTAAACATGTATTCCAGCAGGCGGGTAATCATGCCACCGATGAATATGGCCAGGCCAAAAACAGCAGACCAGACTACCAACCCCTCGCGCATTCCCCGCTCTTTAAAAATAACCATGGTTGCCGCTATACACGGCACGGTGAGTGAAAGAGTTAAAAGAACGATAAAATTTTGCAGGGGCAGCATCTGCAGGTTTAGTATCGCCGCTGCGCCGAACTCCTTCCTGATCAGACCCATGACAAAAACATCGGCTATTTCTTCAGGTAGATGCAGCCAGCTCACTGTAACAGGAGTAAGGACATTTCGCAGTCCCCGCAGCAGGCCTGTCACTTCAAGGATGCTTAAAAAAAGTGTTCCCCCGGCGAATATCGGCAAGGCCTCTTTTATAAACTGGTAAGATCTGGTCCAGGTTTTTAGCAGGAAATTGCGCGGTCTGGGCAAACGCAAGGGCGGTAGTTCGATCAGCAGGGGAGACGTCTCACCCGGCAAAAAGCGGCTCAGCAGGGCGCCGGTGCAAAGAAGCACACTTAGCATGATTAGAACGTATAAAACCATATAGAAAGAGCCTTGCCCCGACAGCACGGCAATTATAATGGCCATTTGCGCCGAGCAGGGAACCCCCAGCGCCAAAAGGAAAATAGCTATACGCCTCTCCCGGTCCGAACCCAACACTCTGGTTGCAATGCAGGCCATGGTGACGCATCCAAAACCGAGTATCATCGGGATAACCGCCTGACCGTTCAAGCCGGCGCCAATTAAGGTACGGTCTACCAGGGTGGCAATCCTCGGCAGGTAACCGGAGTCTTCCAGGATAGAAAGCACCAGAAAAATACTCAGCACCAGCGGCAGCAGAATACCGATCAGGTAGGTCACAGTGAGGGTTAATACAATTATACTGATAACTGATTCGGGCGAGAATACACCATCAAGCAGCGACCTGATCGCAGGCTCGTAATAGCCTGTTATGAAGCCCTCGGTCTTGCCAACAATATATTGTGCAAAAAAAACCCCCACCAGTTGGTAAATCGCCCACAAAGTTAACGCCAGCAGCGGAAAACCGGTAGCGGGCAGAAGCATCCAGCGGCCCAGTCTGGAGGTAAAGCTTTCACCTTCTCCGATCTCCTTTACCACCAGCGCCACCAGATTGTTCACTCTTTCCCGGCGTTCCTTGTAGAGGGTTTCCCGGTCCATTCCCGGCTTCAGTTCAAAACTCTGGCTTATTTCCAGGTCACCCTCAAGGATTAACAGAGCTTCCCGCCTGCCGGCAGGCGGGCTCACTTTTTTAATGCTCTCCAGCAGACCGGGCGCTGTCTGGCCCGGTCTGGCCAGATTAATCTTCCTCCTCAGCTCGTCTATACCGACACCGTGCTCTGCCGCCATGGACACTACAGGTACATCCAACAGTTTTTCCAGAAGGGACGCATTGATCTCCAGTCCCTCCCTGTCAGCCTCGTCCACTAAATTAAGAGCCAACACCATTGGGACGCCCATGTCGATAATCTGCAGGGTCAGGAATAAATCCTGCTCCAGGTGAACCGCGTTAACCACGTTCACCAATACATCAGCGGCCAGAATAATGTCCCTGGTTATCTTCTCTTCCTCGCTCAAAGAAGAGACACCGTAAACACCGGGCGTGTCGATCACCACATCGCCGTTGTAACGCCCGCAGGCCATATTAAGAGTTGTGCCGGGATAATTTGAAACATCCCTGTACAGACCGGTGAGATTATTAAAAACAACGGATTTCCCGACATTGGGATTACCGGCCAGAACTATTTTTCTGCCGCCTGACGGGATGTCCGCTGTTCTGCTTGCGCTCTCCAAAAAACTAATCACCACCGGATTTTATGTCTAGTTGCAAACCGGCTCCTAAGCCCCAGCAGGAAACAGCCCGCTGCGGTTAAAACTAATACGGCTCAACCACAATAGTCTTGGCCAGACCTCTGCCAATCGCTATTTCCTGTTTATTTCTGGCCACCACCACCGGTCCCGCGGGCACTATCTCCCGGCAGGTAACAACCGCTCCCTCGGCAATGCCCAGGCGGATAGCCTGCATGCGGGTCAGCTCATTTTTGATCCCGGTAACTTTGATGATCTGTCCTTTTTTAGCCTCATCCAGGTTCACTGACCCACCTCCGATATTAATGATAATCATTATCAATGAAATGATAAAGATAACCGTTCTCATTTAAGTTAAATTATATGGAATATATAAAGTAAAAGCAACAATATTTTTAGCGAAAAAGTGACAGAATATAAAAAAACAAAAGGAGGGAGAAAAGTGGCTGAAATAGACGCCAAAGGTATGAAGGTGGCTGATCTTTCGAATGAACAGCTTGCTGAGCTCCGCCAAACCGAGCAAAAACTAAACGGCTCGACGAATAATAAACAGGAATTATACCTGCTGGCAGTCAGCAGGTAGCAAGGCCTTGAGGGGACAGGTCATTAACTTATTTACTCCCAAGCTAGCTATAAAGCAAAATAAGTTAATGACCTGTCCCCCTTACTATTTTAAAGCTTTGCCTTCACTGTCTCCCAGAAGGAAGCGTCTTCAAAACCAAGCCGCCATATGGCTATGCCGCCAATACCGTAACTTTTGGCCAGATCAAGTTTTAGCCCCAGGCTGTACTTGTTCTCAAACCAGACCTCATGCTTATTCCCTTTTTCATCATAGTAAATCAAATAGGGTGATGAAGCATTATTGTTCCACTGGACTCCCCCGTATTTCGAGGTAAGTTCACCCACCTTGTTCCAGCGAACTGACCGGTTTCCCACAGCCGACCAGTCGTATCCGTAAACTGGAATCCCCATTAACACTTTTTCTTTGGAAATGTTCCTCACCGTATAATCCAGAACCCTTTTCACCCAGGGCAGCGAGGCGACAGGTCCGGGCGAACCGCCCGACCAGTGCTCCTCGTAAGTCATTACCGCCACCAGGTCGGCGGTCTTCCCTATGGTACGGTAATCATAAGCGCCATACCACTCGTTAGACGGATTGTCCAATGTTTTGGCGGGAATGGACACGGTTAAAAGATACCCGTAGGGCTTAAACATTTGCTTGAGTTCAGTCAGAAGTTTATTATAGTTGGACCTGTCCTGCGCCGGCACACCCTCAAAATCAATGTTTACCCCTTTAAATCCATTTCTCTTAACCAGTGTCAGAATGTTTTTTTCCAGGTTTTTTCTGTTTTTTTCCACAGACAAAACCTTATGTATAACATCTCTGCTGTTGTATTTGCCCACGTTATGAACCAATAATAATGGCTGCATTTTTTTGTCTTTGGCAAGCTTCAGACCTTCTTCGGGTACCTTACCGGTTAAACTGCCATTTTCCTCAACCAGATAACTAAAAAACGCCACCCTGTTGATCACGGCTTGTTTATTGGACAACGTATTCAGCGACAGCCTGTCCCCCGTATAATCCTCAGCGTAATATCCCAAAACAGTCATCTTTTTCGTTGAAGCGGCTGCCGAGATGGCCGGGTGGAAAAACAAGTTTACAAATAACCCCAGAAAAATTAAAATAGCAATAAACGTCCGCCTGGTATAGTTCATTATCTACCTCCGCTTTTTTCAGTTTCAAAAATATGATAACAGTTCTCATGCTTCCTTAATAGATATTCATTATTGCTAATTATGGCGCTTTTAACATGGATAAGAATAAACAGGAAATGTCTGGCCGGAACCGACCTCAATAGTGATTGTTTTCAAAAAATGTTTCCCCACCCGCGCCATAGTGTATAATATCAATAGCAGTTAAGCCAGATCTATCCACCAAGTAAGGGAGTGGCCTTTAACCTTTGCATGAACTGAAAGCGATCCTTACCTCAAAAAGAGAACTTGGCTTAATCCTGGTGCTTTTCTTTATGGAATTTACCAGGGGGGCTTTCTTCCTGACCTTCCTGCCTTTATACGCCGTTAATTACCTGAGCATATCCGTAGCAGCCGCCGGACTGGCCGTATCCGCCCACTACCTGGTGGAAACCCTCTTTAAAGGCGCGGCCGGCTGGCAGCTGGACCGCAGGGGTTATCCGGTACTGCTCGCGGGGCTCCTGCTGGGTCTTGGCTCGTTGCTATTAATGAAGTTCTACCACTCGCCCGCCGTCCTGCTTATCGGGTCAGCTTTTTTCGGTTTGGGTGTGTCCCCGGTATGGCTGGCTGTGATCAGCGGAGTGGCGCCTGTCCAGTTGAAAGAAAGAGCCGCCCGGATGGGCATTGTCTTCGCGGTTTGGCTTTTAGGCGGCGGCGGTGGGCCGGTAGTCATTAATTTTCTCATTGCCCGGGATTACAACCTGGCCTTCTGGCTGTTAATCGCCCTCTGGGGCTGCGCCCTGGCTGTAACCCTGCTGCTGCTTCCCCTCATGGGAAACCAAAAGGCCAATGAGAGTTCCGGCTTTTCATTCTGGGCGGAAGTAAGAAAGATGGCGGAGAATCAGACCTTCAAGAAAATACTTTTACCGGGCATGTTTCTTCAGACCATGACCGGCGGGCTTTTGCTGCCATTACTGCCGCTGTACGCGCAGAACGAGATAGGTCTTACCCCGAACCAGTATGGCTTGCTGCTTCTAATCGGAGGAGCTTCCGCGGCTATTTCCTTTCTGCCCATGGGACGCCTGGCGGACAGAGTCAGTCTTAAAACCCTGCTTGGTACCGGTTTTGGCATGAGCGCCCTCTCCCTGGCCCTTTTTCCAACCGCCCATGATGCTGCTGCCGCCTATTTTATGGCCGCACTGGTCGGTTTTTCATACGCCATGGTTCTTCCCTCCTGGAATAACCTGCTGGCAAAAGCGATCTCACCTGAAAGACAGGCCACCGGTTGGGGTGTCTTCTCAACCATTGAGGGTATGGGTATTGCTGTAGGTCCGGCCCTGGGAGGGATTGTGGCCAAGAGTTTTGGTATTCCTGCCGCCCTTTTTTTAAGCGCGGTACTGCTGGCCTGCATGTCTTTATTTTATTTTTTCTATCCCATCGAAAAAATTTTCACACACAGGTTAACGACCTGATTTGAGGTTTTCAACATGGAAACGTCATTCTTTAAAATCCTATTTCTGCTGATTTTTGTTTACTCTTTAGCGCCAACAATGGTAGTCCGGTTAGGCCATATTGGCGCCGTATCCAGGGCCCCCAAAGGCAGCGGCAGAGTCGCCCTCACCTTTGACGACGGCCCTGACCCGCTTTATACGCCACAAATTCTGGACATCCTGCGCCATTACCAGGTCAGGGCCTGTTTCTTCCTGGTGGGTTCAAAGGCCAGGGCCAACCCGGAAATAACCAGGCAAATCGTTAAAGCGGGACATGAAATAGGCAGCCACGGCTACGCGCACAAAGCTGTCTGGCTGCTCGGTCCCCGCGCCACAAGCAGGGAAATCGGCGAGGCCAGTCTGGTCATCGAAGAGCTGACCGGGCAGAAAATTCGCTTCTGCCGCCCCGCCTGGGGGCTGTTCAACCTTTTTTCAATCTGTTACTACCAGCTGAAGGGCTTAAAAGTAGTGCTCTGGACTTACATGAGCTGGGACTGGACCCAAAAAGCCACTCCGGAAAGTGTTACCAGTAAAGTATTAAGCAGAATCCGGGACGGAGCGATACTGCTCCTGCATGACAGCGATACCGCGCCGGGCGCGGCCAAGGGCAGCCCGGCGCGGGTAGTGGAGGCCCTGCCCGGCATCCTGGACGGGCTGAAACAGCGCGGCCTGCAGGTAGCGTCGCTGGAGGAGATTATGGCGCTGAAAAAGAAGTCTTTCTTTAAAAATACACTCCAACAGCTGTGGAGCGCCATGGACAGTTTGATCCGCCTCCTATCCGGGATCAGGGATGTTGGCGACGGAAAAAACTTCATCTGGCGGATCGCGCTGCGCCGGTACCACGGTAAGGACTGGCTAATGCCCGGCGGCAGTGTTTTAAAGCACGGCGAGCCCTATCTGGAGCTTCATCTGAATAACGACCGCCTCCTGTCTCTGATGGACGGAGATGCACCTCTCGAACGGGCTACAATTATCGCTATGCGTGAGATACGCAATGGACTTCCTCTGTTAGCGGAGTTTTTGAACAGCAGTGAGAAATATGGCAAGGTTAACATTATCCTGGGTATTACCCTCCTGCACCGTGGCCTGGGCCGCATCGGCTTTACAGCCCTGGATATGAAACCGGGGCTTGTCCAAATCATGGTCGGCCTTTACGAGCGGTGGCTGCTGGCCGTTTTCCACCCCAGCGGCTTCAAGGGCTTAAAATCATACCGTTACAAACTGTCACCCAAATATGTGGTCATAACCAGACAAGAACTCATGCGCAAAAGTTGACCCAGTGAGAATAAGCCGTAAGCCGCAA
>CAZJGV010000025.1:0-3307 GCA_964545615.1 uncultured Pelotomaculum sp.
AAGTTTTAAAGCATAGGGCATAAAGTATTTGAAAGTGAAAAGTCTGGCTATAGTAATGCTTTTGGGGTCACAAAGAAAAATCCTGCAAGAAATGCCTGGATACTCACGACCCAAGTTTCACAACTACTATAGATCCCTGCCCCGGAGCTGAATGTAACGGAAGATGCGCTTGAAGATAAACGGCGCCAGTACTGCCGTATAAGCGGCTGTGGGCAGAGCCACCCTGAAGAAAGCGTATAATGGTGAAACATGAATATCAAGATATAAAAGCAACAGGTAATTCACTATTAAACCGGCCAGCGAGGTGAAAAATGTTACACCTGTCGCAATCGGGATGTTTTCCCTGTACAGGCGCTCGCCTGCCGCCCCCGCCAGGTACCCCGCGGCCATCTTGGAAAGGGCGTTTATACCAATGTAACTGCCTGAAAACAAGTCCACTACAATTCCTCCGACGAAACCCAAAAAAGCCCCCTCTCTGGTACCCAGGAGGAAGCCGCTCAACACCACCAGGAGCAATACAAGGTCCGGTTTTATACCTGCAATTGCCACGGTATCGAGTATGGTTGTCTGTAAAATCATAACAACCCCCAGCAGGAGCAGGTAAAAGGGTAACTGCATTTACTGACCTCCCACACTTGGGGTATTGGTTTCAGACTGGAAAAAAGTCACAATAAACACTTCTTCCAAATTGTTTAAATTGGCGAAAGGGTGTACTTCCGCACTTAAGAACAGCCCGGAAGGCTCTTTCCGGATGCCGGCGATTTCACCTACGGGTATGCCTTTGGGGTAAACACTGCCGCTGCCGGAAGTGACGACCGCCTGACCTGTTTCTACAGGAGCATTATTGGGAATATGGATCATGTTGACCACCCCTGCACTGCCGACAGTCCCCTGAACGATTCCCGGAGTACGGCTATCCTGAATCAGGGAACCCACCCCGCTGCGCGGGTCTGTGATTAAAAGAACTTCGCAGGTAGAAGCAGAAACGGAAACAATCCGTCCTACCAGTCCCTCCGGCGTAAGCACGGTCATGTTTTCCTGCACCCCGTCTTTTGTGCCCCTGTTTAGTATCACAATGCCAAACCAGTTGCCTGGATCCCTGCTGATTACAGAAGCTGTTAAAAGATTAAACCTTTGGGCCATTATCTGTTTGTAATCGAGCAGCCCGGTCAACCGCTGGTTCTCCATTTTATACTCATTCAACTGGATAATTTCACTCTTAAGGCGCTCTATTTCCTGCTCCAGTGCCTGGCTGCGCGCTGTTGCGCCGACCATGGAAACCGGGAAAGAGATCAAATAATGCACTTGCCTGCCCACCCAGGTAAATCCTGTCTGCACAGGCTCAATAACATCCCTGAAATTTGCTACCAGGGGCGCCAACCGGGTCCGTTCAGGAACTGTAGCGCGCATTGCCGCCAGAGTGACCGCAATCAGGACAACCAGGAAAAGCAGTCTTTTGGCAGTAACCCAACGCACCCCATACTTCACTCCCCACCAAAACATTCTTGGTATTTTTGTGCGAATAAATTCGCGTCTCACATCTCACATCCAACTAGGCCAGCCTTTTAGGCTGGATCAGCACCTTGCGCAGCACATCAATGTTTTCCAGGACCCTTCCCGCTCCGTAGGCTACGGCCAGGAGGGGTTCGTCGGCAAGATGCACGGGCATGCCTGTCTCCTCGCTCACCAGTCGGTCCAGACCTCGCAAAAGGGAACCTCCGCCGGCCATAACAATGCCACGATCCATAATATCAGCCGCCAGTTCCGGTGGGGTATGCTCTAAAGTTGACTTGATCGCTTCAATTATACTGGATACCGGCTCTGAAAGGGCCTTATAGATCTCCACTGATGTGATTTGAACGGTTTTAGGCAGACCTGAGACCAGATCACGACCCCTAACTTCATCGGTTTCCATAGGCTCTATAGGATAAGCCGTACCAATCTGAATTTTAATCTGTTCCGCTGTGCGTTCACCAATCATTAAATTATAGGTACGCTTGACGTGGCTGATGATAGCATCATCCATTTCATCACTGGCTATCCGGATAGACCGGCTGGTTACAACTCCTCCGAGGGAAATAACGGCAACCTCGGTAGTTCCACCACCTATATCCACTATCATATTGCCGGTTGGCTCGTGTACAGGCAATCCGGACCCTATCGCCGCCGCCATGGGTTCCTCAATCAGGTAGGCTTCACGTGCGCCCGCCTGAAGTGCCGCTTCGCGCACCGCTCTTTCTTCCACAGCGGTAACCCCAGAAGGAACACCTACGACAACCCTCGGCCGTACCATGAAAGTACGCCCCCGCAAAGCTTTATTAATGAAGTATTTGATCATGCTCTGGGTTACGTCGAAATCAGCTATTACCCCATCTCTCAAAGGCCTGATGGCTACAATGTTGCCTGGAGTGCGGCCGATCATCCTTTTAGCGTCTTCACCAACAGCCAGAACCTGCCCGGTATCCTTCTGGATGGCCACCACAGAAGGCTCGCGGATCACAATCCCTTTGCCCTTGACATAAACCAGGGAGTTGGCAGTACCTAAATCCATCCCCATATCTTTTGAAAACAGACCGACGCGCATTTACCGGCCCCTCTCTTAAAATTAGTATTGCGGCTATTAAAAAGCTTTTCAACAGCCTTTGCCTTAGATGAAACCTTTGGCCTTAAAACTTACAAATCTATTATCTCCAATAATAATATGATCTAGGACTTCAATGCCAATAATCTTTCCAGCTTCCCGAAGTCTTTCGGTTATATCCAGGTCTTCCCTGCTGGGAGCCGGATCACCACTGGGATGGTTATGCACCAGAATCACCGAGGCGGCGCTTCTTTTTATGGCGTTTCGGAACAATTCACGTGGGTGTACAGCGGAAGAATTCAGTGTTCCTACTGAAATATTGTCTGTTCCGATGACCTGGTTCTTGGTGTTTAACAAAACCGCCCTGAAATGCTCGCGGTCAAAATGTCGCATTTCCTCCATCAGCAGACTTGCGGCATCTTCGGGCGACTTAATCACAGGGCGTGGGCTATCAGTATATTTAGAAATCCTCCTGGCAAACTCTAAAGCGGCCTTAATCTGACATGCTTTGGCCGGCCCAACGCCCTTAATCCCGCTTAACTCTTCTATTGTGGAGCCCAAAAGAGAACGCAGGCTCTTAAAATGCGCTATAATCAGCGCGGCCAAATCCAGTGCGGTTACCTGCCTGAAACCTGTCCCCAGCAGTATCGCCAAAAGTTCGACATCAGAGAGCGCTTGTGCTCCCTCTTTTAAAAGCCTTTCCCGCGGTCGGATATCCTCGGGAAG
>CAZJGV010000025.1:3317-17115 GCA_964545615.1 uncultured Pelotomaculum sp.
GCCGGTAACCAACGGTATCCAAGATAACCAACTCCAAAAACAATTAGACAGGATTTACAGGATTGCACTGATAGGATTAATCTAAATTATAATCTTAATAATTTCAGGTGCTTCGATTTATAGCACCTCATAGCCAAATTGCTTGAGCATTACTGCAAGCCTGGCCAGCGGAAGCCCAACAACATTGGTGTAACATCCTTCCAACCTGTGTATAAAAATAGCGGCCAAACCTTGAACCGCGTATGCTCCAGCCTTATCCAGGGGCTCTCCCGTGGCTGCATAGCGTCTGATCTCATTTTCGCTCAGCGACCTGAAATAAACAACCGTCTTTTCATGGTCAACCAAACGCCTTCCGCTCCCTATCTCAATCAGGGCTATCCCGGTATATACCTCGTGAGCGCTGCCCTGTAATTTACTGAGCATACGGACAGCGTCTTCCTCATGAAGTGGCTTGCCAAGCAACTGCCCCTGCCATACCACCACAGTGTCAGCGCCAAGCACAATCCCTTCGTCAAGATTACCGGCAATATCCGCGGCTTTTCTTTCAGCCAGGAGTTCGACCAGTTGGGCGGGGCCTAAACCTGGAGGCGGCGTCTCATCCACATCACAGCAAAAAACCCGGAAACGCAAACCAATCTGTTTTAATAACTCCGCCCGGCGGGGAGATGAGGAGGCAAGAATAACTTCTCTGTTCATATTAAATCCGGCGGTAGATAACATAACCCAGAATCATGCCCAGCGCGGTTAGCGGTCCGAGGGAAAAGGTAAAGCCAAAGGTCAGGTTTAAAAACCTGAGATCTAAGGTTGAAGGCTTTAACCCGATCAGTGATGTGGACTTCAACCAGGGAATGACAGGTGTCAGGGCATCACCAACGGCACTGCCTGTCAGGCCCCCTATTAATATAAGAAGAACCAGGACCCAGCTACTACCGTAATTCCTTAAATTTTTAGCCATAGCTTCTTCCCCCGGATATGGTAAGCGATTCTCCGTCCGGTAAAAAAGAAAAGAGTGATATTACTATGTTAGTTTATCATTTTAAGTATTTTATGACAAGCTATGGTGAAAATTTTAAAATTATGGCGCATATCGTACGGTAACCCTTTATACCAGTGAAAATGATATTCTCTTAATTGGATTATTATAAAAACAGATATATTTTTTGTAATAACCCCCAGAATATACTCCACACACAAAAAAGACACCTGATGGGATATGGCGGGCAAACCCATGGCGCCCGATAAATGCAAAAAAAGGAATTCAATGAAATTATTAATCCTTATTCCTCAGTTTTAGTAACAACTCCCTGGCCTCGGCCACCATATATAGTGAACCAGTGAGACATACTATTTCCTCCGGCCCAACTAGGGACAGGGCTTTATTCAATGCTTCTCCTATATCCTCCTTAAGGTAAACCTCCGGAACATAGCGCCCGGCCAGTACAGCCAGTTCCTGCCAGTTGCCCGCCCTGGGGCTGTTGGGCCTGGTTACCACCACCGCCCTGGCCGCTGAAGCAAGTTCCGCGACTACTTTAGCCCGCTCTTTATCCCCCAGCATGCCAATTACCAGGACTATACTCCTGTTCGGGAAATATTCATCAAGTGCCGAACGCAGGCTCCTGGCGCCGTCGTAATTATGAGCGCCGTCTATGATTACCAGCGGCTGCCAGAGCATGATTTCCAACCTGCCGGGCCAGCGGGTGTACTCCAGTCCCTGGCGTACAGCTCCGGCGCTTATAGCCACACCCATTGCCATTAAAACTTCCGCGGCGGCGACTGCGGTAGCAGCGTTAATTTGCTGGTGCCCGCCCAGCAAGGGAAGCGACAGGTTTTGGTAAGCCGCCCTGCTCCCCCGGATGTTAAAATTCTGACCTGCCAGGGAGTGCGAAATGTGTTCCCAGGTGACATCGCGACCCACCAGTGTCAGTTGGCAGTCTTTTTGCCGGCAGGTTTCCTCTATCACGCGCAGTCCTTCCCCGGTTGCTGCGGTTATGACCGGAACTCCCGTCTTGATAATACCGGATTTTACCCGGGCAATCTCCTCAATAGTATGGCCCAGGTAATCCATATGATCCATGGCTACGTTTGTTATCACCGCCAGCATAGAAGGCGCCACGTTGGTTGAATCAATGGCTCCCCCCAGCCCCACTTCAAGCAGCACAAAATCCACCATCTCCCGGCTAAAATATAAAAACGCCAGGGCGGTGCTTACTTCGAACTCGGTTGGGTGTTCAAAACCACCTGCCACCATATCTTCCAGGTGAGGGCGAAGTTCCTCGATCAAAACTGTAAGCCGCTCCCGGCTTATCTCCACATCGTTGATCAAGAACCTCTCGGTATAAGAGTGCAGGTGGGGTGAAGTGAAAACCCCGGCCCGCTGCCCCGCTTTTTGTAATATTGCCGCCAACATGGCGGTGGTGGAACCCTTACCGTTGGTACCACCGATATGCACTATCTTTAACTTGTGCTGAGGGTTGTCCAACCGGGTCAGCAACTCTTCAATACGGCCCAATCCCAGATTAATACCAAATTTGGTCAGGTGGTTAAGGAATTCCATAGCCTCTTTATAGTCGATTTTACTCGCCTCATTATTTGGCAGTTATACTTGATCTTTGTGATAAGAGATTTAAATATATATTTAGCATTTATAATTATTTTTTAAAATCCTTATTATCCTGTTAATCCTGTCCAATCTTGTTTCCTAAATCTCCTATCTCATTTACCGCGTCTAATTCTGGTTTCCGATCAGCATGGACAGCCTTTCTTTAATGGCCGACTGTTTGCCCGATAGTTCCTCTTCCTTGGCCTTTTCTTTATCAACCACTTCTGCCGGGGCTTTACTCAAAAAACCTGGGTTGCTGAGCTTGCCTTTGACCCGGGCCAGTTCCTTCTGCACGGCGGCCAGTTCTTTTTCCTGGCGGGCAACTTCCTTATCCACATCAATTAGTCCTTTCAGCGGGACAAAAACCTCAACACCCCGTGTTACTGCGTGGGCGGACTGCTGGGGCGCCTTTTCCAATGTCTTGTGGATTCTTATCACCGCACTGGCAAGGGCCTGAATATATTCATTGCCTCTTTCCAATATGGCCCTGGTCGTCTTGTCAGGCGCGACCAGCAGCACTTCCGCCTTGCGCCCCGGGGGCACGTTCATTTCACCGCGGATATGGCGGACGGCTTTGATAATATCCATCAGGGTTCCCATCTCATACTCCGCTTCCTGATCAATCAACTCCCTGCGGGCTGCCGGCCAGGACGCCCGCATGATTGTCACTCCGTGACCGGGCAGGTGCTGCCATATTTCTTCAGTAATAAAAGGCATAAAAGGATGAAGCAGTTCCAGTGCACCCTTTAAAACAGAAGATAAGACGCTCTGTGCCGTATATCTGTCCAATTGATTGGTTTTACCGTAAAGCCTTGGTTTGGCCAGCTCAATGTACCAGTCGCAAAACTCGCTCCAAATAAACTCGTAGAGCACCCGTGCCGCTTCACCAAGTTCATACGTCTTGAGATACCCGGTAACATCCCCGATTACGGCCTGATAACGGCTGATAATCCAGCGGTCGGCCAGAGTGTAAGCGCCAGGCCTGCCTTCCGGGTCAAAGTCCTCCAGGTTCATCAGAGTGCAGCGAGAAGCGTTCCAGCGATTGTTGGCGAAATTACGGGCGCCTTCCAGTCTCTCAAAGTGAAAGCGCAAATCGTTGCCGGGGGTATTGCCGGTGACCAGCATAAAACGCAGGCTATCCGCCCCATGCGACTCGATCACATCAATGGGGTCAACACCGTTGCCGAGAGATTTACTCATTTTACGTCCCAGCGCATCCATTACCAGTCCATGAATAAAAACGTCGCGGAAAGGCACTTCATTCATGAAGGCCAGGCCTGAGAAAATCATCCGGGCCACCCAGAAAAAGATTATATCACGGCCCGTAACCATGACCGTAGTGGGATAATAATAAGCCAGATCCAGGGTCTGCCTGGGCCAACCAAGGGTGGAAAAAGGCCAGAGCGCCGAGGAAAACCAGGTGTCCAGGACATCGGGGTCCTGTTCAACGGCTGAACTGCCGCACCTGGGGCACTTGTCAACAGCCTCCCGGGCAGCGGTCATCTCCTCACAGTCCCGGCAGTACCATACCGGGATCCGGTGCCCCCACCACAGTTGGCGTGAAATGCACCAGTCACGGATATTCTCCATCCAGTTCAGATAGATCTTGGTAAACCTCTCGGGAATAAACCTGATCCGCCCGTCTTTTACAGCCTCTATGGCCGGCTCGGCCAGGGGTTTCATCTTCACGAACCACTGCCGGGAAAGCATCGGCTCAATGACCGTATTGCAGCGGTAGCAGTGTCCCACCGCGTGAGCGTGGTCTTCTGTTTTTATAAGAAAACCCTGCGCATCTAAATCCCGCACGATCTTTTTACGGCACTCGTAGCGGTCCAGGCCTTTGTACCTCGGCCCGGCCTCCTCGCTCATTTTCCCTTCTTTATCAATAACAATAACCTGAGACAGGTTGTGCCTTTTGCCGACCTCAAAGTCATTGGGGTCGTGAGCGGGAGTTATTTTCACCACACCTGTGCCAAAGGAGGGATCCACATACTCATCTGTAATTATGGGCATCTCTCTGCCTACCAGGGGCAGGATCAAGATTTTGCCCACCAGATCGTGGTAGCGCTCATCACCCGGATGTACCGCCACCGCCACGTCTCCAAGCATGGTTTCCGGACGGGTGGTAGCTAATATAACATGACCGCTGCCATCTTTAAAGGGGTATTTTAAATGATAAAAATGACCGGGTTGTTCGAGGTGTTCAACCTCAATGTCAGAGATGGTCGTCTGGCACCTGGGACACCAGTTGGTAATATAATAGCCCCTGTAGATTAGACCCTTCTGATACAGTTTAATGAAGACTTCCAGGACCGCCTCCGAACAGCCTTTGTCCATAGTGAAGCGCTCCCGCTGCCAGTCGCAGGAAGCTCCGAGCCTTCTCAGTTGAGTGGTAATCCGGCTGCCGTATTGTTCCTTCCACGCCCAGACTCTCTTAAGAAACTCCTCCCGGCCAAGTTCGTAACGGGATACACCTTCTCTGGTCAGTTGTTCCTCAACCCTGGCCTGGGTGGCGATTCCCGCGTGGTCCGTTCCCGGCAGCCAGAGCGCGTTGTAGCCCTGCATCCTTTTCCACCTGGTTAAAATGTCCTGGAGAGTATTATCCAGAGCATGTCCCATGTGCAGTTGACCCGTTACGTTGGGAGGGGGCATGACAATGCAAAACGGTTCTTGTTCCGCGTTTACTGCAGTGTGGAAAAAACCGCTTCCTTCCCAGAAACTATACCATTTATCCTCCACCAGGCGAGGATCGTATGTGGATGGAATATCTGCTGTGGACAATACTTTCACTCCTCATCAAAAATTTTACAAAAAACCCCCCTCCGTCTTCAAGGACGGACGAGGGGTTCATCCGCGGTACCACCCTGATTCCAGTTAATAGCTAATAATGAACGACAGGACTGATTCTCAGCAGCTTTTTCTTGACTTCCCACGTCCCACGTCTCATTTCTCACTTCTCAACTGGCGGCTTTAAATCGCTGTAACGGGCTAACCCGCCCGCGCTTACTATAGATTCTGCGCGGGAGCTCCGGGGCGACGGTAACAGGTGCGGGCAGGAAACCTTGCAGCCTGGGGATTCCTTCTCTAACGGCGTATAGCCTGGCCCGGGGGACCTTCACTTCCCTTTCACAGCTGTTAAATATAACTTACAAAAAATATAATAAAGATTTTATGGGCTGATGTCAACCAGTGGAACTACTTATCTCATCAAGCGGGCTTTTTTGCGGTCACGCCAGTTCACCCCGGCCAGCCCGCCGATTGAACCCGCCGCGCCCAGGAACAAAGCGCGCGGTAACAGCTCTCTAAATGTAAAGCTTTCCATATTGCCGGCCAGGAACAAGCTTGCCAGGAGCAGACCATAAAAAAGACCTGATAAAAAGCCATGCAGTAATCCCATTGTGCCCGCCGCCCGGCCACATGCCACCCCGCCCATAACAGCGCCAATTATTGAGCCGGCTATCAAAAAAACACTGAAATTGTAAACAAGTCCGGCCGAAAGCGCCACCCAGGCAAACATCAGGGCGCAGACAGCCAACGCTGAGCCCATAGCCCAGGCCAGCCCCAAAAGCACTGCCCCGATTTTTAGCCTCCTTAACACTGGCTCCTCGTTCCCCGACCAGATCATAAATGTTAAACCTCTCAATCCAACACCCCCAGCTAACTTTTTAATTAAAACCTATGCCGCGACAGTCATTTTATGCAAAATTTACCTCTTTTTTATAGCATGAAAACCTTTTGACGCAAATAGAAATAAAAGATACAAGTTACTGGAGGTTTTGATAAACTTGCGTTACCATTTTAAATTAGTTCATGTAATACTGGTTGTAATCTTATTGGCAGCGGCCTTATTGGCCGCGCAAAGGTTAATGAGACCGGCTGTGATCCAACAGGTTACCGCTGTGCGCGTGCTCGAATCGGTTCGCTCGCCATATTTCCTGCCGCAGTACCTGGCCGAAAACCTGGGTTACTTTAAAGAAGAGCATTTGCAAGTAACCATTAGCGCCGCCAGCCCGGAAGCAATACGTGCCGCTTTGGCGGACGGCAGGGCTGACATAGTAATCTGCGGCTTGCAGAAGGTCATATTCAACCCCGATGCCAAAACCCCCAGGCCGGTAGTGTTTGCCGCCGCGGCAGCCAGGGACGGCTCCCTGCTTTTAGCCAGAAAAGGTAAGGACGCGGAAGACTTCCAATGGGAAAAGATGAAACATAAAGCCATCATTGGCGGATCGCACGACGACAGCTCTGAAATAGCTTTGGAGGCTGTCTTAAGGTATTACAACCTGCCGCCTTACAGGGAAGTAACAATATATAACAATATACCAGACGCACTGCGTATGGGCGCTTTCCGCACCGGTACCGGCAACTACATTCAACTGCTGGAACCGGATGCCTCCCTGGCTGAATTAAGAGGGTTCGGCCACGTTGTCGCCTCGGTGGGAAGCGCGGCGGGAGACATGGCAGTAACAGCTTACGCCACCCTGCCCGGTTATATAGAATCAGATCCCGTGGTTATCCAGCGGTTCACCAACGCCATCTATAAAGCCCAGTTGTGGCTGAACCAACACAGCGCGGCAGAAGCAGCGGAAGCTGCGGCGCCATCCTTCCCCAACCTGGATAAAATGATCCTGCAAAAATCTATTGAGCGCTACCAGAAACTAGGGGTTTGGAACTGCAGTCCCTCACTATCCAGGGAATCATATGAAAGATTCCAGTCTGCGGCCAAAGACGCCGGTGAGATAGTCGCAGCAATCCCTTATGAATCAGCCGTTGTCACCGGTTTCGCCCAACAGGCGGTCGAAACGGTAACATACGTCCGGTCTGATGAACAGCCAAAGAAAAAAACAATTTTCGGCATTTTCAGCTGGTAAGAAAAGGCCTCCCGGAGGGAGGTCCTTTTTGCTTAAAAAAACTGCAGACTAATTTCCTGTATGTATTAATTAAACCCAGGAAGAAAACAATATGAAAAACTTGATTGGAGGTATTAAGGTGCGTAGAATTTTAGTCCTTTTCTTACTTGTTTGCTTATGCCTGAGCGCCGGCTGTGCAGCGGCGCGAAAAGTAGAGCCCACACCGGAGCAAAAGCCATCGGTTATTCCGGAAACATCCAAGGTAGGTTTCAGTCCGGTTGATTTAAACAAGGCGCCAGATGTTGTTAAAAATATCGCTTCAGCTATTTCAGACAGAGAGGCGGCCACCTGGGCTCAGGTCAACGGCACTAACTACATCCTGGTCAGTGTGGGCAAAAACACAGCAAACAAGGTGGAAATTACCGACGTCATTCAGAAAGTCCCGGTGCAGGATTTCATCTGGATTGAAGTAGTGGGTAAATACACCGGCCTTAAAGAAGGAGAAAAAAGCAGCCCTGTTACAGTAATCAGCTTGAATCTCCAAGACAAGACCATCAATGGTGTAGGCTTTGAGGTTGCCAGAACCGCAGCCACGGGAACAACTCAAACCACACCAGCACCGACGCCTGCGACACCTACACCTGCGCCGACTCCGGCAGCGCCGGCGCCCAAAATCACACCGGCGCCAACAACAGAAAACAAAACCACACCGGCACCGGCAAAAAAAGAGCAGACCCCCTCAAGCGGAACGGGTCAGAATAATCAGCAGTAACATAGTATTAAGAAAAGAAAGAGTGAGACAAGGGAACGGTTCCCTTGTCTCACAACCATTTTAGTCGCAGGTCGTAAGTTGTTGGCCGTAGGTATATCCTGTATTCCTCTCGGGTCTTTGACCCATTAAAGCTTCATACATATCTACGCCTTACGACTTTTCTCATGTCCCATTGACCCAGCCTGTTATTACCTCTAGCAGTTCTTCCCGGCCCAGACCGGTTTCCGCTGAAAAAGGGATTAGCCGTTCTCCTTCAGCTAAAGACAGGGTGGCGCGAATTACCTTTACAGACT
Organism: uncultured Pelotomaculum sp.; assembly: GCA_964545615.1. Classification (GTDB taxonomy): domain Bacteria; phylum Bacillota; class Desulfotomaculia; order Desulfotomaculales; family Pelotomaculaceae; genus Pelotomaculum_B. The sequence goes on from CAZJGV010000025.1 coordinate 11,829, forward strand.
GCAGCAGACGCATCCGGGACAGCTTGTCCGCCTTGGTGGCAACAACCACGGCAGGAATGTTCCAGTGCGTGAGCCAGCCATACATTTGCAGGTCCAGGGTTGTTGGCTGGTGCCTGCTGTCGACCAGAAGCGCCACACCCTTCAGATTAGCCCTGGTGGTCAGGTAGCCTTCCACCATTTTACGCCAGCTCTCCCGTTCAGCCAGCGGCACTTTAGCGTAGCCGTAGCCAGGTAGATCTACCAGGTGGAATAAACCGTTTACCAAAAAGAAATTGATCAATCGGGTCCGCCCCGGCGTATTACTGGTACGGGCAATACTCTTCCTGCCCGTCAGCTTATTTAAGAGTGAAGATTTACCTACATTAGAACGCCCGGCCAGGGCTACTTCTGGGAGTTCCCCGGCCGGGTAATCCGCGGTTTTAACCGCGCTGGTCACAAATTCAGCGCTCGTAACTTTGATCATGAGGGGATGTGGGTTCCTTCCTCGTTAACAATTGCAGTCTGATAAGTCGGCGGAACAAGAGGGGTATCGACCGAAAGAGTCACGGGCACATATGGCTTCGCGGTCAAGGCAGAATCTAAAACCTGATCCATATGATCTACCAGTATAAAGTGAATTTTATCCTTAACCTTTTTCGGTATTTCATCCAGGTCCTTTTTGTTGTCACTGGGCAGAATCACCGTTTTAATACCTGCCCGGTGGGCTGCCAGCACCTTCTCCTTTACTCCTCCTACAGGTAACACCCTGCCCCGAAGTGTGATTTCACCGGTCATAGCCACGTCATGCAACACCTTGCGGCCGGTGATGGCAGAGGCCAGAGCGGACGCCATGGTTATACCGGCCGACGGACCGTCCTTGGGTATCGCTCCCTCCGGTATATGGATATGAATGTCCTGCTTGTCGTACAAATCCTCATCTATGCCCAGCTCAGCAGCCCTGGTACGGATGTAGCTGTATCCTGCCTGTGCCGATTCCTTCATCACGTCACCGAGTTTGCCGGTTAAAGTCAGCCGGCCAGTGCCTTTATAGATTGAAACTTCAATCGCCAGAGTATCGCCGCCTACTTCCGTCCAGGCCAGTCCTGTCGCCACGCCCACCTGATCGTCCAGTTCGGCCATGCCATAGCGGAAACGAGGTGTTCCCAAAAACTGGTTGAGACTCTGGGCGGTAACCTGAACCTTTTTTACCTTGTCAGTAACTACCTGCCTGGCGGTCTTGCGGCAGATGGAGGCGATCTGTCTTTCCAGATTGCGCACACCTGATTCACGGGTATACTCACGTATAATCTTACGGATGGTGTTTTCCGATAACTTCAGCATATCTTTGGTAAGCCCGTGCTCTTTAATCTGTTTGGGCAGCAAATGACGTATGGCTATCTGAACTTTTTCTTCTTCCGTGTAGCCTGAGAGATAGATAATTTCCATCCTGTCCTGCAGGGGACGGGGTATATTCTGCTGGACGTTGGCAGTTGTGATGAACATAACGTTGGACAGGTCAAAAGGCGCCTCGATGTAGTGGTCGCTGAAGGTGTTGTTCTGCTCCGGGTCCAGCACCTCAAGCAGGGCCGCTGACGGGTCCCCCCGAAAGTCCGTACTCATTTTGTCAACTTCGTCAAGCAGGAAAACCGGATTCTTGGAACCGGCTTGGCGAATACCCTGTATAACCCGGCCCGGCATAGCGCCGACATAAGTGCGCCGGTGTCCGCGTATCTCAGCCTCATCCCGCACGCCGCCAAGAGACATCCGGATGAACTTCCGCTCCAGGGCACGGGCTACAGACCGCCCCAGGGAAGTTTTGCCGACTCCCGGCGGTCCCACAAAGCAAATAATCGGCCCCTTCATCTTTTTAGCCAGCTTACGGATGGCCAGGTACTCCAGGATGCGCTCCTTGACCGTCTTCAAACCGTAGTGGTCTTCTTCCAGTATGTTATCAGCGGTCTTCAGGTCCAGGCGGTCCCGCGTGCTCTTATTCCATGGCAGTGACAGCAGCCAGTCAAGATAGTTGCGCACAACCGCAGCCTCCGCAGCCATTGGAGGCATTTTTTCCAGGCGCTCTACTTCCTTTAACGCCTTTTCCTCCACCTCTTTGGGTAACTTGGCCTCGGCGATTTTCTCCCGCAGTTCTTCACCCTCAGCCATACGTTCATCTTTTTCGCCCAGTTCTCTCTGGATGGCCTTCATCTGTTCACGGAGATAATATTCTTTCTGAGTCTTTTCCATCTGCTTGCGCACACGGATATTGATCTTACGCTCAAGTTCTACAATCTCTAGCTCCTTGGCCACAATAGCGCAAAGCTTTTCAAGCCGTTTAACAATGTCTGCGGCCTCCAGGATGCTCTGCTTATCTTCTATGCGCAGCGCGAGGTGAGAAGCGATTATGTCGGCCAACCGGCCCGGTTCCTCCAGGTTAACCACAGACACCACGGTTTCGGGAGGAATACGCTTTGACAGCTTGACATACTGTTCAAACTGATATACCAGGCTGCGCATCAGCGCCTCGATCTCGCTGTCTTTCCCAAATTCTTCGGAATATTGTTCAACTTCCACCAGGAAGTACGGATCATTAGATATGAAACTGCGGGCTTTAGCTCTGGCTATTCCTTCGACTAAGACCCGGATCGTCCCGCCGGGCAGCTTCAGAAGCTGCTTTACTTCAGCAACGGTGCCGATCTGGAAAACATCATCCTCTCCAGGTTCATCAGTCTGTGCTTCTTTCTGAGTGGCAAGAAAAATAACCCTATCCCGGATCATGGCTTCCTCAATAGCCTGCACCGATTTAGAGCGACCTACATCGAGGTGAATAACCATGTAAGGAAAAACAAGGATACCTCTTAAAGGCAGCAAAGGCAAAACCTTAATTTCGGATTTCAAAGCTGCACCTCCTTTTCTGTATTGTGTTGCTTAAAATGTCAATTTTTGAACAATGATATACATATTTATTTTATCATAAATGTTAAAAACACCGCTATAGCAATAATTACCGGGAACATAACAACCCGGCCTCTGCCGGGTTGTTTAGGGAGAAATTGATATCAAATGCGAAGTTTTACGCCGTTTTAGTTCATCCCAGCTCACATTTTGAACCGATAAGCACTCAAGCAGCAGTATCCGCATACTCTCAAGCCCTATACTACTGTACATAAAAAAGATTAGACAACCAGGCAATTTTTATTTTTTCTTGTTTTATAAGTTCTAGAAGTTAACATTCATTTATTTTGACAGGCTGTGCCCCGCTCCAAATCCTGTGGCGCTCAAAACGTCCAGAGGAGAAGAGGCGGTGAGTTCCACCTTCTTCGCTTTGGGGCGTTGTTTCAGGGCGACCCGAAAGACCTGTTCCAGGCGCTCTACCGGGATCACCTCCACTTCGTGCAGCTGTTTAAAAAGCTCCTGGTAGTTTTCAGCCGGAATTAATATCTTTAAAGCCCCGGCCTGGCGGGCCGCTTCCACCTTCGCCACAATTCCTCCGACTGGTTTTACCAGCCCGCGGATAGATATTTCACCAGTCATAGCCACTCTGTTATCCACAAGCCTTCCTGTTATCGCGGAGTAAACGGCAGTGGCTATGGTAACACCGGCGGAAGGTCCGTCGGCGGGAGCGCCCCCGGGAAAATTCACATGCAGATCGTAATCACGCGGATCAACATCCACAATGCGGCGGAGCACTGTCAGTACGTTTTCAACCGAACTTCTGGCCATACTCTTGCGCCGTATCGTCCTGGCGCCACTGCCGATTTCTTCTTCATCCACCATGCCGGTCACAGTAAGCTTTCCCTGTCCACACACGGCAGGGATGGCATTGGCCTCCACCTCTAACAGGACTCCCATATTCGGACCGTAAACGGCAAGGCCATTAACCAGGCCGACCTGCGGGCGGGTGGGAATCTTCTTTTCCGGCCTCGGCGTGTACTGACCGCTCTGGACAACCCACTCAATGTCAGCCGCGCGGATCACTTCCCTGCCCTCAGTAATGGCGATCCCGCCGGCTATCTGGATTATGTTGACAGCCTCACGGCCATTAGTGGCATATTTTTTTATTACTTCCAGGGCGCCGGGCTGGAGCGGGATGTCAATTTTTTTGGCCGCGTTAGCAGCTATAATTTCGATTTCGTCCGGCAGCAGCCGCCGGAAGTAAATTTCCAGACAGCGCGAGCGGATAGCCGGAGCGATATGGTCAGCCTCCCTGGTTGTGGCTCCTACCATGCGAAAATCTGCCGGCAGGCCGTTTTGAAAAATATCATGGATATGAGAGGGGATATTATTATCCTCTGAGCTGTAATAGGCACTTTCCATAATGACCTTGCGATCTTCCATAACTTTTAACAGTTTATTCAGCTGGATTGAGTGAAGTTCTCCAATTTCATCTATAAAAAGCATACCCCCGTGCGCCTTTGTGACCGCTCCTGCTTTGGGCTGGGGAATACCCGCCATGCCCATCGGACCCGCCCCCTGGTAAATAGGGTCATGCACCGAACCGATCAGCGGGTCGGCTATACCTCTCTCGTCAAAGCGCGCCGTAGTCGCATCAATCTCAACAAACCTGGCGTCTTCCTTAAAGGGAGAGCTGCTGTTTTTTTTGGCCTCCTCCAGCACCAGCCTGGCAGCGGCGGTTTTGCCCACACCAGGAGGCCCATAGATAATCACGTGCTGGGGGTTCGGGCCGCACAGAGCAGCCCGGAGGGATTTAAGACCCTCGGTTTGGCCGATAATTTCACTAAAACAAGTCGGGCGTGTCTTTTCAGACAGTGGTTCGGTCAGCGAGATTGAACGCAGGCGCTGGAGTTTTTCCATCTCTTTTTTTGATTCTTTTTCAACCGCGTTTTTATTTCCCTGCTGCGTCTTGAGCAGATTCCAAAAATACAGTCCTATGATCACCGCGAAAAATACCTGAATGAAAGTTAGAAAACTTCCTATACCTGAAGGAAATTCTCCCATGTGATTATTCCTCCTTAAAAATGGTTCTGACCATTAGTATTACTAAGTTTTTCACATTTTAACCTCATTGTCTATCAAAAGGATTAAAACAATTAATTGCTTATAGTACCGAATACCAATGGTCACCTGTTCTATAGTCCTAGACAATAAGTTCCAATAGATATATAATCATAGTGGATACATGTATCAGGCATAAAGAACACATATAAGGAGGTGTTTCATAAAAACCTAGATTCATTTTTTAGATCCGGGCATTAATTGCAATTATTAATTTTTAGGGGGAGTAGAGTATCATGGCGAACAACGTTTATGAAATTAAAGAATCAGCAATCGCCGATCCCGGGCCGCTTGGTCT
>CAZJGV010000025.1:17125-17486 GCA_964545615.1 uncultured Pelotomaculum sp.
CAACGCCGGTCTGGTAGACAAGGCAGCCACTATAGTAGTGATAGCCCTGGCCCTGGTTTATGGCGGAACAACCCAAATTTTAGCCGGCATGTGGGAATTTAAAAAGAACAACGTGTTTGGAGCAACTGCCTTTTCTTCTTATGGCGCCTTCTGGATATCCCTCGGTGTTTTTGATCTTCTTGCTACATTAAAGCTGGTTACAGTGCCTGCTCAGGGCGTATGGCTGTTCCTGCTGGCATGGACCATATTTACTTTCTACATGTGGCTCGGCAGCTTTGGGACTAATAAAGCCTTGGTTACTACCTTCACTTTGCTTTTACTGGCCTTCATTCTTCTGACCATCGGAGCGGCAGGTAACCAC
>CAZJGV010000025.1:17496-21802 GCA_964545615.1 uncultured Pelotomaculum sp.
CTCACACCTGGGGCGGTTACGTAGGTATCGCCACAGCTTTTGTCGCCTGGTACACTTCAGCCGCCGGAGTTATGAACACTGTTTTCGGGCGGGTTGTTTTACCGATAGGCCCCTGTAAGAAGTAAAATATTATTACGCAAAAAATCCTGACCGCTTCCGGTCAGGATTTTTTTTAATTGAAAGACCCAAGAGGAATACCCTAATCCCACGTCCCACAACTCACCACTCACAACCCATTACGCTGTCTCTTCTTTTTTCTTCTTGCGGTCCATAGCGATAATCCGCGGCGGTTCTTTCTTTTGTATGGTTTCACCAGTAACAATACACTTGGCGATATCTTCTCTGGACGGTATATCGTACATGACATCAAGCATTACTTCTTCCAGGATCGATCTTAAACCGCGGGCGCCGGTATTGCGCTTGAGCGCTTCCTGCGCAACAGCTTTTAAAGCTTCCGGGGAAAACTCCAGGGTTACACCGTCGAGCTCAAATAACTTCTCGTATTGTTTGACCAAAGCGTTCCTCGGCTCGGTAAGGATGCGGATAAGAGCCTCGTCATCCAGGGCGTCCAGGGTCACAATAATCGGCAGCCTGCCCACAAACTCGGGAATCAGGCCGTATTTCAGGAGATCTTCGGGCAGGATCTTGCTAAGGATCTCGCCGATTTTCTGTTCTTTTCTTGCTTTTATTTCTGCTCCGAAGCCCATTACCTTTTTACCAATCCGGTTTAAGATAATCTTTTCTACCCCGTCGAATGCGCCGCCACAAATAAACAGCACGTTGGTGGTATCAAGCTGGATAAACTCCTGGTGCGGGTGCTTGCGACCGCCCTGAGGCGGTACGCTGGCCACAGTTCCCTCCAGTATTTTCAACAGAGCCTGTTGTACACCTTCACCGGAAACATCCCTGGTAATGGAAGGGTTTTCCGACTTGCGGGCTATTTTATCAATTTCGTCAATGTATACAATACCTTTTTCAGCCTTCTCAACATCGTAGTCGGCAGCCGGGATCAGCTTGAGCAGGATGTTTTCCACATCCTCACCCACATATCCTGCCTCGGTAAGTGAAGTGGCGTCAGCGATGGCAAAGGGTACGTTTAAAAGACGGGCAAGGGTTTGCGCCAGCAGAGTTTTGCCGCTGCCGGTCGGCCCCAGCATGACTATATTGCTTTTTTGCAATTCGACATCATCGATCTTACCGCCAAGATTGATCCTCTTATAATGGTTGTACACAGCGACAGACAGGGACTTTTTCGCACCTTCCTGACCAATGACATACTGATCAAGGATCTCTTTGATTTCCTTGGGTTTTGGTATGTCTCCTACCTCCAGCCCCAGATCCTCACTGAGTTCTTCCTCGATTATCTCGTTGCAAAGCTCTATGCATTCATCACAAATATAAACACCCGGGCCTGCTACCAGTTTCTTGACCTGATCCTGAAGTTTACCACAAAAGGAACACTTCAACTGCCCTTTATCGCTAAACATATTTCCACCTCTTTTACCTTTGCCTCCTGACATCATACACCTCGTCAATAATACCGTACTCTTTGGCTTCCTGGGCCGACATAAAAAAGTCTCTATCGGTATCCTGGGCAATCTTTTCTAAAGGCTGGCCGGTGTGACGGGAAAGTATTCCATTTAAGGTCGTCCTCATCCGCAAGATTTCCCTGGCGTGGATTTCAATATCAGTAGCCTGACCTTGAGCGCCTCCCATCGGCTGGTGGATCAAAATCCTTGAATATGGAAGTGAAAAGCGTTTGCCTTTCTCCCCGGCAGTTAGCAGCAGGGCGCCCATGCTGGCGGCCTGGCCGATACAGATGGTGGCAACAGGCGGACGGACATGCTGCATGGTATCATAAATGGCCATGCCAGCGGTAACCACACCACCAGGTGAATTAATATAAAACTGAATGTCTTTCTCTGGATCCTCCGCCTCCAGGAAAAGCATCTGCGCAATAATCAAATTAGCAATAGTATCGTCTACCTGTCCGCCCAGAAAGATGATCCGATCTTTTAAAAGTCTGGAGAAAATGTCATACGAACGTTCACCGCGATTAGTCTGCTCTACTACAATGGGTACAAGGTTCAACTGTAATCGCTCCTTATCAGCAAATTATATACATGCAAAAGACCTTCTAAATTATAATACTATTCCGGTACCGATTCGTTGGTGTCCTCCTCGGAAGGTTCAACAGTTTCCGGGGCAGGCTCGTCGGCGCCTTCTTTAACTATGGCGTTATCTACCAGAAACTGCAAAGTTTTTTCTCTGACAATCTGATCTTTTATATAATCAATCTGACCTTTGCTTTCTATTGTTTCCAGAAATTGTTCAGAGTCCTGGTTCAGGTATTGAGCTATTTTTGCCGCTTCCGCTTTTATTTCTTCACTGGTAGGTTCAATTTTTTCCAATTTCGCTATAGTTTCCAGCACCAGGTTTGACTTCGCGCTCCAGATAGCATCAGGGCGCATATTCTCCTCGAAGTCCGCAAGAGTTGTGTTGGAGAACTTGAGGTAATTTTCCAGAGACATGCCCTGACCGGTAAGACGATTTTCAAAGTTGCCGATCATTTCTCTGAGCTGGCTTTCAACCATTATATCAGGAATTTCCACATCGGAATTCATAACAATTATATTTACAATTTCCTGCCTGATCCCGTATTTAGCCTGGCTCTCCGCATTCTCCTTTAACTTATTCGATATATCCGACCTTAATTCCTCCAGCGTGTCAAAGTCGCTGATATCTTTAGCAAACTCGTCATCCAGCGCAGCCAGTTCCTTCCGCTTGATACTATTTATAGTAACCGTGAAAACCGCTTCTTTACCGGCCAGGTTTTCAGCCTGATATGTTTCAGGGAAGGTAACCGCTATGTCTCTTGTCTCTCCAACCGGCAGGCCGATCAATTGCTCCTCGAATCCCTGTATAAAGGAACCGGAACCGATCTCCAGAGAATAGTCCTTGCCTTCTCCTCCTTTAAAAGGTTCTCCGTCAACTTTCCCCAGAAAGTCAATAACGGCGGTGTCACCTTGCTCAACAGTTCCCTCTTCCAGAGTCAGCAGTTTGGCATGCCTGTTTTGCAGCCGCTCCAGCGCCTTATCTACTTCTTCCTCCGGTACTTCAGCAGACGGCTTGAACACTTCAACTTCCTTATACTGACCCAGCGTCACTTCCGGTTTAACCTGAACCGTCGCTTTAAACACAACCGGCTTACCCTCTTCAGCCTGAACTATTTCTACTTTTGGCTGATCAATGGGTTCAATCCCGGTATCTGATAAGGCCTGGTAATAAGCGTCAGGAACAACCGATTCCATAGCTTCTTCAATGATGACCCCTTTCCCCATCATACGCTCAAAAATCTGCCGGGGCGCCTTACCTTTGCGAAAACCTGGCACATTAACCTGGTGCACAAGTTTCCGGTAGGCTTTGTCCACTGCCTGGGAGAAACTTTCAGCGTCGACCTCTATTTCCAGTAATACGGTGTTTTTTTCAATCCTTTCAGCGTTAGCTTTCATTTATGCTCCCCCTTATATCGTTTGGTTATATATGGTATTTATTATTAAAAGAACCAGGACACATCCATTTTAACAATAAACCCCAACCAACGCCGTATTAATATTGTAACCAATTTTAAAGATTTATTCTAGGGGTCAGGAATTTATTTCCTTGTAAAAAAACCAAAAACACCAAGGCTTATTAAAAAGCCCTGGCTGTACTGTTTTTACCATGTTGGGGCTTTGCAATTAAAGCAAAAACTGATTTTCATTAATGCGACGCTGATGTATTATTAAATTATATCTGGGAGGCTGTTAATTATCAATAAAAAAAACACAAAATATTAATTATTTACTCATTATTATGCGATATCAGTTATTTTCACAGCCGCCCGCCCGAAGTACCAACTCCGAAATCGGATTCGCAAACTGTTCTTATACTGCCGCTTTGTCCTTGACAATACTCATTTTATTTGCTAACATATCTTGTGCGGGAAGTGAAGTAACTATCCGCGAGAGCATTTAAAACGTGGTGGGTGTAGCTCAGTAGGCTAGAGCACCAGATTGTGGCTCTGGGGGCCGTGGGTTCAAGTCCCATCATCCACCCCACTTACATTTTGGGGCGTCGCCAAGTGGTAAGGCACCGGTCTTTGGAACCGGCATTCCGTTGGTTCGAATCCAGCCGCCCCAGCCATGTTCAAGTTGGAAGTTGGATATTGACTGCGTTTTTGATATCTAGCTTCCAATCACCTGTTTTTATGGGCCATTAGCTCAGTCGGTAGAGCACCTGACTTTTAATCAGGGTGTCGGTGGTT
>CAZJGV010000026.1:0-4122 GCA_964545615.1 uncultured Pelotomaculum sp.
ATTACTTCACCGTATTTAATGATGGGTACGTTTTCAGGAACTTTACATAGCGCGAATTTGTGTCCAAAGGGTATATTGGATTTGACTACGATGCCTTGCTTAGACTTAAATCCAACAATAACAGGCCTTGATCCCTCGCTGATATCACATAAAGCTGTTGCTACATTGTCCTTCTCATTCATTACAATTGCCTTGATCATTTCATCACCTCCCAAGACAGGAGACTTTTAAATCTTGCAATTTATTTAAAGCAACTTTCATGCCAGGGATAATTATCTGAAATTATCAGACATTTCCCACAATACAAACTACTTTTTTTCTCAAGGTGAGACCATTCCGGCCGTTTCTCAACATAAAACCAGTATCACTATGAGAAACATATTTCATAATGATACTGGTTTACAATTGGAGAACCATAAAAACCCGGTTTGTAAATATTACCTTACATAAAAGTACTTCCCGATGGCCAATCGACGGGGATTAAAAATTTCTAACTGGCGCTAAGAACTCAGTTCATCTTAAGTTGTACTTTTTTAGCTTTCTATACAACGTGGCCCTACTAATACCCAATTTTTCCTCTATCTTCTTCCTCCCTTTTTCTGACAATCCATACGTTCCGATGCAGGTTCTTAAAGCATTGTATTCGAATTCTTTTATGCTGTCGATTTGATATAAATTATTAGACAAACTATTGCTTTCTTCAGTTATATAAGTTGGTAAGTCATCGGATGAAATGTAAGTATTATTAGATATTGAAAATGCATATTCTATTGCATTTTTTAGTTCCCTAATATTACCAGGCCATGAGTATTTAGCGAGGCAATCACAAGCTTCCAGAGTCAATTCTATTATCCTGCCTCCTTTGCTTATACTAAAGCCTTTAAGAAAGTAATTAGCTAAAGGAATTATATCTTCTTTCCTTTCACGGAGTGGGGGAATGCTTATTTTAATTACGTTAAGCCTATAAAACAAATCCTTTCTGAAAAGACCCTGACGCACCATGTCTTCCAGGTTTTTATTAGTTGCAGCAATAATACGAACATTAATATCAACTTGTTTATTTGAACCAACAGGTATAATGGTTTTCGTCTCCAGTACTCTTAATAATTTAGCCTGCATAGAAAGCGGCATCTCTTCTATCTCATCCAAAAAAAGAGTGCCTTTATCAGCAGCCTGAAATTTTCCCATTTTGCCACCCTTTTTAGCTCCTGTAAACGCTCCTTCTGCGTATCCGAAAAATTCACTTTCCCATAGTGTCTCCGGTATTGCGGCACAATTAACACTAATAAAATTCCCTTGTGCCCTATCGCTTTCATAGTGTATTCCGTCAGCAAAGACCTCTTTACCGGTACCGCTTTCTCCCTCTAAAAGGATCGTGGAATTCGAGGTCGACACTTTCTTCGCAATATCAATAGCTTTCTTAATATTGGGACTATAAAATATTTGTCTATCAAAATAGCTTGCATTTTTAGAGCTTGCAGGTTCAACAAAAACCATTTTCAAGTCCAACCCTTTATCTATGGTCCTGGCAAACACCCTAAAACACCTTGTTTCGCCAGAAATATCGACACTTAATTGATAACTCTTGTCACTTGTTTTCAAACTATTAAAATGCGGTTTATTAAGATTGTCAATGTTATCAGATTCACTTATTCCAAATAACTTCTTTAAACTGTCGTTGATAAACAATATGCTATCCTTTTTTGTGATCATTACATTTTTATCTATTAAATTGATAAGGCTTTGCATGGATTTTTTACAATCAATTGCATCTTTATCATTTAGTGCTTGACCCTCTTTTTCAAACTGTTTACTGAAGAAGTCCACTAAATGCAAATATAAAGAAGTATTATTTAATAATTCCTTCTTATAATGGTCTTTTGTGGCAGTAAATAATAATGACATTATATTATGTTTTTTAATTTTAAAAGGAACAGCAAGATGAACCAGTCCTGAACAATTATGCAAATACTCACAGTTGCTGCAAACCTTATCGTCATGAGGCTTTACCAACAAATACTTCTCCCTGCTTTGGAATAATCTATTATAAAGCGATTTTTCTATAACTTTTTCATTTATTAAGCTGGAATATCTGCCCGTACCAATTATGCGCACCAAATTAGAATTAACTACACATACGTCCATTTCTGTTATTGATGACAGTTCGATAATTTTTTGAGAAAATAGCTTTAAATTTTCTTGCAGCAATTTCTACACCTCTCCCTAACGGGTTTTTCGAGATTAACACCTATTATATCATTATGATTGCCTTAAGTATCAAAATGAGAATTGAGAGCCATACTACTCCTGCTCTCGATAAAATTCATAATTTTCCTTAAACACATTCCTTGAACACCAAATATTTTATTTTTAGAAACAGCAACCCCTGCCCGGTTCCAAGTATATTTTGTAAGGGGTGGGGGTTTATAAATATTAATAAGCAAGTTTTATGCCATGGGTAAATACTTACTTAAATACCATGCCTTTCTATGTGACCTGTAAACCGGGTCCAGAGCAACCTATTTGTTATTCCTTTCTTTTCTATAATAATAGTCTTCAATAGCACTTCTTAAAGCTTTTACACCAAGATTTGAACAGTGCTTCTTGTTGTCAGGCAAGCCGCCTAATGCCTCTATAATATCGTCTTCAGTTATTTTCATCGCTGCCTCAATAGTTTTACCTTTGGCAAGTTCAGTTGTCATACTACTCGTCGCTATTGCGGCAGCACATCCGAAAACAAGAAAACTTATATTTTGTATGACCTCGTTTGTAACTTTGATATATATAGTTAAGGAATCTCCACAACCGGGATCACCAAACATCCCTACTCCGTCTGCATCATCCATTCTTCCTACATTTTTGGGACACTTAAAATGCTCAATCACCGTATCGGTATACATCTGATTATTCATACAGTCCACTTCCTCAATAAAATTTAAAACTGAAAGGCCCTAAGCGGTGTTGCAGCAGATCTTAGCATAAGCTATGCTACTCTTTGACGCTGGATCAAAAAAGTTTACAATTCCTTCCAGGGTAGCGGTAGATTGAAACAAAAGATAGAGAAGATTCATGATTGAAAAGGGAGACCAGGATTTGCGTGAGGGTAACGCCATTTTCATTGACCAACCTGGTATTGCAAGTATCCAGAATCAACTAAGGCAGCATATTCCGTATCCCTCAATGGGAATGAGGACAGGTAAACCCGTAATATGCTTGTATTGTTTACTAGTTGTTGCTATTTGCCATATTTTTCATGGTAAACTGATTTTCAGCATTAAGCGTTATATTTGGGACAAATATTTCTCCCTTTTAATTAATTTTTCTGATAATTATTATAGTTTTGTATTGAACACATGTCAATAAACTTTTTCAATTAGAAGCGTCGTCAACAGATAATATGACGCAAACCCATACAAATGGTTGCAGATGATCAGCGTATAAACCACAACCAGCACTTTTAACCCTGTCTGTACGGCCCTGGGGTTTTTCCTCCCCAGAAAATAAAGAGCCACTAGCATGGCAACCGTCCAACCGTTTTTCACCACAAACGAAAACCATAGCGGTTTATCCATAATCATTAGCATAATCGGGTTGATTTCTGTTCCATACTGAGCCAACCATTTAAAGGTAAATAAGTAGTCCAGGATGGAGCAAAAAAGTATAATCATATAGAGCATATTCATCACCATCTAAAAATCAGTAGCCATTATCAACACTATATCCCTTCAGCCTTCTCAAACACAGCCGCAGCACACTCTCCCAGACTATCTTCCCTCGGAAAACCTTGACGTCAGCGGTGCTGCACAAAAGAAACATGCTGGCACATACTTATTCAAGACAATCTAACATCCTGACAAAACCTGTCGCTTTCAACCATATTCCCCCTCCCCAGTAATAATTTCCATTAAATACTATTATATGGTATCAATAATTTGTACCAGTGTAAATGTTTTTTTGATATTATTGGAAATCATACGCCGGCTGGCGCCCGCCTATGATTTTTGCTTTCATATCCCGCTACGCGCACCAGCGAAGGCCTTCACCTGGCTGCCAGCAACTGAAAATGGCCGCTACACACGGCCGTCCAGCTTTCCACCTCTGCTTTTCTCCCAGATGCTCCTT
>CAZJGV010000026.1:4132-13054 GCA_964545615.1 uncultured Pelotomaculum sp.
GCAGGTTGTAATGCCATAACTCTATTTATAGCTATTAGTCGTCAATCTAACGAAATAAAACCAGCACTTGATTTTCCCCTGTACGCTTCATCACCCTGTAACCTTCACTAGAAGCCGTTGCGATACCTTCGTCATTCGGTTTGCAGTATCCATTCACCAGACATGTTCCATCGTCTCTAATAAGAATTTTGCCCATTAGACCAACAACGACCCATTCACACCTTTTACACCGTGGAACGAACTCCCTGGTATTGTCCCATGCAGGGTTCAAAACTGGCTGAGTTTCAGTTCGTTCTGGAATAATTACCTTTCCATCCTTACCAATTTTAGCCGGAACAACGACATCATGGTATTGCACCCTAGCCCATTCATCCGCAACATATTTATCTTTCCAGTTCAAATCTCCGCTGTCCGCGATAACTGCAGAGGTAGCGCTGGTGATTCCCAGGATATAACTATCACTAGCGTTCGCCTTACGTATTTTTTCGCCGTCCAAAGTAACAAAATAACCACAGTCGATGGGCTTCCCGTCTATGGTTTCAAACATCTCAGCATAGTCCGCACAACTGCCGGGGCCGCCACCTGCAGTTAACGTACCTGTGAAACAAGCATTGCCGTTATTTAGTATTTTAGCTGCTATACTTCTATTAGTTTCACTTGTACCGTTCGCCAAAAACCAGGAAAAGTCAGCGCTTGCGTCTCCATACCGTCCCATAATATGGGTATCGGTGTGCCCGTTTGTATTTGTGAATTCACCTTCGGCATGGGAATTGAATCCACTTGCTGTAGTTAATGTGCCTTCGGCATGGCCATTAGTTCCGCTTGCTGTTGTGCCAAAACCTTCGGCATGGGAATCAAATCCGCTTGCTGTAGTGGCTGTGCCTTCGGCATCGGCATGAACTCCGCTTGCTATTGTGGCTCCACCTTCGGCATGGGCTTGAAATCCGCTTGCCGTTGTGCCTCCACCTTCGGCATGGGCAGCAGTTTCGCTGGCTATCGTGCCATCACCCTCGGCATGGGAAAATAGTCCGCTTGCTTTTGTGCCTGAACCTTCGGCATGGGCATGATTTCCGCTTGCCGTTGTGCCACGACCTTCAGCATGGGAAGCCTCCCCGCTTGCCGTTGTGTCAAGACCTTCGGCATGGGCAGCTTCAGCACTTGTTCCTGTTGATGAGCCCTCACCTTCAGCATGTGAGCAATCACCTAAAGCCTGGGTGCTACACCCCTCGGCATGAGCACCCTTTCCTCCTGTTGTTGTGCCTGCTATCGTGGAAATACCTTCAGAATGTGAGGACTGCCCTATAGCTTGGGTAGAATTACCTTCAGCATGGGCAAAACCTCCGCTTGCTATTGTTCCTCTACCTTCGGCATGGGCTGCCTTGCCGCTGGCCGTCACCACTCCACCATTAACCTCTCCACCCTCGGCATGGGAGGCTTCCCCGCTTGCTATTGTATTGAAACCTTCGGCATGGGAAAAAGAGCCACCCGCTGTTGTATGAAAACCCTCCGCATGGGCCGTATCTCCGCTTGCTATTGAGACTCGACCTTCAGCATGGGCAATAGGTCCACTTGCCGTTGTGCTTGCACCTTCGGCATGGGAAGCCTCTCCGCTTGCTAGAGTGTTTTCACCTTCGGCATGGGCATAATTTCTGCTTGCCACTGTTTCAAAACCTTCGGCATGGGCAGCTATTCCACTAGCTTTTGTGGATTGACCTTCGGCATGGGAAGCGAGGCTACTAGCTGTTGTTTCAAAACCTTCGGCATGGGAATCAAATCCACTGGCTGTTGTGTTTTCACCTTCGGCATGGGCATTTATCCCACTTGCTGTTGTATCAAAACCTTCGGCATGGGCTGCCTTGCCACTGGCTATTGCAGCACTGCCTTCCGCATGTGAGCAATCACCTAAAGCCTGGGTGTTGCAGCCCTCGGCATGAGCGCCCTTGCCACTAGTGTCTGTACCTGCGATTGTAGAATCGCCTTCAGCATGGGAACACGTGTTAACAGCTATTGAAAAACAACCTTCGGCATGGGAACATCTCCCAATTGCCCGTGTTTTACACCCTTCCGCATGTGAACATTCACCAATAGCCTTCGCATCGCAATTTATTGCCGCCTCTGAAGAACATAAACTATTTCCAGTATCCTGGGTGTTACAACCCTCTTCATGGGAGCCAGTCCCGCTAGCTTTAGTGCCGCAGCCTTCTGGAGGGGTACATCCATTAGGTGAACTTTTCATTTCCAACTTCCTCCTTGCCATACTGGTACTAATTGTATTTTATGGTAGATGGGGTAGATTTGCTCCGATAGATCAAGGAAGACTCCGTATATAAACTTTAGATTGGCTCCGAAAAGTTGCAAGCACATCGGGCGGTGGCGCTGCATGAACTGGGTGCACAGTCTCACGCGCGCAGCACGCGCAGCATGGTTGGTTTGCTGCTGCAGCTATAGGGGCTACGGCCCTTTTTTTGGACGGCTCAATAAAATAAATATTTTTACTTATACCCTATCCAATAGGGTATAATATAACAGAAGGTGTCCTAATGAAAAGAGAATTTATTATATTGCCGGAGTTTGAAAAGTGCTGGCTCCAATGCGGTTTAAACGATGGAGATTTAAGAGAGCTTGAATTACCTGTGTTTAAATCCTGAGAGCGGAGATGTCATACCTGGTACCGGTGGATTACGGAAACTGCGACGGAATTTAAAGGACAGGGGAAAAAGAGGCGGGGCAAGAACTTTTTACGTTTGCATACTATGAGAAGATTTATTTAATTTCGGCATTCTCTAAAAATATAAAAACCGATTTAAGTGAAAATGAAAAAAAGGAAATCAGAATTCTGATTAAAGCTTTGGAAAATGAACTGAAAAGGAAGTGATCCGAATGAATGCATATTCCAGTATTATCAAAGGCCTTAAGGAAGCCATAGACCATGAAAAAAGCGGATTAAAATGTGTTAAAAGGCATGTTGTAGCCGTTAAACCATTAATTATTTACAAGGACAAGGAAATAAAAAATATACGCGCTAAATTGGATTTAACACAATCAGCTTTTGCGAATATCATAGGTGTTTCCCAAAAGGCTGTGGAAAAATGGGAGTCAGGAAAAAATATTCCACAGGGGCCTGCTCAAAGAATGCTTGAATTACTCGATAAAGAACCGGCTATAACCGAAAAATATTTGATTCCAAAATAATGAGGGATGTCTATGATTTCTAACTGGAGCACAGTTGTCGGCTTTATGAGTATGATAATTGCAAACCTTTTAGGCTTTATAGCCCCGCTTGATTGTTTGGGGTAAAGTAAAAACAGTTGATAGCGAACTTCTCATCATTCATATTATTTGAGTGAAGGAATTCTTTTAACAATGGATTTTTAGTGTGAATCTCCGCCCTTTGACCGATGAGGCCTCAGGCGAACCTGGGGTGATTATTGCTGGGATCGGAGTTAAGGTAGAGTGTCGACGCCGGCGTAGCCCGCCGCCTCAGCGGGAGTGCAGGGGTTGATGTCAGTATAAAAGATCGGCCCGCTCACCTGGTCATGTAAGGCTTGCACAGGTCCAGGTTCGCAGGCACGGCCTCTGCTTGGGCACCGGCCGGCCGGGAACGGTAAAAGTGACAGCCATCCCATCACCAACCTTTCCCTAATATGCCGCCGGGCCTGGCTGCGACTTCTCCGCGCGCGGCCAGATCAAGATGGCCCTGGGCTTTAAGTGCCGGGTGGCCACCTCCAGGTCCTGCTCGTCCTGGATCAGGAAATATCCTCCACCCTCCGGGATGCTGCTGCCGATGGGCAGGCCCCGTTCCACCACCAGGCGGTAGATTATTTCACGGATTAAGCGGTCGTCAAGGAATGCGGCCTAGTCCAGCCTCTTGCGGCTGATGGCGTTTTCGTGGCCGACCGGGATGCATCCCGGGGGTTAAAATCCAGTTTGATCATATTTAACGGCAAATTTATCCCTCCATTAGGCTCAAAAACTAATATTGTTAGATGGCTTCAATTAATGTAAAATAAAGCCAAATACTAACGTGATAGAATTTCAATTAAACAAGGTGAATTTTATGATTAAAACAATCGCCTTTTTAATAATTAGCTCTCTTTTGCTTTTTCTGCCGCAAAAAGCATTAGCGGCAGATGCGCTATACGGAATGTTACATGCAGATGAAGTGACCGATTTCCAAGCCGACCAGGATGCAGTTATCGTTGGCCAGTTAATTGCTCAAAGTGGGGACAGTTTTACAGTAGAAGTTAACAAAGTCCTCAGCGGCTCGGTGACTTCGGACAGAATTGCCTTACTCAGCGATTTTCAATATGGCTGGGGTGATACCAGTGCAATTGCTGTGCTGTGTGCAGTGTGTGCAGCGGCGATAACAATAATCATAAAGCGTAAACGGTCTTGAATCACCCCGCCCCTGGTAAGACCGGTATGGAGCGGGCTATTCAGTTGTCCTGCTTAAATCTCCCACACGGCGCCCTCTTCCACCAGGAACGTCTTCACGCCGGGGATGCCGGAGTTTTACGGCCGCACGTCACCCACGGTGGTGAAGACCAGCACCTGGTCGAACTCCTCAGCCGTGTCCAGCAGCATCCCGGCCAAGAGGTCCCGGTTAAACTAATTTGCGATAGACTGGGGCACGGCAGCATCGGCATCACAGCGGACACCTATACCCACCTGGCCAAAGGAATGCAGAAAAAAGCTGCGGTCAAGCTTGAGGAAAGAATTTTTAGAGACACTGGTGAAGACTTTGGGCACCAAATGGGCACCAAAAATGAAAAATCGCCTTCGGGATAAACCCCGGAGGCGTTGATATTACTGGCATCCCAGGTAGGATTCGAACCTACGGCCTACGGATTAGAAGTCCGTTGCTCTATCCAGCTGAGCTACTGGGACAAATATGGAGCGGGTGAAGGGAATCGAACCCTCGTAATCGGCTTGGAAGGCCGACGCTCTACCATTGAGCTACACCCGCACAAAGAATTATCTTTTTCGAAGCAATTAATATTATAACCAAAAAGAAGGCCGGAGTCAAAGTTATTTTGGCCGCCTTGTTATTTTAGCCGCCTATGGCCCCAATTATTGCTAAACCCGGTGGATAGAAGCCTCTATACCGTCCTCATTGATTTCCAGGACTCCATAGCTGGGCCGCGCCTGGTCACGTGGTTTGCCGATACTGCCGGGATTGAAAAGCAGCACACCGTCCTCTTTAATGACTTCGGCCTTATGTGTGTGGCCGAACACCACGGCTTCCGCCCCTGTTTCCCTGGCGCGTTCAAGTATCCGGTCATGCCAGTGGTTGCTCCAGCCTATATGGCCG
Source organism: uncultured Pelotomaculum sp. (assembly GCA_964545615.1). Classification (GTDB taxonomy): domain Bacteria; phylum Bacillota; class Desulfotomaculia; order Desulfotomaculales; family Pelotomaculaceae; genus Pelotomaculum_B. The sequence continues at coordinate 9,444 of CAZJGV010000026.1, forward strand.
TGGGTAAGCAGGATGGGGCGTCCAGCCAGATCAATCAATTCCTCCTCCGGCCCCCCATTCAGTTTATCACAGTTACCAAGCACCGCCTTGACCGGCAGACCGGTCTCCTCAGCCAGGGCAATGGCATCCAGGTAGAGATCGCCGGCATGCAGCACCAGGTCTACCCGACCGGTTTCTTTAAGCGCCTTGACGGCATTTTCCAAACGACCGTGACTATCACTGAATACAACTACACGCAATGGCTGTGTCACTCTTCGTCGTCCTCCGCCATTTTTTTTAAATCGGACAGGATGTCCAGCACCACCTCAAGCGCCCTGGCCCGGTGGCTGATTTTATTTTTCGTCTCCAGATCAAGCTCCGCAAAGGTTTTACCCTGCTCCGGCAGGTAAAAAAGGGGATCGTAGCCAAACCCGCCATCACCACGCTGCTCTTGTGCGATAATGCCCGCACAGGTCCCCTCCGCTATGTAAACAAAAAACTCGGTATCAGCAACGGCCATTACACATTTAAAGCGGGCTGTACGCTGTTCTTCCGGAATGCCTTCCAAAAGCTCCAGCAGCTTCTGATTATTGGCTCTGTCATCCTTATCCTCACCGGCAAAGCGGGCTGAATAAACGCCCGGCAGCCCGTCCAGACAATCAACCTCCAAACCTGAATCATCCGCCAGCGTGATCAGTCCTGTTTGCATACATACTTCAGTCGCTTTGATGACCGCGTTTTCCCTGAATGTTTCCCCGTCTTCCACTATCTCATCTATTTCGGGAAAGTCAGCCAGGCATAAGACCTCAATATCCTGCCCGGCCAGCAATTTGGTTATCTCCCTGACTTTGCCCTCGTTTTTAGTTGCCAGAACCAGCTTCACGCCGATCACCCCCCAATAAATGACACAATCTCACCCAATGTTTCTTTTTGAGAAAAAATCAGCCGGTTAATACCCTGCGCCGCCAGGTCAATCATCATATTCATTTCCTGCCTGGTAAAGGAAGCTTCCTCACCTGTGCCCTGCACCTCGACAAACCTGCCGGAACCGGTCATAACAATGTTCATGTCCACTTCCGCGGCGGAATCTTCCACGTAGCACAGGTCCAACATCAGTCCTCCCTTGAGCTTGCCCACGCTGGTGGCAGCTACAAAATCGGTAACTGGGATACGTTTCAGCAGACCTTGCTCCCTTAAACTGTTCAAGGCGTCCACCAGCGCCACAAAGGCGCCGGTTATAGATGCTGTGCGGGTGCCGCCGTCAGCCTGGATCACATCGCAGTCAAGCCAGACCGTCCGCTCTCCCAGGGCTGTGAGGTCAACCACCGCCCGCAGTGAGCGGCCAATCAGCCGCTGGATTTCAAAGGTGCGGCCACCTATCTTACCCCTTGCCGCCTCTCTCACAGTCCTGACCCCTGTGGCGCGAGGGAGCATTCCGTACTCGGCGGTAACCCAGCCTTTGCCCTCTCCTTTTAAAAATTGGGGCGGCCTTTCTTCAACTGAGGCGGTACAGATTACTTTGGTCTCCCCAACTTCAATCAGCACCGAACCCTCGGCGTGCTTGATATATTTTCTGGTTATTCGCACCGGACGCAGCTGATCCGGCTGTCTTCCGTCAACTCTCGACATGTCCTGAGCCCCTTTCATTTATATAATAAACACCGCGCCGGCGGCATTATTTTTGTGAGTTTTGAGAAAATCTAGACCCGGTAAGTTTCTCCCTCTTTGGCAAGGGATATCATGTCACCAAACCCCTCGCCGGCCTGTCTGCCCAGCAGGGGAAGATCATATTCAGGCCAGAAGTGCGTAAGCAACAGCCGTTTTGCTCCCGCCCGACGGGCTGTTTCCCCCGCCTGGCGAGCGGTAAGGTGGACGCCCTGCATTGCCTCGGCATCGCTGTCCAGGCCGCTGGCCTCACAAAGGAAAAGGTCGGCACCCTCGGCCAGAGCGACCAGTTCCTCAGTACGTGCGGTATCACCGGAAAAAACCAGCTTGCCTTTGCCTTCTAAAGATATTGAAAATCCCGGCATTGGGTGCAGTGCCGATACAAAGCGCAAAGTCAGACCTTCCAGGTCAAGCCTCCGGGTGCTTAACCCCCCCGACGTATGCTCCCCGGGCAAACTTTCAACCGGTGTGGCGGCAAAAGCTTTGCTGTAGCCGGCTAACAGTTTGAACTCAGCCGCCGGCTCGGCCGGTGCAAATAGTCTCAGGGGCGCTGCGCGGCTCCCGTCACGCCTGGCGCCTTCTATAGCGTGACGCAGGGAAAACAGGTCCAGGTAGTGGTCGTGGTGCAGGTGGCTGATAATCACCGCGTCCAGTAAACGGAAATCAATAAAGCGCATCAATTCGCTCAGGGTCCCGTTCCCGGCTTCTAAAAGCACATTTAACCCGCCTGTGCGGATCAGGTAACCGGAGCAGGCGCCTCCAACCCTGGGATAAGGCGCCCAGCACCCCAAAACTGTTATTTCCACAGAGATTCACCCCAAAAATTTTAGTGCTTTTAGCTGATCTTCCAGATGCCGCCGGCGTCCGCGCAGCAGCCTATGGCGCCCGCATATTCCGGATTTTCAGGAACGATCACAGCTGCCGCTGTGTTTTCCCTGATGATCTGTACCAGCGCCTGATTATATGCCACCCCGCCTGTGAAAACGATTGTTTCACTGAGCAGTTTGACCAGCATGGGCAAAATACGTTTGAAAATACTGTGGTTTACACCGGCAGACAGTGCAGAAATTGAATTGCCCTCCACAACTTTGCCGATCAGCTCACTTTCCCCAAAGATGGCGCAAGTAGAGACAAGTTCCACCGGGGACTGGTGGTGCAGGCTCAATTCGTTCAGGCTTATATTAAGCGCCGCCGCCATATTTTCAAGGTAGCGGCCGGTGCTTGCGGCACATTTATCATTAGTCATAAAATCCACCAGGCGCTTTCCCCTCACCAGTGCGACCTTGCTGTCCTGCCCGCCCAGATCCAGCAGGGTGAAGTCAGACAGGCCGGTGAGACATATGGCTCCCAGCACATGCGCCTTAATTTCCGGTATAACCCTGGCTCCCTTTACTCTAACCGTGTGACGCCCGTAACCGGTCGCTGTGATGGCGGGTCCGGGCGCCGGCAGGCCTATGGCGTCCACATCCAGCGCGAACTCGCCGCCTGATGTCCTGCCGTATTTACGGTAGAATTCCATGGTATCAGCTTTATCTAATTTAAGAGAGTTGTCTTCTTCCCTTAAAGCGATTTTTACACTGCGGCTGCCCAGGTCAAGTCCGGCAAACATATCAGGTCACCTCAACATATCCAAAAAAACTTCCAGGCGCATACGGGTGCGGGCATCCAACCTGTTGGGCAGGTCGCCTTCCAGGGTGAGCACCGGCAGGCTTAGCCTGTCCCTGATGATCAGGTCTTCAATCGCTCTATAACAAAAGCTCTGGGCGTAGTGGATAATCCCGTCGAGCTTTCTCCTGGCGGTTTCCCTCAGGATGTCTTCCAAGCGGAAGAAAATACCGTAGGGGTAGGTATATGAGCGGTATTGTTCCACCAGGTCACTGGTTTCAAAAGGCATGGTAAACTGCCTCTGGGTCTCATTATATACTACCCGCGCCCCGCGCTCTTCCAGATATTCATATAATTCACCC
>CAZJGV010000026.1:13064-21432 GCA_964545615.1 uncultured Pelotomaculum sp.
AAATCTATTTTGGCGGGAGGTGTGCGCCGGGCTTCGGCCAAAAAAGCATCCAGCTCCATGGCGAATTTTTCCGGATCGCCGTTGAAGTCACTGCAGCTAATCTGGTAAAGGTGGTTGTCCCACCCTTTTACCCGGTTTCCTTCCCAGGTCAGCCGGTCCAGTTCCCACACCTTGCGCCTTACCCGGTCCAACCGCTTTTTTTGCTCCGCTGCCTGCTGCCAGGAAACGTTGAAGTAGCCCATCATTTTTTTAATCTGCAGTTGCAGCAGTTCGTAATCACGGTCATAGGGGAAAGCGAACGGAACCGTTTTAATGCCGGCTACCTGCAGTGTTTCCATCAGGGCGTGGGTATTGCTGCAGTCACCCTGGGTTACCGCAATAATGGTCTGGATATCGCTGTTTTTCAGTACGGTGCTGTAAATTCCCTTGATCCAGGCGCACAGGTTCCGGGGATAACCGGCAAGCTCGGCTTGCTCCACCAGTGCCTGCGGGTTTTCATCCGTGATGAAAACATTGTTTAGATCAACTGGAGTCCAGCCAGCGGCATAAATCACTTCAACCGGCACGGTGGTGGTAATACCAGCTTTAGGCAAGCCCTCACTTCTTTCCTGTTCAGTCCATTTAGAAAATAGTCGCAATAATAATATGCCCCCGCCTTTGGATGTCAAATCTTAAAAAATGAAGCTGTTCAATTTCCTTAATATTCCCTGGCCAGGACAGGTGTTCCTCTTTTTTAACGCAAAAAAAAACCGGCCTGGCATGAGGCGCGGCCGGATTTCTAAACTCATTTAAAATTAATTCTTAAAAAGGTGCTTACACGTTTCTTTTTTCAGAGAAATAGAGCCCAATACCCTTGGCAATAGCTTCAGCGGAGCTGTTTTTGAAATTTTCGGTGTTTATATACTTCTCCTCAGCCAGGTTGGATATAAAGGCCAGTTCTGCCAGTATCGCCGGCATATTGCTGGTTCGCAGCACCACAAAATTGGCGCTCCTTACTCCAACGTCCCTGAGGCCCAGGGTTTTAAGCAGCTCATTCTGGACGTAGCCCGCCAGTCTGTTGCTTTCCTTAATCTTGGCGGACTGATTGGTGTTAACGGCGCCGTTGTAAATATAGGTGCTGGTGCCGCCCAAGGCTGGATTAGTGTTGGCGTTGATATGGATGCTTACGAAAATATCCGCTTTAGCCGCGTTAGCCTTTTCGGTCCTTTGATACAAACCGACTTCCCTGTCGTCCTGCCTGATCATAATGACTTTGGCCCCGCGTGCTTCCAGGATTTTCGCCAACCTCTTGGCAATATCCAGGGTAATAACCTTTTCCTTCGTCCCCTTACTCCCCACCGCCCCGGGGTCAGGACCCCCGTGGCCGGCGTCAATGGCGATAATCTTGCCGGTGTAGGCGTTGCTGATATCAGGTATATAGGTTTCCACGGTTAAGGTTTTTTTGTCACTGGAAAGTGACGCAACATACTGGGCTCCACCGGACAGGTCAAAAACCACCCTGGTGATATCCGGGTTCTTCTGAAAACTGCCTGTCCGTACCTGAAGCACAGTTTTAGAATTAACATCGGTGCTGAGCGGCAGACTGCCTATGGCAATCCCTTTTAAATCGAGAACCAGACGGTACGGGTTATTCAGGAAGAAAGAGTCGTAATCAATAGCCTTATTCGCTTCAATAACAGCGCTGGTCTTATTGCCCGAGTCCTTGACTTTCAGGGAGAGCGCCAGGCCTGATTGACTGCCCGTTACTCCGCCGCCGCTGCTGCCGGAGGTCCCCCCGTTGCCGGTCTGAACAACTGGCGTCTGCGGGGTTGCCGCCGGTACAGACTGGAGACTAGCCAGCCAACCGGCTACCCAGCCTGTACTGCCGTTGGACAGCTTAACCCGGTACCAGTCACCGGACTGTTCCAGAAACGGCAGACTATTACCCTGGGAAACCTGGCCAACCACCGCATTTGTGGTACCCGGCCCATTTCTTACATTTACAATGCTGCCGGTAACCACGGCAACTTTCCCGCTGCCTGCGGACCCTCCGTTGGTGGAAGGTGTGGTTGAATTTACCGGCGTGGAAGTCTGTACGATCGGCGTACCGACAGCAACCAGCCACCCTGCGACCCAACCGGAAGCCCCGCTGCTCAGGCTTATCTTATACCAATCACCTGATTTATCGAGGACCGGCAGGCGCTCACCCAGGCCAGCCTGCGTAATGATACCGTAACTGGTATCAGGACCGCTCCGTATGTTCACAGAGCTGCCGCTGACCACGGCAATTTGTCCACTGCTTTGAGGCACCTGCGTCTGGGTGGTCTTTTCAACATTAACCAACCAGCCAGCGATCCAGCCTTTTTCACCGGACGACCGGCTTACATAATACCAGTCGCCTGATTGAGTTGCAATAGGGAGGCGGTCGCCTGAACTAACCTGTGTCACAATGTTATAATTTGTGCCAGGGCCGGATCGGACATTTACAGTGGCGGATGCCACTACAGCAGTGTCGGCAAAAACAAGATGCGGAAACGTAAAGAGGAAACCAAGGAACATGGCCAACGCCAGCATTACCGGTAAATAAAAAGACAAACGGTATCTTCCGTGCATTCTCAACCCCCCTCCGTCCGGGTGACGGATATAATACTTAAGGAACTTAAGTTTAAATTTCTACAAGCTACCCGACAATTCCTCTTGTTTCATTAAAAAGTATCGCAGGAAAATTATACAAAAGGTTATACTGTCAGAATTAAATGCCAACCCACGCAGAGCTTGCACTATTATGCAGAAATTCATCTTATTTTGTTAGACGGCCTGCAGGGTCAAATGGTTCCCCGTTTTAACTTTGATGGAAGCCTTTTTTGAAAAATAAACTACTGAGGTTGTTTTGGGCACACGGGAAAAAGCAAGAAATCTGCGGCGGGTAACAGGCAAAGAATAAGAGTCTTCTGGAGTGAAGGCCGGCTATTTGCCCTCCGATCCTTCCGCGGCGCGTGCCGGACGGCGCCTCGCGGATGGTTTGCGGGCCTCGTGTTTCTTTTTAAGGCGGGGCACAACAGTTTTGACATAAACCATAACTATAATGAAAGCGACGGCTATGTACAAAAGCGCCGAGAGATCCGTTGCCAGTACGGCAACGGCCAGCAGGGCGAAAACCAAAGCTGTCAGAAGCGGGATAAAATAACCGCCTTTAATCAGATAAGGCCGTTCCTGTTCAGGCATCCTGCGGCGCAGCCTGATTACCGCCAGCCCGGCCAGGGTGTACACTATGGACTCCATGGCGGCGGCAAGCCCCACCAGCACCAGGTAGTTTTTGGTCAAAAGAGTCAAAGCGGCCGCGAGCAAACCGATAAAGAAGAGGGTGATAATGGCAACCCAGGGGGTGAAATAGCGCATGCTGACTTTACTGAAAACCGCCGGCAGAACATGCTCCCTGGCAGAGGCATACATAAAACGGGAAACACTGATTATCCCAGCATTGAAAGTTTTCAGGGAGGTGGCCAGTATGATCACTATCATTAAAGAGGCGCCCACATCCCCCAGTACAGTCCTGGCCAATATCAGTTGTGGTGCGGGAGAAACCACCAAAATCTCCTTGGGTACAACAGCGGTCATGGCCACGGTAAAGATGGCGTAAACCACGCTTAATATCCCCAGCGCGATCATCATACCCCTGGAAATCTGCTTAACCTGGGTGACCTCTTCCACCAGCGGCGTCACCCACTCGAAACCTACAAACAAAAACACTCCCACGGCCACAGCCTGTATGATCCCCGCAGCGCCGCCGGGTGATAGAGGCGTGTTTAATTCAAAGCCAACCTTGTACAGGGCAAAGATGCCGATGAAAACCATCACTGCAATAATGCTGTAAGTGACCACGTCCTGGAACACGCCAGCCATCTTGATTCCCCTGAGGTTCATTGCGGTCACCAGCAGGAGCATCACTACTATCCAGAAATAGGGAGGTATGGCAGGAAAAGCATCATTCAGCACCCTGGAGAGGATAAAACTTTCCACCCCTACTACACCGATAACCACAATCAGCATGTACATCAGTGAAACAACCAGCGAGACCTGATCGTTGAAGGCCCGGCTGAAATAAAGACGAATGCCTGCGGCGGTGGGCAGCAGGCCGTTTAACTCAGAAAAGCAGGCTGCTGCTAAAAAGCAGAGCGCCCCACCAATCAATATGGCTATCCAGGCAGTGTCGCCCAAAACATAATTGGCTACCAGCACAGCCGCCACAAAAGACGAACTGGCCAGGGTCAGGCCAGCGCTGGTGGCAACCACCGTTCTCAGGGTGAGGACCCTTTTGAGCTGCAAACTTATTCACCCCAAATCATCAGGCAAATAAAGTCAAGCCTGGTGATATCGTCTTCAGAGCCCATAATGCGCAGAGTGCCATTGTTATACGGTTCTATCGGTGTGACATCACCATAAAAAACGTCAGTCAGCGTTTCACTGTCTGAAATCACGGTTAGATCGGGGTCGGCGGCTTCACCCTCTATTAGTGCCAGCACGCCATCTTTTAAAGTCCAGGCATGCACGGATTCAATATCGGTAGCTTTGACTACCACTACCCGGTTCCAGTCCTTGTTCATTATTTTTAAACGGTCATTTTTATTATAGTTTTCGGTAAACGTCTGCAGACTGTCTTTTATCTCCAGATGTGTAGCCACTTTTTACCCTCCCTGGCGGTTTTAGTATCATATTTTATACTGTGCCAAGTTCATATGGAAAATGGCAGGTTAAGTATCTAGTTTTAAAATTCGCGGGCGGAAGTTCAGCCGGTGTAAAAGGTTCAGGTAATCCTGCGCGGATATCTGGTCCCACTGCTTGCCCAGGATAGCCACCAAAGCGGCTTCCATCACGTTAGTGCCAAAGGATCTCCCCTCGTACTCCGGGGTAGTGGTCACCAGCGTGCCCACCCCTTTATCTCTCAGGAATTCAATATCATCACTGGTGGTGGTATTGGTCAAAATAGTCTGCCCGTTCATGCCGGAGGGCATAAACCGCCTGATCAGGTGAAAATCTCCCGCTATGACCTCCGCGTTGTGGTAGAAATGGGCGAATTTCTGAACCTTGGCTTCATCCTGGCTCTCCTGCTTTTTGCCGGTGGGGTAAACCAGGTGAAAAGGCATTTTAGTGATCTCGGGGAGGAGCCGGTTGGCCATTTCCTCTAGTTCATCCATAGTCATAATCGGGTAAGGAATACCAGCGGTAAAAATCAGGTCGCCGAAAGTCATGGCGCAGTCTATCTCTGCAAGGGCCTCGGCCATGCCGAACCTGTCCACCGAACTGACCATAAGCACCCTGGTTCCCTTTTTAAGTAAATCGGTTTCGGCGGCAAGCATTCGCACAACTTCCCTCTCCAGGGTGTTTTTCAGGCCGCTTCCGTCAACCACCGGGGTGTTTTTCACCGCTTCCATCAATCTCAGGCCGTCCTGGATGGCGTAGCGTTTCTCTTTGACAAACAGATAGACATCAATGCCGCCCAGTCCGATCGCGTCGACCTTGCCGTCAAGCTCCCTCAATAATTCCAGTGCCCGGTTAAAATCACCATCCGTACCCATTCTGACAATTTCAAATTCTTCCCCCAGGAGCCTCACAATTACCTTGTGATCCCGTTTGGTTGAGCCAAGGCTTACGCTGACCACCCGCTTCAAATTAAAACCTCCAATCACCAGGGGGTGTTTACCAAAGCTTTTAATACCCTACCATTGTATCCAAAAAAAGCTATAAATACAAGCGGACATAGGCAGGGGGACAAGTCCCCCTGCTATCAGACAGCCCTTTTAACTAACTTCAGGCGTAGCGTCAGGGTCAAAAGGGTTGGTCCTAACTGCAAGGGAAAAAAGGTATGGGTAGTCACTATTAAGATGCCTCATATAAGTCAGCCACTCCGTGATCAAAAGAGTATAGGCTCTTTTCATATCAAAAGTAATATGGACATAATCGGCTGCGGGCAAACTGCGGAGATTTCTTCTGGCGGCCAACTCCTCGCTCAGATGAAACACCGCCCATAAGAGATCAGTAAAAGTTTCATGCTCCAGCAGGTTCGGGTTTTCCAGCAGGCGCAGTAAAAACGCTCTCCTTTCGGCAAGGAAAACACACAATTCTTCTAAATCACCAATTTGACTGTCAAGTTTATAGTCTAAATTTCTGACCTGCTTTATAGAAGAAAGGAACTTCTGACTGGTCCAGGTATTGTTAAACAAAATTTGTTTACTAACCCGGCCGGCATCAGTGTCATAACCCATCAATAATTTTAACAGATTTGTACCAACCTCACTGTAAAAAACGCCAATAACCATGTTTAACTTTTTGAGCAAAATGAGCTTGTCCCGCTTGGAAATCACACCCTCCACAACCAGGCTGACGATCAAAATGTTTATAGGCAAAAAGGCTATGCTCATGATCACCCAGGTGATCATGGTATTGACGTCTTTAAAAACGAAATAGTAAACCACATAAAAAAGCGATGAGAGCACAACCAGTAATATGGATAAGAACAAGCGCGAGCCTAACAGTTTCAAATTCATCACTTCTCTCTCTGCAAAAGATCCTTGACTTCTTGAAAATGAATAGTGAGCGGCACTCTTTGCCATGTTTAGTGTTATAATCTTTTTAAGATCTTATTATTTAAACAATCGTGCTGCTTTTCCTTCCTGAATTAAAAAAACAGCTTTTTGCTGAGGCAAGGTGATCACATGCTAATAGAGGTTAATCCGGTAATTGACAGTCAGATCAGCGCCAATTGCTTAAAACCCTACCACGGGCACCCGGACGGTTGCCCCAACTACGGCAGAAAAAAAGGCTGCCCGCCGGAAGCGCCATTATTCTCTGATTTTTTTGATATTGCGAAACCGGTGTATGCAATAGTCAACGTTATTATCCTGAAGAGCGATATCGAACCCTCATCCAGTCACACTTCAGAAAAAAAGAATTTTAAAGAGGAAATAGCCGGGTTTTTGAGAGAACACAGGGGTTATCATGTCACAACCTGCCCGGAGGCGATGGGAGTGGATATCTCCAGTAGCCTCGCTAACGCCGGTTTTAAGCTGGAATGGCCGCCGGTAAACTATGTTTGCCAGGTGGCATTAGCAGGGAACAAGAAATAAAAAGCAAATAAAAAGCAGTGTTACTTTTAAAAAGTGATATAATTTAAGGAATATTTATAAATAAAAGATCAGGAGGTATTAAATGTGAACGAGACAGTCAAAGGAATTAGTGAAGGGGAAATAGTGTACCTTGACAAAAAATTTAACGTTGAGGCTCTTGATTGGAACCAGCATCCTAGTTTTGCGGGTGTCTTTTTGAAACACCTTGTAAAAGGTGATTCATCAAACGGCAAATTCAGCTGCCATCTAATCAGGATCAAAGATGGATTTGAAATAGGTGACCACATCCATGAAGGGAAATGGGAACTGCACGAAGTCATCGGCGGTATAGGAAAAGGAGTAATGGACGGCCAGGAGATTGTGTACAAGCTCGGTGTCACAGTTGTGGTTCCTGAGTCTGTGCCGCATAAAATAGTAGCGGACAACGGAGATGTATATCTGCTGGCAAAGTTCATCCCGGCTCTTTTATAATTCATCGGAGACATTCCCTTAAAATCGGGGACATTCCATCGGGGACATTCCTCGTCAGTAAAGGAATACCTAAAATAGAGGTGTGTCCCCATTCCACTGTCGAGGTGTGTTCCCGTTCCTTAGCCGGTGTGTCCCCTTATTTCATAAAGAGAATGATGCTGATACCATGCTGGTTTGTTCTTTACGGATAGAATAATTGGCGGGGATAGTCATGTACTCAACAAGAAGAATACTACTCATCACAACAGCAGTTTTTTTGATCCTGATTACGGTAATGTTACCGGTTTCTTCTTTCAGCGGTACCGACAATCCCGCCTTGGATCTCACTCAGGCTTTTAGAGAAGCCCTCCTTGACCAGGAATCTAAAAACCAGCAGATTCTACTGCCTCTCCTGGCGATAAGCCTTTTATTGCTGGGGTTGCTAATCCTTTGGGCCCGCGCTCAGAAAAGATCTATTATGGAAAAACCAAAAGTGGCGGGGGGCATCAGTGAGCACAGGTCCACCGATAACCCCGGGGAAAAACGAAGGTCATGGATCCGACTGCCCGTCAACCAGTATTTTCTCTACGCGCGTGATGAAAATGAACGCTACAAAAAATCCAGGACTATAAACATCAGCGGCGGGGGACTGCTTTTTGACACTGATCAGGAATTCACTAAGAATGATAAAATAATCATCAATATTGAAATATCTCCCGGCCAAAAAATTAACCTTGTGGGTGAGGCCGTGTGGATTTCAGAAAACCCCGCCGACAGCGCCGGCGGGCGTTTTCTGGTAGGTATCCGGTTTATAA
>CAZJGV010000027.1:0-12936 GCA_964545615.1 uncultured Pelotomaculum sp.
TCAACCCTTTGTCTGCTTTCCTGGCTCTGACGCTGGCCAGACAGATCAGGTTGGGAGGACTCACGGTGGGGCTGCTCACGCCCTACGCCGCCCAAGCCAGGCTGTTAAACGTCTTGACGGCAGGACTTTTAGGAGGCGCCGGCGCCCGTTCCGAGGCTGCCGGACTGGTGGCCGCCACGGTCCACCGCTTTCAGGGAGCGGAGCAGGATGCGGTGGTGCTGGACCTGGTGGACTCCTTTCCCCAGCGCGGCCCCGGCGGACTCCTTTCCCGCCGGGCAGGAAGCGGCGGGCTGCGGCTGGTTAACGTTGCCGTTACCAGGGCGCGGGGCAAGCTATTCGTCCTGGCCTGCCGCGATTTTTTGGAGAGCAGGCTGCCCGGCGACTCTGCTTTGTGCGGGCTTTTTCGCTTCATCAGAGAAAACGGCAGGGTGATCGGGGGCAAAGAACTCCTGGACGGCCTGCCTGTCCGCATTACGGGCGAAGAAATGGAAATTGAATGGCATGCCGGGCGCCGGCAGGTCCTGGAAGCCTGGGAGTCCGACATCCGCCATGCCGCATCCGTTCAGGTGGATTGGCCCGCCGCGGCAGGTCCGCCTGAGAGGCTGGTGGTGAACAACCTGCGGCAGGCGCAAGCTGGCGGCGCCCGCATTTCCCTGCGCACCGGACGGCCTTCACTTTTCCCACCCGAACTGCAGCCGTATGCCGTGAGGTATACTGCCGCACACACGCCTCTAACGGCTATGGACAGGGACATCTTTTGGTGCGGCGGCCCCTGGCCGGGAGACGGCAAAGTTGACCATTGCAGCGTCCGGGTAGCGGGGGAGAGGGTGTGCCGCACCCTGATTTACCTGCTGGAGATGAACCTGCGCGGGGGATTTGGCGGGGAGCGCTACGCCGGCCTGAAGGCGTATGTTGAAAACCGGTTTAGCTGCCCCCGCTGCGGCGCTTTGCTGACTGTGCGTACAAGAACTGACGGCGGTCATTTCCTGGGCTGCACCGCTTACCCGCGCTGCGATCTTCCGGCTGCCAGGCTCACGCTGGAAATTCTGGAAGGATATCTGGTTGCGGCCGGACTGACCTGTCCGGCCGGCCACCTTTTGAAGGTAGTCCCGTCAAAGCACGGGCTCCTGACAGTCTGCTCCCACAGCCCGGCCTGCCGCTGTGTCTATCAGGTGAGGGACCTGCTTTAATTTCAGCAAACGAACTACAATTCAACTGATTATTCTATGCAATATCAATAAATTTGTTGACATATTTATTGATATTGCATAGAATAATATTAAGAATAAATAGAATACTAACGAGCGAAGCTGGAGAAAAGGGCTGATATTTATGCTTGACAATATATCTATAAGTAATATCATGAATTCTCTTGTACCCATTTCACGCTTTAATAAAGGTGAAGCCAATAAGATCTTTGAGGAACTGCGTGAAACTGGCTTTAAAATCGTGCTTAAAAATAATTCACCGTCTTGTATTCTGCTGTCCCCCGAAGCCTATGAGCAAATACTTGAAACGATTGAAAATTACCGGTTGTTTATAGAAGCTGAAAAACGTATGGCAAGTGCAAAGGCGGAGGATTTTATTCCGGCTGACAAATCCATGCAGGAGCTTGGCATTAATGATGCAGATTTAGAAGGCCCGGACGTGGAGCTTGAATAGAATGTGGAAGATGATGAGGTTTATATTATTGCACAAAAACGTATAGAGGAGTGAACTCCCCCGCTTTCTTTTCTTGTGTTTAAAGGTTGGACGATGAAAAGCATTAAAAGGTTCACCATGTCATGGGGAAAGGAAAAGGCTCTATTTTAGAGCCTTTTCCTTTAAAGCGGTTCTTTCAGCGAGGCGAAATGCTCTTTAACAAAGGAAGGAGCGGTAGTTTCAAAAAAGAATCCGGAAAAAGTTCCGCCGTTATTTAGCAGGAAAACCACTCTATATGCCGACTGTTCTTTATTTACATTATAATGACGTAAACAAAGTTCCAGTTTTTCCGGGTCGGTGACTTTTAAAACACCCGGTTTTTTTTCTAACTCTAAAATAGACTCTTCGTTTATGATAACCGGCCGTTTATCCGGCTCCAGTTCGTTAAGGCCAGGCATCTTGTCTACAATCGCGCTGGCTATGTCTTCCCCCGGCAGCAGCCTGGCCTGGCTATGCTTCCCAATTTCTTTAAGCCACTGTTCAAAATGCTCGTAAGATTTTTTCCAGTCAAGGTCGACTCTGCGAGGACTCTCCAAAAGGATGGTGATGTGTGCCCAGGGAGTTCTCTGCTTCATGGCTGCCATCTCTTCGTATGTCTCGTCGTAAATGTCGCGCTGCAAGACGCCTACGGCCTGCGCGATGAGCTCCGGGTCGGCGATGCGCACGTTTTTGTTTGCCCCGGGCGTGCTAATGTCGATCAGGTCTATGTCAGCAGGATCAATACTGAGAATTTCATAGTGCAGCTGCTTGTATTCCTGTGATTCATAAATTGGTTTCAAGCTGTCCGCGTACTCCGCAGCAATCTCATACTGCCGGTAAATATGACTGCCGTTTTTCAGCTCATAGGCCAGACAGATCCGCTCGGAATATTTATTCGTACTTGATAAGAAGCCCTCTTTTTCATCCAGTCGGTTAGCGACTATTTGCTGATGCAGCGAATAAATGCCGGCCAGGTTGTCCTTTTCTGTGAATACGGCCTTGACAGGCGCAAAATCATATTCATCGCCATAGGCCGGCGCATAGTTTAATGCGTAAAAGGAATTATCCATGTAGACACTTTTTACTTCGCTCAGTTCAGGCAGCCTTTTTTCATAACCGGTGCAATCAAAATGAAACAGGCCAAGCAATGCGATCATAGCCAGAGCATAAATGCCATAACCCCGGATGCGCCGCCGCTGAAAAACTTGCAGGGATTTATTCAACAGGATTTCTACCAGGAAATAGGCCAGTAAGGAGCCCAGAAAGTAGCCGAAATACGTCCACCCCGGACTGTTTTGAACGGCGCCGAAATAACTGCCGAGCAGCAGCATACTGCAAAAGGTGACTGAGTACTTGAAAAGAGGGCGCAGCACTTCGAAAGCAATAGCGTTGCCGGCCATTTCCAGGTGGCGCTGCTGGTAAAGATATCCCCCCAAAAAATACAACGCGATACCGCTTAACAGGTAAACCGCGATTTCGCCAGGCTGAATAGGATGTATGGAAATTTCGGTAAGCCTGATCAGGGGAGATAGCTTCTCTATCTTATCGGAATAGTAGTCAAACGCCAGACCGTAAATATATTTGCTCATATTGTGCAGCAGCAATAGTGACAGCCCGCTGGGCAGGAGAAGCAGAATATAGCTTAACACGCCCTGCAAGGTGGTCATGCCGGTAATCATACCGACGGCCGCACTGCACATAAAGAAAAGGAAATTGATTAGCAGACCGATAGCCAGCCAGGACAGTATCTCAGTACTATTTATATCTTGAATCCCCAGTCCGGCGACCAGCGCCCAGGAAATCAGCGCGGTAAGGATAAGCGGTACAAACAGGAAAATAATGCCGGCGGTGACATGGGTATTATAAAGAATTCCCCGCTTGACGGGCAGTGTGTGCGCCATATCCGCCGCCTGGCTGTCCTGTAAATAGCGGAATAGCAGCAGGCCTGTTATTACGGGGACAAGGATCAGCGCCATTACATGCAAAAACGATGAATTGGTGTCAAACTGAAATATGCGCAAATACGCAGAGACATTGTTTATTCCGGCATCTTCTCCCTTACTGTACAGCATTAATACTTTAAGGGGGACGCTTAAAAGCAATATCAGGAGATATCCGGCGCTGATCCAGGTGAATCTTTTAAAATCATTGAGCAGTACACCGCGATTAATAAAGGATGCTTTTAATTGCATAACCATTATCCCCCATTTCATATATAAATATCTCTTCCAGGGTGAGCGGCAGGATATCCAGAACAGCAGGGCGGTAAGACTGCATGCGCTTGATTATTTCTTTATAGGCGCCACGTATTATTAGAATCAGTACGCTGCCTCTATTTTCCTGAAAAAGCACCTGCAGATCTTGCAGCAAGGCCGGGGGTATTTCTCCGCTAAAGGCGACCTGAATCTTATGTACGTCTGCTTTCAGATCGTCTAAATCCTTCTGGATCAGCATTTTTCCCTGATGCAAAATGCCGATATAATCGCAGATATCTTCCAGATCACGTAGATTGTGTGAAGAGATCATAACCGTCATCTCTCTTTCAGCCACATCTTGAATAATGAGGTTCTTCACTTTTTGCCGCATCACCGGGTCCAGTCCATCTATGGGCTCATCTAAGATCATTACATCAGGCGCCAAGGACAGACTCAGCCAAAAGGAGACCTGTCGCTGCATCCCCTTGGAAAGGGTTTTCAGACGCCGTTTGACTTCAATGTTAAAAACACCCCCGAGTTTTTCAAAGCGTGCCTGGTTCCATTGTGAGTAAATACTGGCATAGAAATGTGACATATCTTGAATTGAATAATTTGGAAAATAGTATATAAAGTCGGGGATAAAAACTGTACGCTCCTTTATGCCGTCGTTTTCAAATACCGGCTGGGCATCAATGGTGAGTCTGCCAGAATTCTGCCTGTAAATACCGGCCAGGAGTTTTAACAGCGTAGTTTTTCCTGCTCCGTTGGAACCGACCAGACCATAAATAGAACCTTTGCGCACGGACAGGCTTACCTCCTTGAGCGCTTCCAGCCCCTGGAATTGCTTGCGGACCTTTTCCACCTCAATCATCCATTTTACCTCCTTGCTCTTTAGCTAACCGAGTTTTAATCTGGTTAATAATTTCCTGGGGGGGTGTGCCCAGATAGAGCATTTCCGATACAATTCTTGACAACTCATTTTCCAGAGATTGCAGCCGGGCAGCGTTATTGCCGGGAACAGCAGGCCTGACAAAGCTGCCCTTACCGGGAACAGAATAGATATATCCCCGGTGTTCCAGTTCCCGGTAGGCCTTCTGGATGGTATTGGGATTAACGGTTAATTCACTGGCCAAGACCCGTACGGCTGGTAATTGCTCGTCGGGCTTCATTACATTGTTTATGATGAGCTCTTTGATTTTTTCCACCAGCTGTTCATACATAGGCGCGCGGCTGCGCAGGTCCAGCTCAAACATAGAAACCCTCCTTTCAGTACTAACTGTACTAATATTTATAGTACAGTTAGTACGCGCATAATTATATACCTATTATTTGGCTCTGTAAATAGGCTTTTGGGTTCCTCTGAAGCACTATTTTTAAAAAAAGCACAAAAGAATATCCAGCCCTGTAACAAACAATGGTTTTATGGTACTGTTAAGTAAAGGAAATATAAAACGAATATGCCAGAATGATATGTTTTGAGAGTATGTTAAACTTTTTTTGAGAAATATGAGAAATGGTCCGGGAGGAGAGTGATATCAGGATAATAAGTTATATGTTTAAAACAGCGGTCTTACAAAAATACAAGGGGGTATTTCAAATTAGAAGATTATCTCTAGTAATGTTAACGTTATTATTGTCTTTTGCGGTAACCGGATTTTATGCAGTCAGAGAATCTGAGGCAGAGGGCAGTGTTTATACTTACCCTGTGAAGGAGATCGGCCAGCAAGTGGAGAGCAGCGAACCGGCCATTGCCCAGGACCGGGCTGTACAGATCGCCAGGGGAATGTTCCCGGAGCTGCTTGAGGGAAAAGATTTGGACATTCAATTGCAGGATAACTACATGGGAGACAGCAGCGGGATCTGGCAGCTGAATTGGAACGATCCTGCCTCCGGAGGAAGGCGGATGGAACATATTAGCATCGCTATTGACGCGGACAGCGGAGCGCTGGTCAACTTGTATTGCTATAATTCCGGCGCCGGACTTGAAGGAGGAGAAAATCCGTTAACCGAGGAGGCGGCAAGACAAAAGGCGCAGGAGTATGCCAGGAAATACCGCCCGGCCGAATTTGGCCACACCCGGCTGGTTGAAAATGATGATTATTACGGTTATTATTTGCGCGCCATGATGAAAAACGCCTATAGTTTTTTCTGGGAGCGGCTGGAAAACGGCATCCCGGTAGAAGGAGACGGCATCAGTGTGGGAGTGGATTTGTTCAGCGGGCGTCTGGCCAGTTTTTCGGCCAACTGGCACAGGGACGCGGTTTTCCAGCAGCCCGGCTCGTTGCCTGAAGGCATGGAGATTAAAGTTTTGCAGGAATTGGGCCTTATCTTGTGCTATCAAGTGCCGGAAGGAGTCAACGCAAGCTTTTCGGGCGTTCCGGAGGCAAAACTGGTTTACCGGTTGAACAGTCCGGGTATGTTGAGGATCAGTCCCAGCAACGGGGAGGCTTTGACCCGGGCTGGGAAAACGATACCGCTAAATCAGTACAAGCGCTTTCCCAGCCTTCCGGGTTCTGCCGCCGCTGGCGCCTTAATAGAGGGATCAGGGACAGTTAATAAGCCTGGCCAAAAGATAAGCCAGGCTGAGGGCCAAAAAGCGGCGCAAGAATTTTTCAGGAAGATCGGCATTGACAGGGAGGTTACCCGCAGTGGCGGCGGCAGCGGAGGCGGAGTGTTTTATGATGAATTCTGGAGCTATAGGTTTGCTGACGAGAAGCCAGGGGAACAGCAACAGCTGATCAATGTCGGGATTGACGCTTACACCGGCGAAGTGAGAAACTATAACGCATTTAACGAGTATGCCGGGTACGGGCAGGACGATAGCGGCACGCAAGAAATCACTCGGGAAGATGCGCGTAAAAAGGCTACAGACTTCATCAGGCTAGTTTCACCCGAAAAATTGGGCCAGGTAGCCGAAGAGCGGCAGGATCAGAGCTATGTCAGATTCGAGGAAGGATACACTTTTAATTTTGTCAGACTGGTTAACGGAATACCGTTTTTACAGGACGGAATCATGATCAGTGTTGGCGCCGGCGGTGAAATTACTAGCTACAACTGCAACTGGCACGCAGTGCGGTTTCCCTCCGCCGCAGAATTGATTTCCCATGAGGAAGCGGAAAAGGTTTTTCAGAAGGAGATAGGCCTGAAACCAGCTTACTTCTTCCCTGTTGAGGGAGAAAACCCAAGGCTGGGGAAGCAGCCGGCACTTGCCCTTATGTTTAACAGCTATCGCGATCTGGGAATCGACGCCCGTACCGGACAATTGGTGGCAATAGATACGATGTTGGCGCAGCCGGAGGAAAACCACGGAACGTTAATTCCTCAGGAGCACTGGGCCGCCGTGCCCTTGTCGGTTCTGGCAGACAGAGGGCTGCTGCCGGCCATAGGTTTTAACCCCGACGGGCCGGTCAGCCGCAGGGACGCCATCAGGGTGCTGATAAGCGCTATGGAAGGGAATTACGTCTATGACCTGTACCAGCAGGGTGCTGAAAAAGCCAGCTTTATGGATGTTTCAATAAACGACACGGACTTTGCTGTAATCCAGTATGCCGTTAGCAGGGACATACTGGCGGAAAGCGAACGCTTCTTCCCGGATCAGCCGGTGCTCAGGGAAGAACTGGCGGTCTGGCTGGTACGGGCGTTTGGTTACAGCGAGGTGGCAGAGATGGCGGTAGAGATTGAACTTAAAGCGGCCGATGCCGACCAGGTGTCGGAGAAGGCGCGCAACTACGTGGCCATCGCCTGCGGGCTGGGCTTAATCAAAGGGGATGAGAACGGTCTGTTCCGGCCGGGTGAACAGATGACATGGGCCGAACTGGCCTCGCTGGTGATCAGGGCCGAACTGGCCTCGCTGGTGACTAGGGCCGCGCCCCGTTTACAGTCGTTACGACAGTGGTAACTATTTGGTCATGCAGTGAGTCAGGGGACAAGGTTCCTTGACTCACCGCATATTTTGTTCAAACAGGCCGGTTGTTTTGATACTGTTTATGAACCCGTCTATTACTTACGCCGTCATACTATTAGAGTTATAAGAGATTCTTAATAGAGGAGATTGCGTTTAATAACCGGTGGAGGAAGAAAATCCGGAAACTGAATCATTAAAGGTTATCTCGAATTACAAAAAATCTTTTGATTTAGAGACAATAGACTATAGATTTAAAGGGGTAGATGAAGAAGAGAATTTTTTTATTTATGAGGTTTACGGTACCCAAAATGGAGAAAAGGTCAGCCATCAATTCAAGGTTGTTTGTGGTGACGGATTGTGCGGTATCCAGGATGATTGGGCTCCAAACGCAAATAATAGTGATGAGGTGAGATAAATTAAAAGGTCATTATTGATCGCTTGCGGTTTACTGCTCCTGTTACTGGGCGCTATAAGCGGCTGTGCCAACCAACCCGGGCAGGACGAAAAAAAGGTCGACGAACAAGTTTCTCAACCACCTGCAGTTACCTCCTCCAGTTTTGCCAAATATGAGGAGGTGTCGGTAAACGCGGCTCCGGCCGTCAAACCTTATCAAGTAGACCGTGACCTTGGTAATATCACGAACAAAGACATGTTTAGCCTTTCCCCGGTGGCTACAAACCTTTTGATCAAAAACGGCTTTGTGGTGGTTCCCAACAAATATGAAAAAGAGTTCTTTTCGCTCTACGAAAGAAACCGCTATGAACCGGTACCGCTGTTTGTCACCACCGATTCCGTGCTCCATAACTACCATTTATTTTTTGACCACCTGCTGAGGGTTGTGGAAACCGAGAAACTCGCCCCGCAACTGAAAGAACTTAATAAAGCGATGCTATCCCAGGCTCAAAAGCAATACGAAGCCCTTAAGGGCACCGGCTGGGAGAACGCCGCCAGGAGGAATGTCGGCTTTTTTGCCGTGGCCGGCAAGCTTTTAGACCCAGGTGTGTCTATACCACCGGCTGTAAAAAATGAAGTGGAAGAAGAGCTGGTCTTGATTGAGAACCACCAGGGCATCGCGGTGTCGCCGCTGATGAACATGGGCGGAAGCGGTGACTCCGTTGACCTTCTGCAGGAGGATTACTCACAATACATACCAAGGGGTCACTATGAAAGAACCGACTCGCTTAAAGCATACTTTAAATCCATGATGTGGTACGGCAGGTTGACCTTCCGCTTGGAAAGCGAAGATGAAACAAGATCGGCTGTCTTAATCACCCTGGCTCTGAACAAAGGGGAAAACAGTCAGATGTGGGACAGGATCTATGCGACTACTAACTTTTTTGTGGGCAAAAGCGACGATATTTTATTCAGCCAGTATAAAGAACTGATTGACAGTATCTACGGCTCCAACGCCGATCCGCAGACAGTGGTTGCCGGCCCCGAGAAATGGAACGCCTTTTTGGAGGCGGCCGGGGAGTTAGAGCCGCCGGCCATAAACTCCATGCCTATCTTCGATGAAACCATACAACCCGACCGGGAAAAAGAAATAAAAGGCTTTCGTTTTATGGGGCAGCGGTTTACCCTCGACGCTTCTGTTTTCCAGCGGCTGATTTACCGGGAGGTCAAGGAAAACAGCCGGAACGAAATGAGAATGCTGCCCAGGGGTATGGATATTCCCGCCGCTATGGGTTCGACAGAAGCCTATAATATTTTACAGGCGGCAGGAGAGACAGATTACCGGAATTACCCGGAGAACATGGCCAAAATGAAAGCGTACATTACCGGCTTGAGCAAAGAGACCTGGAACCAGAACCTCTATTGGAACTGGCTTTATACGCTTATGCCGCTGATCCAGGAAAAGCCGGCGGGGTATCCCTCATTTATGCGCAACTCCGCCTGGGCCAGAAAAGATCTCAATACCTATCTGGGCAGTTGGACAGAATTGAAACACGACACTATATTATACGCCAAGCCGGTTTACGCTGAGGCCGGCGGCGGTGGTGGGGAAATTGACGACCGCGGCTATGTGGAGCCCAATCCCTATGTTTATGCCCGCCTGGCCTCTCTGGTGAAAATGACCGGGGACGGACTTGAAGCACGCGAACTCTTAAATGAGCGGGACAAGGAAAGCCTGGGAAGGATGGAGGAACTGATCCTTGCCTTAAAAGCTATTTCAGAAAAGGAACTGTCCAATACTCCTCTAACCGACGAAGAATATGATTTAATCCGCTCCTACGGCGGCCAGTTGGAGCACTTCTGGCTGGAAGCACTGCGAGACGAGGGCATCGACCACCGCTCCGCGATTTTTGACCGCCCGGCCGCCCTGGTGGCGGACGTGGCTACCGATCCTAACGGCCGGGTGTTGGAAGAAGCCACAGGCAATATTTTCGAGATCTACGCTGTTGTGCCGGTGGACGGTAAATTAAGGATTGCCATTGGCGGCGTATATTCCTATTATGAGTTCCCCTGGCCGCTGAATGACCGGTTGACAGATACCCGGTGGCACAGGATGCTGAATGACGGGCAGGTCCCTCCACTGCCCAACTGGACCGACGCCTTTATTGCTCAATAAGATGAAAAGGTTTTTGCTGTTTGCCATAATAATAGTTATCGGCTGCCTGGGCTGCCTTGTAAAAAAAGAGTTGCCGCCGGGAGCCTGGGGCAGTGGTTCACCGGAAGAAAATTTCACAGCTTTCAGAGAACAGAAGCTGAAGCTTCCCTCCAGGACAGAGCCGGTCTGCCTGGTTGTTGTCGGAGATATTATGCTCTCCCGCGGTGTGGCCGGAGAAATAAGGGAACAAGGGGGTGACCCGCGCCACCCCTTTATTAAAATCAAAGAATACCTTAAGAGCGGCGATATTGTTTTCGGCAACCTGGAAAACCCGATCACGCCTGGCCGGGAAATCATGATGCCGGAAATGACCCTGCGTGCCGATCCCGGTGTGGAAACCGCCTTGAGAGACGCCGGTTTCACCGTCCTGTCCCTGGCTAACAACCACCTGGCGGATTTTGGCTCCCAGGGTTTGCTGGATACTATGCAATACCTGAGCCAGGCAGGTATCGAGTACACCGGGGCCGGGAAAACCATTGACTCCGCTTTTGCCGCGAAGTTCATCGAAGTAAAAGGTCTTAAACTGGCCTTTCTGGCCTTCACCGATCCTGCCCTTGTGCCGGAGTCTTACCTGGCCGGTGTTGAGCAGACCGGCGTCGCCTTTTTCGAGCAGGAAAAGGTGATAGCTGCCGTGCAAGACGCCAGGGAGAAGGCCGATTTTGTGGTGGTGTCCATGCATGCAGGCACGGAATACGAGCCTGAACCGGACCTTGCCCAAACCAGGTTGGCCCGCCTGGCGGTTGACGCCGGAGCGGACCTGGTGTTGGGGCATCACCCCCATGTGGTGCAGAAGATAGAGAAATACAAAGATAAATATATAATTTACAGCCTGGGCAATTTCATCTTCGATCAGAAGTGGTCCCGGGCTACTCGTGTTGGTCTGACGGCTAAAATATATATCACTTCCAAAGGTCTGGAGAAGTTTGAATTACTGCCAGTATTCATTAATGACCAGGACCAACCGCAGGTCCTGGGAGGTGAAGAGGCCAAAACTGCCTTAGAAAACACAGGATTAAATCTTTCAGAAGTGACCGTCCCTGCCTGGGATCAGGAAAGCCTTGTTTTCAGGGAAGACAAGAGGTACACGTTCTATGCCCGAAAACCCTTGCCGGAGTCCAGGCTGGAGAAGTTCCGGCATTTTGACCTGGACCAGGACGGAACATACGAAGATTATTCTTTGCAGGACGGCAAATTAAAGGTCGCGACCGGTTCCCAAACAATCTGGCAGTCGCAGGATGACTGGTGGGTATCTGACTTCTTCCTGGGTGATTCGAACAATGACAGCATCCTTGAGCTAAACCTGCTGGTCTGGAAGTCAGGCAGTTTCGGCCCGCACAAACCCTTTTGGATTACCCGGGAAGACATGAGTATTAAGAACCATCTTTTTATCTTTAAACTGGCCGGGGATACCTTTAAACCCGTATGGCAGTCATCCAACCTGGACCGGCCTAATTACGAAGCTTCTCTTGCAGATCTTGACAGTGACGGCAAAAATGAGCTGATTGTCACGGAAGGAGACTATACCGATCCCGAGGAGAGGGAAGTCAGCGTCTGGCAATGGAACGGCTGGGGGTTCAGCAAGATTTTATACGGCGAATCTCAGGATTTGTAGTTTTTGAATGTTCCCAAGTGTTGGCAAAAT
Source organism: uncultured Pelotomaculum sp. (assembly GCA_964545615.1). GTDB lineage: Bacteria > Bacillota > Desulfotomaculia > Desulfotomaculales > Pelotomaculaceae > Pelotomaculum_B. The sequence goes on from CAZJGV010000027.1 coordinate 12,030, forward strand.
TATTGCAATATTTTACAAAGAATTTATGGTGCATGTGCCGAATTTATCTATTAATGTCATCTTGAGGATGGACATTAGTAATCCCGGCTACTGGACCTGGGGAGATATACCGCCTCATATAAAGCGTTTAATCAGGTGGGAGGTGATAGTATTATGGGATTGGAATATAACGCTACCCTCTTTGCTCAAATTGTTGACCTGTTATTACTTATTCTTATTGTCGTTGGTGTTTTAACCATAATTTCAAAAGCCCGTTCTTTCAAAAAGAATACCTGTAACAAAATTGAGAAAATGGATAGTGAGCTAAAAGAAATTAAAAGAATGTTAGACGGGAAAAAGCCTTAGAATTGCATCCTACAGGTATGACCCCAAGGTTCCTCTAGAAAATAAATTTTGAGCAGTCCCTATTTGCACTGAGAAATGATCCTCAAAATATTAACAAGGGTCCTCAAAAGGAACTCATTTTTATAAATAATAAGTAGGAATATACTTATTTTGTAATATTTTAAGCTATGGCGTTATACAGTTATTCATTTAACGATATGAAACACATCGTCAGCTTTATTGAAACTGCAGAATTTATAGAATACAAAGACGGAGAACTCAGGTTTACCGCCAGGGGAGGCAGCGATACCGGCAACTTCCAGTTTCCCTACCTGTTAGCTTACACCCCCGTCACTGAAGAATTAAGAAGAGAGGACCTATTCCTGCCCTTAAGCGAACAAGAGGATGTCACTTTCTGGAAGGATGGCTGGAAGCAAATTCTAAGCAACATTGAAATTCAGGACGAGGCAGTTGTTTTCGAATTTAAGCCCGCAGCGGGTGAAGTCCTGGCCGGCGGCAGGAGGCTGCCGTACACGACAGTCCGGTATGATGAACAATCAAACGATCTGGTTATCAGCTTTTT
>CAZJGV010000027.1:12946-21281 GCA_964545615.1 uncultured Pelotomaculum sp.
TTTTAAACGTGGAACCGGCAGGCAATATAAAAGAAAAAACAATTCTCGCAAGCCCCGGCCTCAAATATGTAAAAGAGGTCGGGACCGAACAGCTTCCGGGCGCCCGGGCGATGAACAAAACCCCGCTCAACCGCCCATGGTCAGGGCAAGGATAGCGCTGGCCGGAAAGCCTCTGTATAACGCCACAGCGTCAAATACCGAAGGAGGCATGTATGAAGGGACCGACATTTGTACGGTAAGATTTAAATAAAATGGCCATTGTTTTGTCTGTTATTCAATGGTGAAAAGTCTTATTAAAGAGAGCTATTACCATGCCAAGGCCGATTACTATACTTGTGTCTTTGATTGCCGTAGCCTTTATCCTTGTTTCTAATGGCTGCGGCGGTTTTAAACAAAACACCGAAAAGCTGGAAGGATCAGGAGACAATACATTTAACCTGATATTTCAGTACGGTGTGGACGCTAAAAACGTTGTAAACACCTTTGAAGGGACTTATACAAAAGATATGATTCCAGATCCTCCGATTACCACGAAATTGTCTTTAACCAGGGAGGAGCTTGACACCATTTACAAAAAGATGGTTGATATTGACTTCTTTTCTTATCCAGAAGTTTTTACTGTACAAGTGGAAGGTGGATCTGTCGGTATGATTACGCCTTATCAGAGCTACTATTTCAAAGTACAGTACGGCTCCGGTATTAAAGAGATGTCATGGGAGGACAGCATCACCAATCAAAATAATGATGCTGACAGGTTAAGGGAGCTTACTAAATGCATCCGGGAAATCGTAGAGTCTAAAAAAGAGTACAAAAAGCTGCCTCCTCCCAGGGGGGCTTACGATTAAAGCCATAGAAGGTTTGTCAGATTGTACTGTGATCCAGAAGGGAGATTACATCAAGGTTCGGGGTCAGCTATCTCTTAAACCAGGACATCCTTCAGGACGGCCGGATGAGAGTGGTTATCAAAGATGTGAGGGTTGAAGAGGATGAGGATGTTCTAAGGTTTATCGATTCTGAACAGTTATCCATGTTCTGAATGGATATTACTAGTATCAGCCCATACAAATTGATGAATTAGCATAATTATGATATTATTATGCTAAGATGATAATTTAAGAGGTGAATTTTATGCCACATATTAGACCTATTTCGGATTTGCGCAATAACTTTTCAGAAATTTCGAGGATTGTCCATGAAACGTCAGAACCAGTTTTTCTGACTAAAAATGGCTATGGCGATATAGTTGTTATGAGCATCGAAGCATATGAACGCAAGTTGTTTGAAAGTGATATTTACTTTAAGTTAAAAGAGGCGGAATTTGAAGCTAAATCTACGAATAAGCGCTTTTCCCATAATGAAGTGTTTTCAGATTTAAGAGCAAAGCTTACCACAGGCAAGGCGGATGGGGATAATGCATAGGTTGAGATACCTGCCTTTGGCACAAAAGGACTTAAGAGATATTACAAGCTATATCGCTGACATCCTTAAATCGCCTAAGGCTGCAATGGATCTGGTTGATGCGCTTGACCATTCCATATCTCGCCTTGCTCAGTTCCCTTATTCCTGCAGAGTTTATCAGCCAATGGAATCACTTGAAGCTGAGTACAGGATATTGCCTGTAAAGAACTATTTAGTGTTTTACGTGGTGAGTGGGCATGATGTGGAAATACACAGAATCATTTATACAAAGATGGATATTATCAAATTGTCCTATGGAAGAAGGAGATCGGAAACTTGACCGATTAAAATGTTGTCAACAACCCCGTCCCCCTGACACCCTGCTGCTTTGACTACAGGACTGGAGAAATAGTTTTTGAAAATGTTTTTTAATCCTTGACACTCTGTTCAACCAGTCGTTCACTCCCGGGGAGGTATTTCATTTCCAAGTAAATAAGGGTAGCTGTCAGCAGCACTGACAGGCCGTCAGCAATAGGGGCTGTTCTCCATACTCCGTTGATTCCCCAAAAATGCGGCAGGATCAGCAGCAGGGGGATGAACAGCAATACCTGCCTGGACAGGCTGAGGATGGTGGACTGTACCGGTTTGCCCACTGCCTGAAAGTAGTTGGCACATATTATTTGAAAGCCTACAACCGGAAACAGCGCCAAAAACACCTTCATGGCCTGGGAAGTCATATCTGTCAGAGCGGTATCACCTTTGCTGAATAGCCCTACGATCTGGGCCGGCCAGATGTGAATGGCCAGGTAGCCGGTTAAAGCAATGCTGGTACCGGCGATCACCGCTATTTTCATCGTTTCTTTAACCCGGTCATATTGCCGGGCGCCATAATTAAAACCTATGAGCGGCTGGGCGCCCTGGCTGAGACCCACTATAGGCATGAATAGTAACGTAAGTATACTCATTATGATCCCGACTGCCGAAAGAGCCAAATCACCGCCATAGACCTGCAGGGTCTTATTTAATATCGACTGCTGGATACTTGAGGCGATTTGCATGGCAAAAGGGGCAAACCCGATAGACATTATGCTGGCCAGAATGGGTATTTGCGGTATAAGGTTTTTTAACCTGATTTTCACCAGGCTCCTGCCCGACAAGAAATAACTCAATACCCAGATCGCTGAGAATAACTGGCCGGATACAGTAGCCAAAGCCGAGCCTTTTATCCCCAACCCCAATTTGAAAATGAAAATGTAGTTTAAAACGCCGTTGATCACAGCGCCGATGATTTGTGTCAACATGGCCAGCCTGGGGTTGCCTTCGGCTCTGATAAAGTTGTTCATACCGAAGCTGATAGCCCCCAAAGGCGCTCCCATCATGATGATATGGGTAAAATCGCGGGCGTAGGGCAAAACTTCTGCACTCGCTCCAAAGAGACTTAAAATAGGCTCAGGAAAGAGCAGGTAGATTACCGCTAATATTGAAGGCAGTATAAGCAACATCACCGCGGCGTTTCCCGCTACCTTTTCCGCATCCTCTTTTTTCCTCTGTCCCAGGCGTATTGAGATTAAGGCCGTAGCGCCAATTCCTATTAACATAGCAACAGCAAATATAATAAGCATGATGGGAAAGGCCACGGTAGTCGCCGCTATGGCTAATGAGCCAACCCCACGCCCCACAAAGATCCTGTCGACTATATTATAAAGCGCGTTAACGAGCATCCCCACTATAGCCGGCAGGGAAAATTTCCACAGCAGACTGCCGATGCTTTGATCGCGCATGGCTGCGCTATTGTCCACTTTTAATCACCTTTTTTTATTTCTTTTATGGATCCTACCGCATAGCGTAAGCTGCTGCAAGTTGTTTCATGCACTCAGGAACAACATCAAGCGCAGTTTTATATATCTGCAGGGGGACTTGATTTAACAAAAACTTCCTTAATCCTCAGAGTAACTATTTTAAGCCCTCACAAAAAATGTGGAGGCTTTCTGTTTTATACTATCAATTGTGTCCCGCAGTTTTTAATTTTAGAATTAAAATAAAGAGAAGGAAAATGTACGGTCCTTGAAGAAAATTAGTATATTCTGTCAGACTTTTGGGGGTGTTTTTATAGATGCCGAAAACTATTGATGAATTTCTGGACCAGACGCTGCAAGAGGATTTTAAAAGCCTCAATAATGTCCATCGCAGCATGGCTAACGTGGTCAGACGGGTGAAAACAGCAGGCGACGGAGGTAACCTGGAAGCCCTGCAGCAGGCGCTGGCCCGTTACGAAGAGTTACTGTACAGACAGCAGGAAACATTGCATGGTTTGCTGGAGAAGCTGCCTTCTTTCAACCTGCAGGTTTATCTGCAAGAAGAATTCCACAGGGACTTTATGGACGCTCTGGCGGCGGAAAACCTGGCCGTGGAAGCGGAATACCCGGTTTACGAAGTCCTTCCTTTTAAAGTACGGGCCTTGCCGGAAAAAGAGATGGTTACCATCGATGACCGTGTCTACCGCAATTTGCGTCCCGGCATCCTGGCCGGGCACTTGAAGAAAAGCATCGACCGTTTAAACGCGGCTTCCTTTGATACTCAGCGCTTTCTCCAATCCCTGGAGACAGCGTATGACACGGAAATGGCCAAACAGATCGCCAAGACCAAGATCGACGTCAGCGAACAGGAAGTGCTTCTGAAAGACATTTATAACATTCTTACACCTTTGGCACGGCAAAGACGTGACTACCCGGCGCAGCTTTTCGCCTTCGATCTGCACCGGGTGCTGAAAAGCGGCCGGCTGAACGCGCCGGACGGCAGGCGCCTCTGGCTGGGCAATGTGCGCAACAACAGGCAGGCGCTGGTAGTCCTGGATGCCCAAGATCAGCCCCAACGCTTCGGCGTGATGAAGTTTTACAAGGAGGGATAGCTTGGTGGAGCCGGCAGTCAGGGAAGCAGCGCTGGAAAACCTGCGACGCGGGGAACCGCCGCCGGACCTGCGGATGCTCGACGCAATCACAGTGGGGAAGCGGGAAGGGATCTGGAATTTCTGGCGGGATCATTATCTGGACGACTATATCGCTTGCGGCGGCGGCAAGGTGAAATTTCTCATCGGCAGGCCTGGCTCAGGTAAGACACACGCTCTCCTGCTGATGCTGGAGGAGGCCCGGCGGCTGGGTTATGTCACCTTTTTCTCAGACGCCCGCCGTCTGCGACTGAATAAGTTTGACTCGATCTACCAGGCCGTGTTAGACGCGGTGGATGTGACGGCTCTGGTGGCGGCTTACTGCAATACGGTGGTGGAGAGCCTGGGCTACCAGGCCGGACAGCTGGCGCCGGGACAGGATTTCTTTAGCTGGGCGCAGGCGCAGGGCCGGGCCATGGAAAGCTTGCGGCGTGAGATTCAGGAAAAGCTGGACTCGCTTTACCAGGACCGGAAAATAAACCGCAGCTTTGCTCTGGCGTTTTCCCATCTCTGCGCTCACCACCTGGGTTCGCGCCGGCTGGCGGAGGAGCAGAAAGAAATTCTGCAGGAATGGCTTAAAGGACGCACTCTGCCGGCCAGGGCTTTAAAGCCCCTGAAGATTTTTACCCGTATCGACAAATACAACGCCAGGCACATGATGGCGTCTTTCCTTTACGTACTGCGACTGTGCGGCAGCCGGGGGCTTTGCGCGGTAGTGGACAACTTGAGCGCGCTGCTGGAGCGGGGACCGGAGGGGCGGGCGCTTTACGGCAGGTCCGCCCGCAATGAGGTCTACGAGAGCCTGCGGCAGTTGCTGGACGACTTTGCCGGATTCGAGGGGGCGTTTTTTGTCTTTGCCGGGCGGACGGAATTGCTCCACGATGAAAAGGGAGGCTTTAAATCGTACGAGGCGCTGTGGATGCGCGTCCAGAACGAAGTAGCAGGGTCGCGTCCGAACAAATTTGCCGATCTTTTCAACCAGGATTATCTGGTAAAGGAGTTATTTACTGCCGGGACCTGTCAGGAACTGCAACAGAAGCTGAACGAAGTCCTGGGTCTCAACTCCGGCATCGCTCAGGAGGATTTTCGCTGTCTGGTGGAGAATGTCAGCATGCTCTCGCCGGTACGGCGGGTGGTGGAGGCGATTGTCAACCAATATGACGAGGGAAGTGGGCTAAGTGGGTAATTTTGCAGCCAGACAGATCATTGAATGCCTGCGTTCTGGAGTTTCCTCCCGTAACTTGAGCGCTATTTTTTCGTACGGGCGGGAGGCTGCCTTAGAGCGCGTGGGGCGCGAACTGGAACGGGTGCGCTCGGACGGCGGCGTCATCCCTCTGGTGATTAAGGGCAACTTCGGCAACGGGAAAACCCATTTTCTGAACATCATCGCCCACAAGGCGCAAGAACTGAACTTTGCCGTCAGTTTTGTGCCGCTTTCCAAGGAAACTCCCTTCGATAAAATGGACCGTCTGTACCGCCGGGCGGCAAACGGCCTGTACCTGCCGGGCTGCTCGCAGCCAGGCTTCGTCCCCCTGCTGGAAGCGCTGCGACCAGGCAGCGATGAAGCGGATGAGATGTTGAACTATGCCGCCCGCAACCTTCACCCTAAACTTGAGACTGTGCTGAAAAACTACCTGGACGGCAGTGGTGACAATTACAACCAGCATATCCTGGCCGGCGATCTGGCTGGCGACTTCGTTCCCAACGCGCAGTTGAAATCCATCCATCGCCTGAACTTCGGAAAAGCGCTGTCTCTGCCGCCTTTCAAGGTAAAAGAAAACACCTTTGATTATTTTCGTTTTCTCTCCCGCTTAGTCCGGGCCGCCGGCTATGCCGGGTGGGCGATCCTTTTCGACGAGTTCGAACAGTTGATGTACCTGGGTATCACAGCCAGGTCTAACGCCTACCTGAACGCTGCCCGCTTTATGTCGCCATCTTTCGGTTTGACTGCAACGTATGCTGTCTTTTCTGCCTCATCCAACCTCTGGTCGGAATTGATCTGGAAGCAGAAAAACAGCGACTATGATAATGTGCCGCAGAAACTGGCGGCCAAAGAGAGGCAGCACGACATTCCCACAGTGCGGGAGGTATTCGGCAGTTTTTTAAAAGATAACCTTTTTCTGGACACTCTCTCCACTTTCGACATTCGCCGTATGCTCCAGGCTGTACGCGACCAGCATGCCCTGGCCTACGGCTGGCAGGTCCCGGACGACATCGACCGGGCCACGGCAGAACTTCCTGCGGACCGGCCCCTGCGTACGGTGATCCGGACCATGGTGGAGCACCTGGACCTGCTGTATCTATACGGCGGCAGGCCTGAGGTTGCTGCGGAGCTGCCGGAGGAACTCCTGCCGGGCGATCTGCCGGAGGATGAGAGGTAAGAACAGGGAATGGCTCAAGGAGCGATTTCCTTATAATGAGCGAATGATTTTAGATGATGACAACAGATGATGAAAACTTATGTTTTCTTTGCTATCTGTTGTCTTTTATCTTTATTCTTTTTAACTTCTGACTTCCGACTTCTTAAAAAGTGAGGTGACATCTTGCACGCTGCCGCATTGATCGAGGCTTTTAACGGGGCGCTGACGGAAGAAATAGCATACCTGCGCAATGAAGGAGGCCGCCCCCTGGTAGTCTTGGACGGGGTGCTGGTTTACCGGGGCGAGGAGGGATTTCTGTACGCTTTTGACCTGGAAGTGGAGGCTTTTCTTTTCGACGGCACACCGGTGCGGCTGCGCTACGGCTTTCGCGAAACCGCAGGGGAAGTGGTGGCCGTGCGCGGTTCAGAGTTGACCCTGGCCCTGCGTGAGAACCTGGGTGAACTCCTGGAGCGGGCTGAAGTGTTTTGCGAACCCTGGTTTTTGCTGGCCGCCCTGCAGGAGCGGTTGCGCGAAACGCCGGAAAGGAATTTGCAAATGGCTCTGGCCGTGCTGGAAAAGGCGCCGGTGCGCCGGCGTGGTTACGTTTCGCTGTCTGTCGCAGCCAGTTCACAGGAAGAAGCATTAAGAATGGCTGGAGAGAGAGAAATCACCTTTATCTGGGGGCCGCCGGGAACCGGCAAGACCGAGACTCTGGGCCGGATCGCCAAGCTTTTATTTGAACAGGGCGGCCGTGTGCTGATCCTTTCCCATGCCAATGTGGCCGTGGACGGCGCGGTGCTGCGGGCGGCAGCCCGGATCGGGGCGCCGGCTTCTTCCGGCCTGGTGGCGCGTTACGGTTGGGCCAGGCTGCCGGAGCTGCGGCAAAGCGGCCTGCTGGCTTCAAGCCTGGCTGCCGCCGGTCGTCCGGAGATGCTGGAGCAACTTAGGGAGTTGGAGGATGAGCGCGGCCGACTGTTGGCCGGGATGCGCGGCGGCGGTGCCCGCGACGAACGCCTGACCGGGGTGGAGCGATCCTTGCGAGACCTCAGGGCAGCCTTGAAGGAAGCAGCGGCAGGCGTGTGCCGTGCAGCGCGGGTAGTTGGCTGCACTCTGTCCACAGCGGCCACTGATCCGGTGATTTACAGAGATCACTACGACTTCGTGCTGCTGGATGAGGCCAGCATGGCCTACATCCCTCAGGTGTTTTTTGCCGCCTCTCTGGCGGGCCGGAAGCTGGTGGTGAGCGGTGACTTCCGCCAGCTGGCGCCGGTGGCGCTGGCTGGGACGCCGGAAGTGGCACGCTGGCTGAAACGAGATATCTTTGATGAAGCCGGGATAACGACCGCTTTTGAAAAGGGGCTGACGCCGGACATCGCTGTGCTGCGTTTGCAGCGGCGGATGCACCCGGCCATCGCCGGTTTTGCGAATGACTTTGTTTACGGCGGACTGCTCTACAATGCCCCGGAGACATCCGCACGCGCCGCGTTGGCCGCTGCCGGACCTTGTCCGGGAGCGGCGTTGACGCTGGTCGATTTGAGCGATCTGCCCGCTTTCTGCTACCAGCACGGTTCCTCCCGCTTCAACCCTTTGTCTGCTTTCCTGGCCCTGACGCTGGCCAGACAGATCAGGTTGG
>CAZJGV010000028.1:0-21255 GCA_964545615.1 uncultured Pelotomaculum sp.
CTGATGCTTCTCCGTGGGCCGGATAGCCGCCTGTTCGCACGAGAGGTGCGACCATCAGATCAAAGATAACCATGGCCGAAGCCGGGTGGCCCGGCAGGCCAAAAACAGGTTTACATCCCAAAACCGCTCCCACTGTGGGCTTGCCGGGACTGACCGCAATTCCGTGAAAAAGCACACCTGGCTTTCCGGCAGAATCGATCACTTTGGAAGCGACATCGCGAGTACCAACTGAACTGCCGCCTGAAAGAAGGACCATGTGGTTATCTTCTAGCGCGATTTCCAGGGCGTCTTTCAATTTTCCGTAATTGTCAACGATAATTCCATACAGGTGTGGCTCCCCGCCACAAGCTGTAACCGCCCCGTACAGGGCGTGGGAGTTGATGTCGCGGACCTGGCCGGATAAAGGAACAGACCCGGGGTCGACCAGTTCATCTCCGGTAGAGACAATGCCTACTTTAACTGAAACGGCCACCTCAACTTCTGTGACGCCAATGGATGACAGCATGCCAAGATCCTGCGGCCTGATCAGGTGTCCCGCCGGCAGCGCAATCTCCCCGGCGGCTATATCGTCACCCCTGCGCACCACATTCTCTCCGGGCGCAACAGGCTTAATTATGCCAATGGTGCTAGTGTCCAACTCTTCTGTGTACTCCACCATCACCACAGCATCCGCACCGGACGGAAGCATTCCTCCGGTAGGAATACGATAGGCCTGACCCGCTTTTATTTCTCCCTCCGGTCTCCTGCCAATCATAACCTCGCCGCTGATATCAACATACGATGGCATTCCTTCTGTGGCGCCATAGCTATCTTTTGCCCGCACCGCGAAACCGTCCATAGTGGACCGATTGAAACCGGGCACATCATCGACAGCGCGCACCTCCACCACCAGTCTGCGGCCAAGGCTTTGCAAAATCGGCACCTTTACAGAAGGCCACTTATCCGGCAAGTGGCGGGCTACAGCCGCCCTGGCTTCTTCAACTGTCAGCACATTAAAAAGTTCGGACATAAATTCACCTCTGATGAGTTAGAAACATCCCAGTTCGCATGATTTTATTTTGATTTTAAGTTCATCGGCGGCATCCCCAACCACCCTGGGGACAACCTTCAATTCCTGCGCCAGTTTTCTGGCCTGAGTACAGGTGATCTGTCCCTCTTTGGCCGCCAGCCTGACCGCTTCCAAAACTTCCGGCTTAGTTTCCGACATTGCAGCACACTCCCTTTTTAATATCACTTTCTCAATCAAGTCAGCCACTGCTGCGGCATCGTCCAGCCCAAAACACGGCGCCGCACCAACAGGTAGGTCGTCACTCACCACAGCTATCAGTTCTCCCGCCGGGATAAACGGCCGCTCGGTTTTTCCACGGCGATAGACTTCAATTTTAGGCCATTTCTCCTTTTTATAACCCTCAAAAACAATCAGATCCAGCTCCCCTGCCATGGACATAGACATGGCCATGACTTCTTCCGGCGCGGGTTCGGCTTCAAATTTCTTAAAAAGGGTGACCCCGTTGGGCGAGGCCAGAGCCACAACATCCGCACCCGATCGCGCATGCCGCCAGGTGTCCTTTCCTTTTTGATCAAAATCCACAAGATGGTGAGTATGCTTGATCACACCAATCAAGTAGCCCCGACCCTTTAGCACGACGAGCAGCTTTTCTAAAAAAGTGGTTTTACCGGAGCCGGAATAGCCCACCAAACCAACAACCGGGACTGGTTTTTTCACTGGGGAACCTCCATAACTTCTATCGTGTCGCCGGTTTTAACCGGACCGCCTTCCAGTACTTTGATGAAAATTCCCTCTCTGGGCATAACGCAATCACCGGCCTGATAGAAGATAGCGCAGCGGTTATGGCACTCCTTACCTATTTGGGTAACTTCTCCAATCGCCAGGCCGCCGATTTTCAGACATGTGCCCAGAGGCAGATCAACAAGGTTCATCCCCTCCGTGGTGAAATTCTCGGCAAAGTCCCCGGGGCCGACATCCAAACCCTTCGCCCGTATCTTTTCGATGCTCTCAAGCGCTAAAAGACTGACCTGGCGGTGCCAGGGACCAGCGTGGGCATCGTCCTGCAGACCATGTTCCTTAATCAGTATTCCTTCTCCCGTGTCTTTCTTACGCATCCCTTTTTTCGGACTGGTACATACAGCCTTTATTATACCCATGCAGGCAACATCCCCTTTATAACAGGATTTACAGAATTCTTTATTTTAAATTTCCAGAAAACAAACCCTATTTCTAATTGTTTTCAAACAACCTTTTATATATTAGATTTTTTAGCTTTATATTTATTAAATCTTGTTAATCCTGCCTAATTCTTTAAGCTATCCGCCTATTTGAGACATACTCCTATGCTTGTCCTTCCAACCTTCCAGCATATGGTGCCGGTCAGGTTTCATATAAACCCCGTCCAAAATTAATTCGGCTATTTCCCTGGTACCTGCCCCTTTGCGCAGCGGGGTCTTCAAATCTACTTCCCGCTCGTCGTAAAGACACGGCCTCAGACCTCCGCTTGCGGTCAGGCGCAGGCGGTTGCATTTTTCGCAGAAATGCTCGCTCATGGAGGTAATAAAGCCAACCGTTCCCGCTGCGTCTTTAAAGCGGTAGTATTTGGCCGGTCCGCCGCCGGAAGCCATCGTGGCAGGCAGCAACTGGCCGACTTTCCTGTTCAGCCGGTCCATTATTTCCCCAGCCGGCACGAAGCGCCCTTCTGACCAGGTCAGGGAAGAACCTATGGGCATCAGCTCAATAAAGCGTATGTGCAGGGGCCTCTTAAAAGTGAGGCGGGCCATGTCCACTAACTCATCATCGTTGAAATCACGGATAACAACAGTGTTCAGTTTAACCGGATCAAGCCCGGCATCTAAAGCTGCCTGTATACCTTTCCAGACCATGGCCAGTTCCCCGCCGCGTGTTATTTCCCGGTAGCGTTCATCCCGCAAAGTATCCAGGCTGATATTGACCCTTTTGACTCCCGCTTCTTTAAGGTTTTTGGCGCGGGACGGCAGCAACAGGCCGTTGGTGGTGAGGGTTACATCATCGATGCCGGGAATATCAGAAATGCGCCGCACCAGGCCGTCCAACCCCTTGCGCACCAGCGGTTCGCCCCCGGTAAGACGTATTTTCTTGATTCCTACCAGGGCAGCGGCCTTTATTATTGCTTCAAACTCTTCCAGGCGGAGGATATCCTCGTGGGAAGCAGACTTAACCCCCTCTGGCGGCATGCAGTAGATACAGCGCAGGTTGCACTTGTCGGTAACCGATACTCGCAGGTAGTTTATGTCTCTCCTGTAGGTATCAAGCATGTTTTCACCTTCTATATTGTTAGTTAGTTAAAATAAAAAGCGATTATTTTTTCTTACCGGCCGCGCTGCTGGGCGGTTGTCAGGACCGCGGTAACGCCAAAGGCCAACAGCAGCAGTATCATACTTAGGGCGGCAGCAATTTCCCATCTTCCCTTATTGACTTCCAAAACAGTAGCGGTTGTAAGCACCGCCGTGGAACCCTTCAAATTGCCCCCTACCATCATGGAGGCGCCCACTTCGGATATGGCTCCGCCAAAACCGGCGATGACCGCCGCCAGCAGGCCAAGCCTGGCCTCCCTCAGAAGCAGCCGCAGTAATTGCAGTCGTGAAGCTCCCAGGGCCAGGATCTGGAGCCTTATCTTGGGGTTCAGGGATTGTATGGCGGCGATAGTAAACCCGGTAATTATTGGCGCCGCAATGATGACCTGAGCCACAATCATGGCTGTAGGTGTGTACAGCAGTCCCAGAACACCCAGGGGACCGTAGCGGCTTAAGGTCAGCCAGACCCATAATCCCACCACTACCGGCGGCAGTCCCATGCCGAAATTAATTATGCTTACCACCAGCTTGCGACCGGGGAAAGAGGCGAGAGCCAAAAAAGTGCCCAGGGGCAGTCCGATAAAAAGGCCAATCAGGGTGGCCGTGCCGGATACGTGAAGGGTGCGGAAGATAATCTCCAACACCTCCGGATCTCCACTGAACAGCAGGCGTACCGCCTCCAGCAGCCCCTGCCAGTAAACGCCCATAACCATCACCTTTTTTATCCATTACAAGGTACGCCAAATTACTGCCTTGCTGTTTAAATCTGGTTTTCCTTTATGTTCGAAATAATATAACCGGTGGGAAATTTAAGGGCATGGCCAGCCCTGAAATGTTACCCTGAAAGAATTTTGAATAAAACTGTCTACTTCCTGTTGGAATTTGCGGTACCTTTTCAATAATTCTTCAGCGCTCGGGGTCAGCTTTGCCCCGCCACCCATCTCACCGCCGACCTGTGTTACAACAAGCGGCACTTCCCAGTGCCTTTCAGCCACTTTGATCTTGCCCCAGGCGGCACGGTAGGACATGGACATTTCTCTGGCCGCCTGTGAAATCGACCCTGTATCTTTGACCTTAATTAAAATACTGTACAGGCCGTCACCAAAAATAGCCCCGTTTTTTTCCAGCCACAGCTTGTGTTTAGCGCTTAGCCCTGCGGCACCTGCGTCGTATAACATACTGCGCACTGTACCCATGCGATTACACCCCCAAAAACACATACTGCTGCGGGAACTGTCCATCTTACGCGACAGAACCTCTTAATTATATCAATAATACACTAAACGTTCAATTTATTGTTCGAAAAGGCTGACCACACTTAGCGCTCCCTTCCAGAAAGCTATAACAATAAATAATACCTAGCAACATTGGAACTAATAGTAAGGCTCGTTGAATTACCCCCCCCCTACAGCAGGGAAAAGAGATACACGGTCACCATCATTAAGAATCACTTCAAAATTCTTGTGAACACCATTAACCAAGAATGTAAATACCTTATCCTCGGGAATGTTGAGCTTTTTTAAAAGCTCTCTCCCGGTAAATCCCTCTGTTATATTCACCGGGATGATTTGTCCGAAAGTTGTTCCGGGAATATAACTTTCCAGGCCGGAAAAAACTCTTACTTCGACCTCCAAAAAGCCTCACCACCCATAAAATGAAGGATTAGCGGAAATTTCAAAGCTTCCGCAGAATAAACTGAATTTATAATACTTTAAGATCATATTATTAACAACCCTTATTGAACAGTAATAACTTACTCTTCACAACTTTCTTACCATTAACGTTATTGGATTACTACTGTTTATCCTTATTCTTAAAACCCAGTAGTACCCGGTAAGGGCCCGGGGTGCCGGGCGGTACAAAGGCTACCCGGTCACCCGGTTTAATCAGGCAAAACAATTTCAATTCTTTCAACAGGTATATTCAACTTACCTGCAAGAGCAAGTGCGGTCATATCTTCCTCTAAATCAAATATAAGTGGGAAAGGCCACTCCCTCTCATCAAAGAGTTTCTTTAACTCGCCAAATCCTCTGACTTCAATATCACCCATTTTATCCCTCCTCAATTTCTTATTGTTGCCAATTAAAGCTTCTTTCCTCCCAGCTTTTTCTTCGCTAAAAATGATTTGTACTAATGGGTAAAAGAGTTGTGTTACAATATAGTCGCAAATTTCATACCACCTGAAAGGAGAACGAAATGACTGGTATAGAAGAAAACGTAACTGTCATAGAAACTACAATAGACGACATGAACCCGGAAATCTACTCCTATTTACTTGACAAACTAATCCGGGATGGTGCTCTGGATGCCTATGCAATACCCGTCTACATGAAAAAGAACAGACCTGCCAACCTTTTGTGTGTAATTTGCCATGAGGAAAAGTTAGAAATGCTATTAGAAACTGTTTTCAGAGAAACCACAACGCTGGGCGTACGGATCAGAGAAGAAAAAAGACGGGTGCTTTGCAGAAGTTTTGAGGTCGTAAAAACCCCGTGGGGCGAAGTAACAGTAAAAACTGGTCACGCCGGTGAAGACAAAAATGAAGTTCTGCAAATTGCCCCGGAATACGAAGAATGCAGGAGTATTTCTGAAAAATTTGGGGTTCCCCTGAAAAAAGTGTACACAGCCGCCCTGCTCGCTTTTGAAGAACTGCAAAGGGCAAAGAACGCTCCAATTTAAATGAATTATTCTCCGTTCTCGTGCCTATGGTCGTGTTGTTGGCCATGGTGAACATGACCGTGCTTGTGTTCATGAGTATGGGATTGCCCCGCCTGTTGTTCATGCGGATGGGGTTGGAGTTGTTCCCGGTCATGGCCGCCCTGGCGGGGAAAAGGGCCTGGCAGTTTTGCCCGGCAGGTTTCCCCCAGGATCAACCTTAACAGGTTGGGGTGGTCCATGACCTTTTTCCCAGCGCCGTAGCCCACCTTTTCAACAGTCAGCGCAGGCAGGTCGATAAAAGCGTCAGCCATCACGGAAATTAAGGCCGCCCCGGTGGGCGTCACCAATTCTCCTTCAATACCGGCGCCGTAAACAGGCGCCTGCCGCAGAATTTCCAGCGTGGCTGGGGCGGGTGAAGGAATGACACCATGCCTGCATTTGATAAAACCTTTGCCCATGGGCAGAGGGGAAGCGTAAACCCGATCTGCTTTGAGCAGGCGCAGGCCCAGCACGGCGCCTACCACGTCCACAATGGCGTCTACCGCACCGACCTCGTGAAAGTGGACCTGGTCCGGCGACGTGCCGTGAATGGCAGCCTCAGCCTCAGCCAGGCGATTGAAGACAGCCTGGCTTTTTTCCTTTACTTCCAAAGGCAGCCCGCTGCCGGCGATTATCTTTATAATATCCGCCAGCCGCCGCTCGGGCTGGCCTGTTTCCAGCAGGTCCACGAACACGTTGGCGCAGGCGATCCCGTTCCTTTTTTCTCTTTTCCAGTGCAGGTCATAGCCCTCAACCGGCAGCCGGGCCAACTCTTTTTTTAACAGATCGAAGTCAACTCCGGCGCTGATCAAGGCGCCCAGACACATATCTCCGCTTATTCCTGAAAAACAATCGAAATAGGCTATTCTCATACACGCACCCCCTCAATTATACGGGTAATCGCATTGGCCATGGCTGCGGCGCCAAAGCCGTTGTCGATGTTTACCACACTAACGCCCGCAGCGCAGCTGTTGAGCATGGAGAGAAGAGCGGCAAGCCCGTTGAAGCTGGCGCCGTAACCTACACTGGTCGGCACAGCGATAACAGGCTGATCGGCCAGCCCCCCCACCACACTGGCCAGGGCTCCCTCCATGCCGGCTACCACAATAATCACATGGGCCCAGCGCATCTCATCCAGCTTATCCAGGAGCCGGTGAATACCTGCCACACCGACATCGTAAATTCTCCGCACCTCGTTGCCCATCACTTCCGCTGTAATGGCAGCCTCTTCAGCCACCGGCATGTCAGCCGTCCCGGCGCTCACCACAAGGATTTTACCTTTCTTAACCGGCTGTTCGCCCCTGCCGACCACTATAGCCCTGGCCAGATCGTGGTAAACCGCATCCGGGCATATTTCCTTCACCTTTTCAAAAGCTTCATATGAGGCTCTCGTACCCAGAATCCCCCTGTCCCCACCGCAGAGCTTTTTAAATATCCGGGCGATCTGTTCCGCCGTTTTGCCCTGACAAAAAATAACTTCTGGGAAACCTTTGCGCAAAGCGCGGTGGTGATCTATAACTGCGAAGCCGAGGTCTTCATAGGGCAGGTTTTTAAGCCTGTCCAGCGCTTCCGCCACATCAACTTTATTGTTCTTTACGTTTTCCAGCAACCTGGTTAACTCGTCTCTGTGCACCTGCAGCAAATCCCTTCTGGCTAGACTTCTAACCCATATTATAATGCCAAAAACCACACCGGCAAAACAAAAAACATTCCTTCGCCTGACAGAACGCCTTAAGCATCTGGTTCTTGAACTCCACAATATGCTCAATTATAGAACAGTGTTCCAATTTCGCCTATGAACTGGCGCCAATTTGGAACAAACATCTGTATTCCTGAAATATGAGAGTGATACGGCTACAGGCAACTTTTTATCCACTACCAAAAAATAAATCACTCCCGCCCACCCAATTTCAAAGAAAAGAATTTCCGCTAACGTTTGGCATGGATATTGCGTAGGAAGGTATTTATACAAAAAAAAATGGCCAATTACTATTACTGGTTAAAAGGAGGGGTTAACAGGCTCATATCCCAATCAATATGGTCAAGTGTGTCCGGTTCTGTTAGTTAGTTAAAATCTTATTGGGAAAGAGGAGGAGTTTTTAATGGCATTAGGTGAACAAGTTTTTGGTTATTTTATTCCGACAGTAAACCTGATGGGGATCGGGTCAGCCAAGGAAGTCGGCGCCCAGGTGAAGACCCTCGGCGGCAAAAACGCCCTGATCGTCACCGACGCCTACCTGGCCACATGCGGCATGGCTGAGGAGATTAAAGCCCAGGTCGAGGCCGCGGGCGCGAAGGCTACCATCTTCGGCGGCGCTGAGCCGAACCCCACCGACAAGAACGTACACAACGGCCTCAAAGCTTTCAAGGACAATAACTGCGACATGATCATCTCCCTGGGCGGCGGCAGTTCCCACGACTGCGCCAAGGGAGTCGGCATCCTGGCCACCAACGGCGGCAATATCCGCGACTAC
Source organism: uncultured Pelotomaculum sp. (assembly GCA_964545615.1). Classification (GTDB taxonomy): domain Bacteria; phylum Bacillota; class Desulfotomaculia; order Desulfotomaculales; family Pelotomaculaceae; genus Pelotomaculum_B. Next base: position 8,517 of record CAZJGV010000028.1, read on the forward strand.
GAGGGCGTTGACCAGTCAACCAAACCCATGCCCCCATTTATCGCCATCAACACCACCGCCGGCACCGCCTCGGAAATGACTCGTTTCTGCATCATCACCGACACCGACCGGCACGTCAAGATGGCCATCGTCGACTGGAGGGTAACTCCCAACGTCGCCATCAACGACCCGGTGCTGATGGCAGGCATGCCCCCGGCGCTCACCGCCGCGACCGGTATGGACGCCCTGACCCACGCCGTGGAAGCGTATGTTTCCACCATCGCCACACCAGTTACCGATTCGGCGGCCTTAATGGCCATCAAGCTTATCTCTGAAAACCTGCGCAACGCCGTGGCTAACGGCCAGAACATGGTCGCGCGGGATAAAATGGCCTATGCGGAATTCTTAGCCGGCATGGCCTTCAACAACGCCAGCCTGGGCTACGTGCACGCCATGGCCCACCAGCTGGGCGGCTTCTACAACCTGCCGCACGGTGTCTGCAACGCCATTCTGCTGCCCCACGTATCCATCTTCAACATCCTGGCCAACCCGCAGCGCTTTGCCGATATTGCCGTGGCCATGGGAGAAAACATTAAAGGCCTTGCCACGCGGGACGCAGCTGACGTGGCTATAGAATCGATTAAAAAGCTTTCCGCCGATGTGGGCATCCCGGCAGGCTTAAAGGAACTGGGCGTAAAGGAAAAAGACCTTTACGTGATGGCCGAAAACGCCATGAAGGACGCCTGCAGCTTCACCAACCCGAGACTGGCTACCCTGGCCGACGTTATCGATATCTACCGCTGGGCGCTGTAATTTTACAGCTTTAAAGACAGGGTGAGGGGAGACCTTCTCTCCTCACCACCTTTTTAAAAACATTCCTCCAGGTTTCTGCACCGACAAAGCGAAGCACTGGAGCGAATGTTGTTCCAATATTGAAAGGAGGAAGTCCCTATGGCATTAGGTGAACAAGTTTTTGGTTATTTTATTCCGACAGTAAACCTGATGGGGATCGGGTCAGCCAAGGAAGTCGGCGCCCAGGTGAAGACCCTCGGCGGCAAAAACGCCCTGATCGTCACCGACGCCTACCTGGCCACATGCGGCATGGCTGAGGAGATTAAAGCCCAGGTCGAGGCCGCGGGCGCGAAGGCTACCATCTTCGGCGGCGCTGAGCCGAACCCCACCGACAAGAACGTACACAACGGCCTCAAAGCTTTCAAGGACAATAACTGCGACATGATCATCTCCCTGGGCGGCGGCAGTTCCCACGACTGCGCCAAGGGAGTCGGCATCCTGGCCACCAACGGCGGCAATATCCGCGACTACGAGGGCGTTGACCAGTCAACCAAACCCATGCCCCCATTTATCGCCATCAACACCACCGCCGGCACCGCCTCGGAAATGACTCGTTTCTGCATCATCACCGACACCGACCGGCACGTCAAGATGGCCATCGTCGACTGGAGGGTAACTCCCAACGTCGCCATCAACGACCCGGTGCTGATGGCAGGCATGCCCCCGGCGCTCACCGCCGCGACCGGTATGGACGCCCTGACCCACGCCGTGGAAGCGTATGTTTCCACCATCGCCACACCAGTTACCGATTCGGCGGCCTTAATGGCCATCAAGCTTATCTCTGAAAACCTGCGCAACGCCGTGGCTAACGGCCAGAACATGGTCGCGCGGGATAAAATGGCCTATGCGGAATTCTTAGCCGGCATGGCCTTCAACAACGCCAGCCTGGGCTACGTGCACGCCATGGCCCACCAGCTGGGCGGCTTCTACAACCTGCCGCACGGTGTCTGCAACGCCATTCTGCTGCCCCACGTATCCATCTTCAACATCCTGGCCAACCCGCAGCGCTTTGCCGATATTGCCGTGGCCATGGGAGAAAACATTAAAGGCCTTGCCACGCGGGACGCAGCTGACGTGGCTATAGAATCGATTAAAAAGCTTTCCGCCGATGTGGGCATCCCGGCAGGCTTAAAGGAACTGGGCGTAAAGGAAAAAGACCTTTACGTGATGGCCGAAAACGCCATGAAGGACGCCTGCAGCTTCACCAACCCGAGACTGGCTACCCTGGCCGACGTTATCGATATCTACCGCTGGGCTATGGAGGGAGAAGGTGGAAGCACTGCCACCGCTTCTCCGGCGCCAGCCCCAAAACCGGCCGACAGACCTGAACTGATCAGCAAGGGAGAAGCAGAGCTTAAAATTCTGAGGGTTAATATGACCACTAAAGAAATCAAATGGGAAGATGTGCCTGAAAAATACATCGCTCTTGGCGGACGGGCACTGACCTCACAGATGGTTTCAGATGAAGTTCCGGCTACTTGTGAGCCTCTGGGGCCGTTTAACAAGCTGGTATTTGCTCCCGGCCTGCTCAGCGGTACCAACGCCCCGTCTTCCGGACGCTTTTCCGTCGGCGGCAAAAGCCCGCTGACCGGTGGAATCAAGGAAGCCAACGCCGGCGGCGTGGCGTCGCAAAAATTGGCCAACCTGGGGATTAAAGCGCTAGTCCTCGAAGGACAGCCTGAAGACAAAGGATTGTACATTTTAAAAGTTACAACTGAAGGAGTAGAGCTGCTGCCCGCGGGTGATGCTGCTGGCAAGGGCGGCTACGAGACTGTAACCATGCTCAAGAAAAAATTCGGTGAAAAGGTGGCTGTGATTTTTATCGGGCCAGCCGGCGAAATGCTCATGGCTAATGCGGGCATCGGCAATAACGACCCGGAAGGCAACGCCGGCCGCTATGCCGGCCGCGGCGGCCTGGGCGCCGTAATGGGCTCCAAGGGCCTCAAGGCTATCATTGTGGACGCGCCGAAAACATTTGATGTTCCTTTAAAAGACAAAGAGCGCTTCAAGGCGGCTGCCAAGAAATTCGCCAAGATCCTGCTGGATCACCCGGTGACTGGACAAGGCCTGCCTGCCTACGGCACAAACATTCTGATGAACATCATCAATGAAGCCGGCACCCTGCCAATTAAAAATTTCCGGTACGGGCGCTGGGACAAGGCCGTGGACGTCAGCGGCGAAAAGCTCGCCGAAGTATGTAACGCCCGTGGCGGTAAAGCTACCCACGCCTGCAACCCGGGCTGTGTGATGCGCTGCTCCAATATTTACGTCCTGCCGGACGGCCGCTCGATGGGCTCAATAGAGTACGAGACCGCCTGGGGATTTGGCCCCAATCTGGAAATCAACGACCTTGACGCCGTGGGCAAGATGAACTATATCTGCAACGACGTCGGGCTGGATACTATTGATGCCGGCGTCACCCTGGGCGTACTGGCGGAGGCGGGAGTAATCCCCTTCGGAGACGCCGATGCAGCCGTCGCAGCCCTGGAAGAAGTGGGCAAGGGCACTCCCCTGGGCAGGATTATCGGCGCCGGCGCTACCTTTGCCGGTAAAACTTACGGCGTGACCAGGATCCCAGCGGTGAAGGGTCAGGCTATTCCCGCTTATGACCCCCGTTCCTGCAAGGGCAACGGTGTTACCTACGCCACTACTCCGATGGGAGCGGACCATACCGCCGGCTACGCGGTGACAGCCAACATCCTGAAGGTCGGCGGCTTTGTCGACCCGAACGTTAAAGACGGTCAGGTGGAATTGTCCCGCAACCTGCAGATTGCCACGGCTGCCGTTGATGCCTCAGGCCTTTGCCTGTTCGTGGCCTTCGCCATACTGGACAACCCGGACGGGCTGCCTACTGTGGTGGAAATGCTCAACGCCCAGTATGGCCTGAGCCTTACAGTGGACGACGTCCTGGAGCTTGGCAAGAATATCCTCAAGGTGGAGCGGGAATTCAACAAGCGTGCCGGTTTTACCAAAGCCGACGACCGTCTGCCGGAATTCTTCAGCACGGACGTGCTGGAACCGCATAAAACCACGTTTGACATCACCGATGAAGAGCTTGACGAGGTTCACAACTACTAAAACAACTCAAAAATCACAGGCTAACATAAAACCCCTGCCCCTTTGAACGGGGGCAGGGGCCTCTTTTAAAACCATTCTGAAAATTAAACGCTTCCTGTAAATAAATAGACAGGATTTACAGAAATCCTGTCTATTTGTTTAACCTTTTATATCGTATTCCTTCATCTTGCGGTAAAGAGTATTCCTGCCGATGCCGAGGGCCCTGGCGGCAGATGCGATGTTGCCCTGGCTGTAACTTACGGCTTCGCGGATAGCCTTTGCCTCGGCCTCTCCCAGGGAGGAAGGGCGCATGGTTCCCGTACCCTTACGCATAATCGCGGCAACCACCTCATTCTCCAGCCTTTTCAGGTGATCCAGCACCTCGGCCAGTTTATCCTCTTCAATCTCATCTAACACATCACTGCTGCAGCAATCTTCAAGCAGCAGGCTCTCCAGTTTCTGTAAAAGCTGCATTTCCTGTATTTCGTTACGAGCAGGTATAACTTGATCAGGCACGGCAGGTTTTTCCGCCAGTGCCAAAAAAATTTTTCCACTTAGATGTTCAGGCAGGACGGTATCTCCTTCACAGAGGGCTGCCGCCTGGCTGACTGTGTTAGCAAGTTCCCTTATGTTGCCCGGCCACGGGTAGTTACCCAGCAGACGCATGGCATCAATAGATGTACATAACGCAGGGTTTGTCTTTTTGATAAAGTATTCAACCAGGAGCGGTATGTCTTCCCGGCGCTCCCTCAGCGGCGGCAGTTCCAGCCTCACTACGTCCAACCGGTAAAACAGATCCTCACGAAATGTTTTATTTTTCAGGGCTTGCTCCAGGTCGGAGTTAGTTGCGGCGATAACCCGCACATCAGTCTTTACCGGCTTCTCGCCGCCCACACGTAAAAACTCGCCGGTCTCCAGAACGCGAAGCAGTTTTACCTGAATGGACAGACTGGCTTCCCCGACCTCGTCCAGAAAAAGGGTGCCCCGGTTGGCCAGTTCAAAAATTCCCTTGTGTAAATTAGCCGCGCCCGTGAACGAGCCTTTTTCATGTCCGAACAATTCACTTTCCAGAAGGTTTTCAGGCAAAGCTCCGCAATTCACCGGAATAAAAACCTGATTAGCCCGGTTGCTGGCCGCGTGTATAAACCTTGCCAGTACCTCTTTGCCCGTCCCTGTCTCCCCCTGGATCAAGACGTTGATATTCTTTTTAGCGATTTTGTAAGCTATTGAAACCAGCCTACGCATGACCTGGGAAGTACCTACCTGAAAGCCTATCCCGTCAGTGATGGCGGACCATTCAGTCAACGGCCAGTCCTCGCGGCTTCGCATACCGTATTCCGCCGCACTCTGGATTAGCTTCTCCAACTCTTCAATATCATCGAAAGGTTTTTCAAGGTAGTCAAAAGCGCCGAGTTGAATCGCTTTCACAGCGGTCCTGGTTGTGCTGTAACCGGTCATAATGATCACTTCACAGCTCGGTTGAAGGTTCTTAATCTGCTGGAGAAGGTACAGGCCGTCGGTGTCAGGCAGTTTCAGATCGACCAGGGCAGCGTTAAATTTCTTTTCCTGGATTGCCCTGTTTGCTTCCACACCATTTAAGGCAACAGTAACGCCACAACCTTTCTTCTGAAGAAGGCGGCGGAAAAAGGTGCCTACTTCCACCTCATCATCTATTATTAAAACCTGTGCTTCCGGCAAAAAAACACCTCCCGGGATTATTTTCAAGCAAGAAAATGTTTCAGCATGCACCTGTCTCTACCGGCAGTACCAGAGAGAAAGAGCTGCCTTCACCCCAAACTGTATCAACTTCAATAGTGCCGTCATGGGCTTCAGCTATCCCAAGACTCACTGACAGCCCCAAACCGGTACCCTTGATCGCACCCTTGCTGGTGTAGAAAGGATTAAAAATTTTCGGGAGATTTTCTTGCTCAATACCAATACCATTGTCCCTGACAGTAGCCAGCAGCCACTTTTTCCCGTCATTGTCCTCTCTCACCGATGTGCTTATTTCAATTAATCTCTCCCGTTCCAGTCCTTCAAGCGCATCGCGGGCATTAAGCAGAAAATTTATCAGCACCTGTTGAATTTGGTGGCCGTTGGCGTTAATTATAGGTAGTTCCGGGGACAGATTTTGCACAATATCAATCTCGTTTTTGTTGATCTGGTAACAAACCAGGCTCAACACCCGCTCCAGTTCTTCATTGAGGTCAGTCGGGGCAAACGGGTACTCATCCTGCCTGGAAAAGGTCAGAAGGTTTTGGATGATCTTCTTACAGCGCAGACCGCAATTAATAATGTCGTCTAAAAATTCTCTCTCCGAGCTCCCCTGATTCATTTCTCGCTGCATTATCTGTGCTGTGCCTATGATGACAGTCATAGGGTTGTTCAACTCATGGGCAACCCCTGCCGACATTTCGCCGATTGCCGCCAGCTTGGCCGACTGCATGAGCTGGACTTCCATTTTAGTCTTTTCGGTGACGTCCTTCACATGATGAATTATCCCCACGATCTGTTTCTGTTCATTAAAAACAGGGTAATAAAAAACATCAAAAATTTTGCCTGATTCGATCCTGTACCTCTTGTATGAGGGTTTCCCAGTCCTGACGGTCTCGTCCATCATGCACTCTTCACATTTTTTGTCCTGCCCCCATATTCTTTTATAGCACTTCTGGATTTTATCAGGCCCTTCGTCAGCATCCCGTTCTATAGGAAACCGGTTGTTGCTGCGGAGAATGTTAAAGCTTCTATCGATCAAAACCATTGGTTCGGTTACTGCGTTAAATGTGGTTTCCCATTCGCTTTTAGCCCGGAAAACCTGTTTATACAGCTTGGCGTTGAGAATACAAATAGCCAGCTGATCCGCCAGTTGTTGCACAAAACTCAACTCGGACGGGGTATAGGCTGAGCTTACAGTGCTGCCTACCAATAATATTCCCTGCGCGTTCCCCTTAACAAAAAGGGGCGCCACTGCCACAGAACCAAACCGGCCTGCCCATTCCAGCCTGCTTTTAACAAGCATATCATCAGGGCTTACGTTTTCAAAAATCCGGGCTTCCCCGTCTTTAAAACATTTCCACAGGAAGGATTCCGTGGGGACAGGTCCTTCACTATTAAAAGTTGAAGGCATTATTGCTTTTATATATAATTCATCAGCGGCAGTCAAAACCAGACCTAAAAAATCACAAGGAATGGCCAGCGGCAATTTAGAGTAAACCCTCTTGATAATATCCTTAACTGTCATGTCAATATTAATGTCCCGCACTAACTGATTGATAATCTCAAGACGGTTGTTCTGCTTTATTATTTCTTCGTTCCTTTTTTTCAATTCAACATAATAATTAAGCTTTGAAGAGTTCACACCAGTCAGGTTTTCAATCAATTTCATTTTTTCTGTTAACATTTTCTACCTCCAAAAACCCTTCAGCCCAGTTTTACATTGATTTTATAAATATTTCATGAATATCTTGCTCGTCAGCATCCCTGGGGTTGGTGATCAGACAGGCGTCATTGAGCGCATTCCTGCTTAATAATGGCAGGGCATCCAGCTCAAGTCCCACCTTGGCCAGCCCTTCCCCCAGGCCAATGTCCCTAATGAGCCGGCGGACCGCCTGAATCGCCGCCTCAGCGGCAGTCCAGGTGCTGAGGCCTGTAACCTCCTGACCCAGGGCTTCAGCAATTTGCTTGAACTTAAGGGGGCAGGCGATCATATTAAACTCCATGACGTTCGGCAGCACACAGGCGTTAGACTCACCATGATGCTTGTCCAAAAGCCCGTCAACCTGGTGGACCATCGCGTGGGTGGCGCCCAGGATAGCGTTTGAAAACGACAGGGCGGCCTGCAGGCTGGCCATGGCCATGTTGTTTTTGGCCTTCATATTTGTTCTGCAGGCGAAAGACTCTCTAAGGTTGCTGGTGATCAACTTAATCGATCTAAAAGCATGCACCTCGGTTATTGGTGTTGCGGCAAGTGAAACATAGGACTCCACCGCATGGCTGAGAGCGTCAATACCTGTAGCGGCTGTAAGCTTGGCGCTTTTAGTTGTGAGCAGTTGAGGGTCAACTATAGCAATGTCGGGTATCAGGGATTTTGAAATAATGGTCATTTTAAGATTTCTTTTCTGGTCGACAATAATCGCAAACTGGGTAACCTCAGAACCGGCTCCGGCGGTGGAAGGGACAACGACCATAGGCGGGAGGGGGTGGGTTACTTTGTTTATACCTTCGTAATCCTGAATTATGCCTCCGTTTGTGGCCAGGATAGCGACTGCCTTGGCTACATCCGTGGGGCTGCCTCCGCCAACAGCCAAAATGGAGTCGCATTCCGTTTCAAGGTAGCGCTGCAATCCTAGAACCACCTCATTGTCTTTGGGGTTGCTGGAAATGTTGCAGAAGACTTCATGATCGAGACCAACCGCCTTGAGATAAAATAGCGCCTTTTCCACCCATCCTGCATTGATCACCCCTTCGTCGCTCACAACAAAAACCTTGCGAGCGCCCTGCCGAAGCACACTTTCCCCTACCTGGGCCAGCGCGCCGCAACCGAAAATGATCTCAGGGGTAACATACTTGATTATGTTCATCTCAATTACATCTCCCTATCAATAATACATGCAATTATTGTTCCACATCAGAACAGAACAGTCAAATCTATTTTTTTCATAGATAATTTATAATTGCTAACCCCGTTGCTCTATCCTTATTAACCGGTCTTCCGTCAAAATCATGTGCATAGGTATGTCGTGCGGCCCCGGGAAAATGTCAGGCAGTACCTGAAATTCATAGGCTAGGCCGGCAAATACGGTTCCCGGTCCGGTACGGGATAAAAAGCGGTCATAAAACCCCCGGCCGTAGCCGAGCCGGTATCCGGCGGTATCAAAAGCCACCCCGGGCACTATTACCAGATCCAACTTCTCTGGATCCAGCGGCCGCAAGGCCCGGGGCGCGGGCTCCAGGATACCCCAGGCGCCCGGCTGGAGATCGCCGGGAAAGCCAAGAAGAAGGGACGGCGTCAGACGGCAGCCAGTAAGGTCGGTAACAGGGACGGCTACTTTTTTGCCGGCTGACATGCTCTCTTTAACCAACTCACCGGTTCGCACCTCATTGCGAAAATCAAGGTAGATCATAATGGTACGGGAGCGCCGGTATTCGTCCAGGTCCAGCAGCCTGGCGGCGATCCTTTCGCTCTTTTCAGCCACCTGCGCGGGCGGCAAGCCATTTCTCACCTTCAAAATATCTTTCCTCAACTGGCTTTTCAGCCTCTGTCTTTCCGGCAAGTAAACACCCCCCGACCTATCAGCCCTGCCCAGGGCTCTACTGTAATTTTATCATTTTAGCAAAAATTTAAGGTAAAATATATTTGTGCTCTCAATATTGTGATCTCTGCAAAATGAATGACCGCTCTTTTTATAAAAGCGGTCACAAGAAACAAGAAAGCTTAATTTCACCTAAAACCGTCATCCACTTATAACTTGTAAACCTCATCACCGCTCAGAAGGCTGGTGCCGCTTGCCTGCAGGACTTTGACAGCCTCTTCAAGCTGCTCTACCCTGAAAACAACCAGGGCGGCGCCGGCTGATTTCTGAAGAAACGCATAGAGGTACTCAATGTTTATGCCCGCCTGGTCCAACAACTGGAGGACTTCAGCCAGCCCGCCGGGCTTGTCGGTTACTTCCACCGCGATCACATCTGTTGCGCTCACCGTAAACCCCGTATCCTTTAAAATACGGTAAGCTTTCTCCGGGTCGTTGACTATGAGTCTCAGTATGCCGAAATCAGTTGTATCGGCGATTGAAAGCGCCCGGATGTTGATGCCGTTTTCCCCGAGCGTCCTGGTCACCTGGGCCAGGCGACCAGACTTGTTTTCCAAAAAAATTGAAATCTGCTTGACCTTCATATTAACGCCCCCCTGTATGGTAGATTCGCATTTCCCTGGCTGTTTGGTCAAATGCCCGCGGTCCCAAGGTTAAAGATAAATATTCAACAGTGCCAGGGCGGTTCCCTGCAAGTACCGCCTGATAATTAACTAAAAATGGTTACAACACCTCAAAGATCATGCCGAATTTCTGCTTCAGTTCAAAAAAGGAACGGCCGGTCAGGTCCCGGCCCCGGCGGTCAAAGGCCAGGCCCGGCAGCAGCGCCAGGGGTGGGAGCCGGCCTGGTTTGTTACTGAGGTAACCTGATAAGGCGGCTTCGAAATCAGCCACCGTAAGCAGACCGGCGGCGCCAATCGAACCACCAAAGAAACGGCTTTTTACCACCAGCGCTTCTATTTCCGCATCTCCCTTTAAAAACTGCTTCAAACCGTCGCTTATGGCAGGGCCGCCCAGTTCAGAGGCGAGCGCCAGCGCCCTCTCTGCTCCGTGCCGTCTTAAGGCCCGTGCCATATCAGTAATCAATACCGGGTCCAGGTCGTAATCCATCACCAGTCCCGACCTCTCAAGAGGCTCTTTTTTGAACTGAAAAGAAACTAATCCTTCCTCCCTTGTGACCATGATTTCCGGTGACTCAGCCTTTAAAACCTGCTTGAAGGCCTGAACTCTGGTTTGGACCGGAACACCGTTTACCGTGCGGATAACATCTCCGTGACGGATTCCTGCCACCGCCGCGGGTGAGCCATTGATCACTCCCCCTACCACTGGCTTCAAGTCATAGATTAAAGGAGGTTCACAGGTGAGTGGGATATCCACTCTAGGCCGTAGTCCGGCCACAAAGTCATTCAGTTCATGCCGCAAGGAAGGCTCAAAACGCAGGACGGGCGCAGCCAACCGGGTAAACCCGGGCAAAAACAGGCGAACTGTCTCAGCGCCGCAATCTTCAAGATAGCTGATTGTCCCTTCCAGATCACTCCACCCCACCAGGTGGGGCATTGCCACTATACTGCCGTGAAAAGGCAGCCCGTAACTTTTTAATAATCCAGCGTTTTTCAAGGCGCGGGCGGGAGCGGCGTCTCCCATCAGATAGGCCCGGTTCTTTTCCGCCGAGCTGTTCAGAGAGAGGTTGACCACCACCTGGCCAAGCCGGCTCAAGAAGTCCACCATGCTTTCGTCCAGCAGGCGGCCGTTGGTGGTGATCTGGATGGGTGTCCGGGGCAAGCTTGCACGGACTAGCAACAAAATCTCCCTGATGGCGGGATTGGTTAAAGGCTCACCTTCTATAATCCGTGTTGCCGACTCTCCGATAACCACCGGTCTTGCCGGATCCAAAAAACACACAACCTGTCTGACCTCGTCCGGTGTGCAGGGAGCAATGCGGTATGAGAGCACACCTGGCGGGTTCTGGTGGTGCGAACAGAACACACAGCGCACGTTGCAGTGCGAGGTAAGCGGCAGTATGTTCGCCTCAGGCGCCCCATTTAAAGCAAATATTTCAGTATATGAGGTATTTTTTCTCCCGGCAATTTCACCCACAGAAAAATCCCTTATCCCACAAGTTATTAACAGACTTATGCACATTATCCACAGAAATAGTCATCCACAGAACTCCTGTTTTTGGGACTCAAGTCATATATTACCCAGGACATTATTGCTGATTTTCTTAAAATTACCCTTATATCTTTCCTCAGCAAGCTTTAAATCCGGGACCGCATTAAGTGTCAGGGGAGCAAATGCGCCCCTCAGGAATTTATAGTAGGCGGCGCAGGCGATCATGGCCGCATTATCCGTACAAAGAACCGGTGGCGGAATAATCACCCGGATCGATTCTCTCCCGGCCAAATCCGCCAGGCCGGCCCGCAGCCCGGAATTCGAGGCTACCCCGCCGGCGAGCAGAATTGTGGAAACCCCGGTTTCCCTCGCGGCTGTCAGAGTTTTATCGATCAGAACATCCGAAACCGCTTTCTGGAAACTTGCCGCCAGGTCGGCTTTGTTTACTTCCTCACCCCGCTGTCCGGCGCGGTGCAGATAATTTATCACAGCGGACTTCAGACCGCTAAAGCTGAAATCCAGGCTGCCTTTTTCCAGGTAAGCCCTGGGCAGACTGATTGCTGCCGCATCCCCGTCCGCCGCCAGGCGGTCGATCAGCGGCCCGCCGGGATAGCCGAGACCCATAGTGCGGGCCACTTTGTCAAACGCCTCGCCTGCGGCATCGTCCCTGGTCCTGCCTATCACGCGGTAGCGGCCGTGCTTTTCTACAAGCACCAGGTCGGTGTGCCCGCCCGACACCACCAGGCAGAGCAGGGGGAAAGCCAGAGCCGGCTCTACCAGGAAATTGGCGTAGATATGCCCCTCCAGGTGGTTTACTCCCACCAGAGGCAGGTCCAGCCCATAGGCAAAGGCCTTGGCCGCGGAAACACCCACCAGCAGCGCTCCGACCAGCCCGGGGCCGTAGGTTACCGCCACGGCGTTCAAGTCTTGAAACCCCACTCCGGCCTCCGCCAGCGCCTCCTCCACCACCTGGTTCAGCAGTTCCAGGTGCTTGCGTGAAGCCACTTCCGGCACCACTCCGCCAAATTTGCGGTGAACATCCACCTGGGATGATATTATATTCGATAGTATCTGAGAACCGTCGGCCACCACCGCCGCCGAAGTTTCATCACAGGAAGTCTCTAAAGCCAGGATTAAGATGCTCACTGCCTGTTCACCGCCCTAATTTCCTAATGCAAGCTTATTTTATCTTAACTATATCAAAACTCTTCAATGATTTACAGATTTTTAATTTTCTATTATGGCTCTAAAAACATTTTGTCCTACAGCAGGGAAAATTAGAACTATATCAGCTGATAATCCAAAAAAAGAATAAACAGGCGATAATGGGGAAAACTACTTCAAAATAAGGAAGAGGGGTGTCATTAGAGGTGAATATGCTCAATACCAGCTGGGACAACTGGAAGAGAACCCTGGGGCAGGCTGTGGAA
>CAZJGV010000029.1:0-20886 GCA_964545615.1 uncultured Pelotomaculum sp.
GATAGAAAAGTCGGCAGCTCTTTGCTGCTCTTCAGCGCACCGGCGACAAAGGAATGATGTATCCCCTCCTGCGGCGGGAGTGACCTGTCCAGAGTCATGCTGATCAATTTTACCAGCGCGTTTTTTAAATCGAATAGCCTTGGCCTGGAGAAACGTATAGAGAAAGCCTGATTATGCAGTAAATACCAGTCCACAATATTGAATATTTGATCTATGCCAGGATACCGGTCCAAATCCACAGTGGAATTTATTTTTATCCTGTCGCCATAAAAATGCTCCAAATATTCCCACACAATGTCGAGATCAGTTTCATTATGTTCTTCTTTAAAATAGTGGTAAGCGACCCGCAGGAAGTTGCGCACAACCGGCGCCCCTTCGGCGGCGGAAGCGCCGGCGCCAAAAATATAGACTGTTTTCACTGCCATCAGCCTCCAAGAAAGGATATTAATTCTCTGGTAACCTCATCCAGGGTAACTGCCCTCGCCTCAGCTTCCGATATGGGCCGCCCGAACGGGAAAGCCTCCTCCTGGCCCCGTTCACCGGTTTTATCCGGCAGACCCCTCCCGTCCTCAAACCACTTCCTGGCAATATGGTAGGGAGTGTGAAAGCAGAAGCGGTGCTCACCATATTCCACCTTGAATTCAAACAGGCTGTAATAATCGTCTTCTTTTCTGCACTGCGGGCAGCCCTCGTAAATACTTTTATACTTAATGTATTCCAGCCCCATGTTTTTGGCCCTGGCGCGGCAGGCGGCACAAAGGTACACTTTGGGACCACCTTTCACAAATGAAACATCCAAACCCTGATCAGTTGAAAAATCAAACAGGAATTTCTCGATCACCTTTTCCTTTAAATCATAAAGATACTCTTCCCCGCCCTTGGCATAATGGTTTAAATGATATAGAAAGAATGAAGCCCGCAGCAGTGCTGCCGTCTTTTCTGGATAAGATTCCAGTGAATGAAGGAATTTAGCTTTAATATCCCCGTGGCGGAGGGCTTTTTTCACCGCCGCCTGCCTCATAAAAGCGGCTTTCCTGGCCCCCAACCGGCTGTCTTCCTCACTCTGCCACTTTCTTCTGAATTCTGGCATTCTGGGTAACAGAGCCTGGACGTCGCCTTGATCAAAATAATGGTCTTCCCCTGATTTATACTTTTTTCTGTCCTTTACTTCCAGCAGTCCCTCCCGGACCAGCCGTCGCACCGCTGCCGGGGTTATGCCCAGAGTCACACCCGCCTCTGCTGTTGACAAGTATTTTCCCGTTATACCCACAGGCGCCCTCCTCATAAAGGAAAAACTGTCCTCTCGCTTATTTTATCATTAACAGGGGCTAGCGGTATAATACCCTCGCTGATTTCTCCGCCTTTAATATAACACTATTGAACTCCTGTAAAAAAAGCCACGCAGGTCCACGACAGGAGCCTGAGTGGCTTGGTTATCTATCTCATTCCTCGACCAGCTGCCGCATTTCATCGTAGCCCATCTGGATCAACTCAGCGGCTGTTTTAAATGCCGGCCAGTCCTCTTCCCTGACTAAAATGTACTGTCCCTCCGGATCTTCAGAGTAGAACCGAACAGTATCTACCACGATCTTGCCCAGTCCGTCAAAGTCTGCCGTAACTTTCAAAAACTCGTTGTTATCACCGGGAACACCAATACTTTGCTGCAGTTCATGATCATAAAAATCTATTTTGTCCTTTACCTTCTGCAGCTTCTCTGGAGACAACTGATCCTGGTTTTCGGCCAGGTAATTTATCCTTCCCTGCTGCGGGGGCCAATCTGACGGACCAGCACAGTTCATGGTGGTGGTTACTTTTGTCAGGAATTCAGCTTCCGCCCCGGAACCCTCAGATTTACAGGACAAAAGTTCCAGTTCTATACCCTCTACCCGGTAGTGGCTGCCATATTTTTTATTAAGAAAACCTTTTACCTGTTCTTGCAACTGCTCAGCCAGATAACTGTCGTCTTTGATCTGTGCTACGAACCAGTTCTGCCCGTACTGCCTGACTGTGACTTTTGACATGTACGAACCGGCGGGTCCGGTGGAGGCATTCAGCTCAAAGCTGACCTCGCATTCCCACTCCGCTGCCCCTTGAGTCTGGTTTTCAATCTTGTAGGATTCAACCCAGGGGCTGGAAGTACCGGTAACCCAGTTCATCCCCTCCAGTTCCGCACGTTTTTGCTCTTTCAGTTCCGGCGACAGCACAGCGTACTGCAGCGCCCCGTTGCGGCTTTTAACACCCCTGGCCCAGGTCTCCGCTGCTTCCAGCGGTCCGGCAGGCGCAACCGCAGCCTCTAACTGTTTGACCTGGTTTTGCAGTGAGGCCGGGTCAGGCACATCAATAAGCACGCTCCTGGTCTGTCCCTGCCAGTCCACTTTGGCGCCGAGAGCCTCGGCAACCCAGCGCACCGGTACGAAGACCCTGTCACCGGTGAGCTGCGGGTTTACGTCTGTTTCAACCACCCGCCCGTTGACAATCAGCTTGATCGGCGCGTCCGCGAATACCGCCGTAGACAGGGCAACAAGTAAGACAACGGCGCCGGTAACAACCAACAACCTCTTTTTCAAATGAAAACCACCCTTCAAAAAAACCTGCTATATCTGTTAGACGCCACAAGAGCCAGAGATGTTCACCCCGTACTTTGGAACATTATTTACCAGTAAATGTGCTTCAACAACAAGCCTTATCAGCAAGCCCAAGTTGGCTCCCTTGCGGAGCCAACTGAGCTTCTTTTGGTTTTATTCAGCCGTCGCATTGCGCGTGCGCCTGACAGCCAGGAAAACCGCGCCAATAGCCACACTGGCCGCCACGATGCTGATGAGAAATCCTGCTATCGGGATTTTGCTCAGCAGGATCAGCCCCGCAAAACCAATCATGAAGGGGAAAATTGCGTGCATCCGGCCTTCCCAGCCAAAGCGCCGGGCCAGGTAGCGGCCAACCGCATCCCCGGTGATGATTTTACCGGCATACAGCAGCGCCGCATAGGCTGCCATCAGGGCCAGGGAAAGGGGTATGCCCACTACAGTAATAAGCAGCAGCAGGGAAGCCAGCGGGGTAACCAGCAGGAACAGGAAGCCCCATCCCAGTGCGGACCAGGGCGTTTGCAGCGTGGCTTGATTGAGCCCGGCCCAGATGCGCGGCAAGATCAGTGTCAGTATGCCCCAGACGAGAACCCCCGCGATAAACCAGATTAGTTGAAACAGCCAGTTGACACCTGCGGTGCGGGGTGACTCCCTTCCGGCAGGCTCGATCTGCTCCCATTCTGTTTCTCCGGTGATTTTTGCTTCCGGCGCCACGGAGGCCTGGTTGGGCGAACCGTAATGGAGTTTACCCCCAATGCTCCCCGACGGCCCCACTTTCAAATTTTCTACCGCCCAGAGCCGGACACCGCTTCCGACCGGGCCGTTCAAGCTTATGGTCCCTCCAGAACCCAGTACCTGGCGTTCAACCACACCGGACAATGCAGCGCTGGCGGCGAAGACCAGGAGATCCTTGTTTACCCTGGAACCCTCCAACAGCCTGACTTCGTTGGCAAACACGCTGCAACTCTGCCCCAGTTCACCTCTGAAGTCTATATCCGCCCCCGCGCAGCGGATATCACCGGTTACATCCCCGTTAATCCTGACCGACCTGCCTGCGGCAAGCAGGTCTCCGTTTACTCTGCCGTTAATAGTAACGTTCTGCCCGGCCACAAACACGTCTCCTTCCACATCGGCGTTCACCACCAGGCTTTCGCCGGCTAAAAAGAGCGGTCCCTGAATATTACCTTCAGGTATCACAACCATGTCCCCGGTCTTGACTTCATATGCTCCGGCAGGCGCGGCCAGGGAAAACACGAACAGGACAATCATTACCAGCACGATCAGCTTGTGCCTGGTTTTAAACATGAGCGCTTCCTCCTTTAAATAATTTAAACTGTACCCACAGCATTAAAACAAACAGTATCGCCAGGGCGGGCAGGACAGGTTTGCCCTTCAGGGCGGCGTCCGCCAAACCACCCATTATTTTTGCGGCTGTGAAACCAAATTTTACAAGCAGCCCCTGACCCAGAAAGAGGGTCAGGACAGCGCGCAGCTTCTCAAGCAAAGCAAACCAACCCGCGCTGTGCGCCAAAAAAATCCCAACCGGGCCAAGCGCCAGTGTGAAAAGCCAGAGCCACTTCCCGGCGCTGTCATATGTCGCGGTCAAACGATGCTCAATAGCTGCTGCCAGGTCAGGCGCCAGAGGGGTTGCGGCAAGGGCTGACGCGATAAAAGCCCCCTCCTGCCGGAGTCTTTTTACTATTTCTCTGCACTCAGGACACTGACCCAGGTGCTTTTTAAATCTCTCCGACTCTGCCGCAGACAATTCTCCATCAACAAACAGCTCCCATTCAAATTGATTTGCACACTGCATCATTACTCCCCTCACCTCCTCTATCTTCTGAAAGCCTCTTTCTGAGCTTCTCCCGCGCCCTGTGCAGCCGCGTGCCTACTGTGGCTTCCGGCACACCGAGAACGGAGCTGATTTCGGTATAACTCAACTGCTGGTAGTAACGCAGAAACACAATAACTCTCTCCTGTTCAGGCAAGTTGGCCACCGCCTGCCTGACTTCAGCTTGTTCACCGGCCTCCACAACCGCTTCCTCCGGGCTCTGCTCCAGACGGGCCTGCCTCTCGTAAATCTTCGGGAGCAGCCGGTTGAGAGTTTTACGCCTGCGCAGATTATCCAGGCAGTGATTATATGTTACCCGCATCAGCCAGGCACGGAAATTCTCCAGGGGAATTTTTTCAGGGGTCGCATAGAGCCGGGCGAAAATATCAGCGGCGGCATCCCGCGCCTCGTCTTCTTTATGAAAGATGTACAAAGCCAGCCGGTACACATCGGATCCGCACAGGGAAGCCAGGGCTGCGGCGGCCTGGCGGTCCCCGGATCTGGCCCGCGTAATCAGCCTGGTATCAACATCTGCCAGCTCTATCACCCCCCTCCATTTAGCTTCTCACTTCTCATTTAGCATTTTACTATCTTAACGGATAACCTGTTTATAATCTTCCCTGAAAAAAAAGTAATTCAATAAAATATATTAATTCCCTCAAACATTTAGAGAACAGTTCTACCGCCCGGCAAAGCTACGCTTCGACAATCGAGTTACCGAAACCATTCATGATCATATGTTTGCGGTAAACCTGAAAACAGACGTTCGCTAAACCGAAAAGCCGTGTCATAGAAGCTTTTTTCGTCAAAATTTCTTGGTGTTTGCTTTAATTTAACAAGGGCTAATAAACATATCAAGATGATCTTTTTAGATCATATAAAGTAATAAAATAGCTGCCCCTCTAATATATAGATTCTTAAGAAACATCTGCCATATTTAGCTGGGGGCGCGCATAATATGATTGATTTATCACTGCTGAATGAGAAGTGCGAATCGCTGAACGGGCTTATCGACAAGTCTGCCAGGCCCATTGTGGCCATCCTGGGCTCTTTTAACTCAGGTAAGTCCACCCTGGTAAACCGTTTGCTTGGACTGGAGATCAGCCCGGTGGGGATTATTCCTACTACTTCCTGCCTGATCTGTTTTGATTACGGTCTTTCTTTCAGAGCATCCCTGGCAGGTTCGCCTAAAAGAACAGTGTTCTATGAACCATCTCAATTGCATTCTTTTTTAGCCCGGGAGAAATTTTCAGGCGACAGGCTGAACATTCAATTACCCTCCCCCCTTTTAAAAAAGTGTCTTTTAATAGACACTCCCGGCATCGATTCACTTAACCAGGATTCATGCGCACTGGCTGAAAAAGCGGCAAGAAACGCTGATAAAATATTATACCTATTTCATCAGCGAGGGATCGAAGACCTCAACCAGTTGTTCCTATCCAGACTGGCTAAGCTCTGGAAAAAGAAAAACTTAAGCGACATCTCATTCTGGCTCAACTGCAACCTGGGAGTAAGCGACGGCACTTCCCTGGCGACAACCAGATCAGCGCTGAGAAAAATCTTTATCAGCCCGGTCAGGCTCAACACCATAAACACCTTTGAGCAGAACAACATTGAGACCCTGCGCCTCTATCTGGAGTTGGAACTAACCAGGGCAACTTTCCGTCAGGCTTCGGAAAACCTGAAAAAAATCGACCAGGAGATCCCCGCAAAAGTAAAAAAAATCTCCAGAATAAAGGACGAAGCACTTTTTTTGTCGGAGTTCTGGAGAGTTTGTGAAATTTCCCATGCGGTCATAGAGGCGGGACAAATCATTCACTTCATCCCCGCGTTCTCAAAAGAACTGGATGAACGATTTGCCGCAATGAATTCCGCCAATCTCGGGCCAAAGAATAATAACCCTGCGGGGAAAGCCTTCCGCCCGCGTACAGCAGGCCTCAGGGAAAACCGCCAGGCACTTCTGGACTTAATAGGTCAATTACTAAGCGAAACCCCGGCCAGAGATTTTATCGACCGTCCTGCGCTGGAAGATCTACACGGCCAGATAGCGGGAGAAAGATTCACAGTGGTGGTATCAGGTGGTTTTTCAACCGGCAAGTCCACTTTTATCAACGCGCTGTTAAAAGAAAACATCCTGCCGGCCGGGGACGGGCCGACAACCGCCGCAGTAACCACTGTTGCCAGCGGCAGCAGAAAAAGAGCCGTTATCCACACTCCCTTTCAGACAGTGATCAGAATTTACGACCGGGTCGGGGATGACGCTGTCCTGAACTCCAGTGAAGCAGCAGCTCTGGAAAAATTGGTCGCATCCGCCGACTCCGGTATCTCTTCCCTTGAAGCTTGCCTGGACGGGCAGTATGCACCGGCTGACAGGTCGAATATTGCCCTGCTGCTCAGGGAGGCCAGGGCTGTGTTTGCAGCCGGAGCCTTTGCCGGGACTGCCGGTAATACCGCTGCTCCTGAAGTCTTCAGACCTCTCCCGGAGAAACGGATCAAGAGAAAAAAGATGCTGCAAAAAGTCAGGCTGACTTTCAGAAATCCCGGCTCGCGATGGTTTGATCTGGAGATTCCGGCTATGCATCAATCCTTTTGGAACGCTCTGGGACCAGATAGCACCTTCATGATCGAAAAAGTTGAAATTGAGCATCCCTCCGATTTTTTGGAACTGGCGGTTCTGGTCGATACTCCTGGCCTGGACTGGATTCGCAAGCACCACTACGAGAAAACAGCCCGGTCAATCCTGCAAGGCGACGCCTACCTGTTTTTTCTAAACGCCAAACACATCCTGAATCAGATGGACAGGGATATCTATCAAGAGTTTTTCTGCTCTCAGCAACCTGGTCGCTCCGGTATGGAAGAAGACTCTGTTAAAGAAAGCGGCAACTTCTTTTATGTGGTCAACTTTGCCGATGTCCTGACCACCTCCCAACGTGAAACAGTATATAATTTTGTGCTGAACTCACTGGCAAGGTCTAAAAATACTGATAGAACCGGCGGGAGCAAGCCCAAGATTTTTATGATTTCAGCCTTGCAAGGGCTCACCGGGGAAGAAAGTGGCATGGGCGCCCTGTTAAAAAGTTTGGAGCAAAGCATTTTAACCTACCGCGGCAGGAGCTTTTACCTGGCCAAAGCAAACGAGCTTTACGCCAGCCTGGATTCAGCAACCAGGAAAATAAGCGACTGCTGCCTGGATGGGCGATTATCCGGTGAGTCCAAAAAGAACCTGCGCCAGGCACAGGAGATACTAAGGGACTCCAAAAGAAAGCTAAAAGATATCCGGAACATAATTTTCAATGCCGGGAGGTTATGAGCAGTGGAAAACGCACGACTTTTGGACGAGCGACTGAAGAGAATTATCGGTGAAGTGGGCTATCGCACCAGTGGTGAAATAAAGAAGAATCTCTTACAGGAAATAGAAAAAAGCTTCCTTAGCGTGTTGGAAGCGCACAATCGCAGGGAAACCATGAGGCTGCTCAGTTTGTTTAGTGATGTAGTAAATAAAATTTAATAAAAAAGGAGGTGCGGTAGTGAATTTAAAAACTGATGGGTTGGTTGAAAAAGCAGGTGATGAAATAATTCAGAAAATGCTCACAGACATCCTTCTAGGCTTAAAAACAAGGCTGGTCAAACCTGTGCTGGAGGGCAACTCCAAAATAGCCGGGCGTCTTGATGAACTGGAGGTTCAGAACCAGGTCAGAGTGGCGGAACTTATGGAGAGGCTCGAAGTACTTGAAAAAGAAGTCCAAAAATTACCTCTGGTTATCCTGGCCGCCTTAAGAGACGCTATTAACCAGGCCGGGGGAGGAACCCCCGATGAAAGCTGAGCAGCCACAGCAGCAATCGGAACTGGTAAAATCGCTGGCCTCAACCATCCACAAGAAGGTGGTTGCGCCCTCAGCCGATAAAATGGAAACAATCAACCAGAAGGTCGCCGCCATGGAACAAAGGCTCACGCAGTTGACCGCCGCACATAGGAAAACCAGGTCTTTCGCTGTCTTCGCCGCGGCGGGGGTAGTCTTACTGGGCCTGGCGCTGGCCATCTTTTAAAGGTAGGGGGACAGGTCATTAACTTGTTTATTTTCTATATAAACATAATTAAGATATAAATAAGTTAATGGCCTGTCCCCTTCAGCTTAATGCCCCGCCTGAGTCTGGTGGAATTGCTGTGTCTGGGTCATTGCGGGCTGCATCATAGGGACGGGATACGATCCTCTTTGATTCATATACTGGAACATTTCACAGGCCATCTCAACACAAGACTTCGCCGCGTTAGAAAGAAAGCTGCGAAGCTGCGGGTCTGTGCATACAAAAGCCGCATTTGTGGACCTGACAGCGCCTCCTTTATGGAAAGCCATGGCGCCAGTAGCAATGGTTTGGTCGTTTAGAGAAGTTGCGCCTGGACTGGTAACCGCCGGCGGCACATGCTGCATGCCGTATTCCGGCCGTCCTTCCATGGTTGTTCCGGTTGGCCGAGTTCCCATAGCCGTCCGGGAGATCCCGGTTGTGTCGATACCCTGGCTCTGAGCTGGATTCACCCTGGCGTTGTATGAGTCAATCATGTGCCGCAGCTGGCGTTCTAGTATCTTGCGCAGTTCGGGGTCCTGGCAATGCTTTAGATACATGGCGTAGTGTTCGATCATGCATACCGATTCATTTAATACTTCACGCATCTCCATTAACTCATGTGTGCCCAATCTCACTTTTCTACCCCCAGTTCGTATTCTAGGTCCATGATATATTCTGTTATCGGATTTTAATTTTATACCAACTCCAGAAAAAAAAGCGGCAACGCCGCTTTATCCACCCCTATTCTTTCGTTCTCTTCTAATTAAGGCATATACAAACGCCGTCGCTCCTGAAATGACCAGAACTTTAACAATAAAACTCAGTGTTTCAGCTCTAAAGCTTGCTTTCTCCTCTTTGAGTTTTACTGCCGGATCTGACTTTAAATCAATATACGCTCCTTTTGTTTCAAACTGAACCAGCTGTTTTTCCAGCTTCGCCATCTTCTCTTCATGCTTGGCTATCCCACCCAGGAAGCTTATTACCTGAATGGCAAGAAAAGCAACAGCAAATAAAATTAAAAGCACACGCGGATTATTCACTAAAACTCCCCTTTTTACAGTAATTCCGGGCGAATCAAATAAAAAGCAAAACGAAAAATAAAGGCAGATTATAAAATAGTCCTTAAACCTGTTTCTCTTTCCAAATTATAAACTACAATCATACATAAAACAATTTTAATATCAGGGATCACTTCTAAAAATTTATCAATACTCTGGTACACTTGTATCCATTTACCAATCACCCTTTTCCTCTAATTCCTGCCTCACAGATTCCGGTATAAGATCGCCGACCAGACCAGTGGCAAGGCATATGTGGGTATCTGCGGCGCCGTAATAAACCAGGATTTCGTCCCCGGCATCCAGCACTTCCTTATCATTAGCCGGTACCGCACCGCAGGTGAAAACGACATTTGGCACCCAACTCTCCCCTTCCCTGCCGATCTCATGCTCAGTTTCCGGAGACAGGACCGGGTTTGGCGAACGGTAGAGCAGGCGCTCCGGATTGGCGAGGTCGGCCAGGATAACGCCCAGTCGGTACACCCTGTTCCGGTCTACACCGTGGTAAATAAGCAGCCAGCCGTATTTGGTCTTGATGGGCTGGGAGCCTGCGCCTATCTTTAAGGAGTCCCACATCCGTCCCGAACGCGGCCCCAGGATAATGGAGTGCTTTTCTTTGGGAGCCGGAAACTCGATCTTATCCAGGTGCGTCACCCATATGCTGGGCTCTATCCGGTGGTAGATTATATATTTGCCGTTAATTTTATCCGGAAACAGTATTGCGTCCTTGTCCCAGATGTCCTGAAAGGCAAGGCCCTTTCTTTCCCACTTGTCAAACCTTTTGTTTAACAGGTCTTCCAGCATGATAGCGGCGGCCGAGATCTGCGCAATGTTACCGTCGTAGGCGGTGTAAAGCATATATATCCTATTGTCGATTATGGTCACCCGCGGGTCTTCGACACCCTTTTTTTCCGTCCTGTCCTGTGGCACGAACACAGGCTCCGGCAACCTCTCCAGCACATTGTAGCCGTCCGTTACGGCCAGCCCGATCCGTGACACATCATCATCTCCGTACGCCCGGTAGAGAAGGTAGACCCTGTCTTTCACCCGGAAGGCCGCCGTGTTTAAGACATACTTGCTTTCCCACGGGTGCTCTTTGATTGGACTCAGCACCGGATTGCCAGCGTATCTGACCAGGGGCATCGCCGGCGGGTAATTCTGAGATTCCTGCACAACTACATTCACATCTTTTGGCCTTATGCCCATAAGGACGTCCAAAAGGTTTTCGCTGGCCCTGCCCTCACCGATGAGCTGGATCACCATCTTCATGATCTCGGGCTGGTCGTAGCCCAACTCTTCATATACTTCCTCCAGGAATTCGTGGTTGAACCACTTCTCCTCGACGTGGCTGGAAAGCGGGGTGGGAACACCCTTGCCGCCCTTGTAGCTGTAACTGGCCCAACTCCAGGCCGAGCACGGCAGAAATGTGCCGTCGGCAAGGATCTGACTTAAGCCGTAGCCGTCGCACATAATATTTATCAACCGTGCCCTTTCGTTGTGACCGGCGTCAGCCAGCCTCTGTGACAACGCCCGGAACTGTCCGACCAGCGCGCGGTGGTGGAGGTTTTCAAATATATTGTGCGGGGAGAAGGCAGTGGTCTCGTAACGCCCAATAAGGGAATTGCGGATCTTACCACCCAGGTTTTTTCTCTCCCTGGCGTAAGTTCGCCAAAGGATGTCGTAGTTTTCGGCGATCATAACGTGCCTGACTAAAAAGAGGCAGAAGCGCAGCTTCGGGTAGTCCCCCCCCATACCTTTATTCAGAGGTCTGACCACAATCCTGGAAGTTAGTTTGTTGAGGTCGGAGATATTCCCCAGCTTCACCGTATCGTCTAGTACCTTCTTGCCCAGTATGATCGGCTTGATCTCCACCTCTTCCATTCCGTCCGGTCTCAAATTGTCAAGCATCCACAGAAGCGCCGACCTGTCCCCGTACTTCCTGGTCTCAACCAGGTTGGCAAGACTGACGGCATACCTGCCGTCCATTTTTTTAATGAGCTGCCTGGGGGTCTTGCATCCCGCCGGGATCATCACATTGAGCGGCGGGAAGCGGATCAGCATATCCCTGAAAACCTCATCTTTAATGGAATAGGTCCTGGGAGAGTGAAACGACCGGAAAAGTTTGTCTACTACCTGCTCTGTTCCTTCCTCTGTGTACAGGTTCCCCGGCAGCAGCCATTCCATAGTCTTTTCCAATTCGCTCATGAATTCTTTCATACGCTTGATTATCGTTCCGGAATCGGCGTTTCCCGACGTTTCCAGCCCGTCGTGGATAAAGGAACCGAAAGCTTCCTGGTAACGGGACTGGAGGCGGTTGAACATTTCTTCTGAAAACACAACCTTGCCTTTCCGCCCCTCTATGCTTTTGGGCAGAACAATTGGTATGCCTGGTATGAATTCTAGGTAGTCGGCCGGGATAAGGGGCGGCTTCGTTTCCAGATCCTTCTGACCCCACATCAGCACAAAATTCTCCCTCAGCCTTAGAAAATCTTTTCTTTGTTCTTCTTTTACCGATGCCACCTCACTTGAAACAATAAAACTAACATCGGCGTTTTTAATGCCACCCAGTTGTTCCTCCACCGACTGAATGCAATCAATTAAGCTGGACACCCTCCCGCTAAAGGCAAAAGTGAGTGCGCCCAAGATATCGTCCTTGCATACGCCGCTGGCAAACCAGTACTTGAGCAACAGGTGGTATACGATCTCAGCCCAGATTTTCCCTTCTATTCTGAAGTCTTTTTCCGGTATCGAATCGATGTCCTCGATGCCTTCGTAAAGATAGTCGTAGTAGGTGTTGTCATAAAGGTTCTTATACTGGACGTAGCTGTACCTGAACAGGGTGAGGTCCCGGGTGGAGTAGGTCGGCTTGTAGGGCAGATCATTGGTCTTGCTGCGGTAAATATCGGGCGTCCTGATGATGAGCCTGTTGCCGCTCCAGTAGTCTTCATCCCTCTTTATACA
Source organism: uncultured Pelotomaculum sp. (assembly GCA_964545615.1). Lineage (GTDB taxonomy): Bacteria > Bacillota > Desulfotomaculia > Desulfotomaculales > Pelotomaculaceae > Pelotomaculum_B. Next base: position 12,498 of record CAZJGV010000029.1, read on the forward strand.
TTCAAACAAAGCCCTGGCGTTTTCTTTAAAAATGTAGTTTAGCTTTTCAAGCGAGATTTCTTCCAGCTTGGCGCCGAATTCCACCTCGCAGATTTTTTTATTCCAGCGCATAGCCCGGGTCACCAGCCAGGGGTCGATACCGTATTCCCGCGTGATGTCACACCAGAATTTTATATCGGCGCAAAAATCCTCCACCGTGTCGTGGGATATGGCATAAACACCGCTCAAAGACCCCTTGATGTTGTACCCGTAAAATACCTCCAGCAGCGGAGCTGTAAACAAGCTTCCTAAAAGGTCTTCAAAATAATGCTTCTGGAAAGATGTCACCACGAAGTCATATTCTTCCCTGATGGGCTCTATCAGGCGTCTGATCCAGTCGGACTGCAGCCCCCTGCCTTCCTCCCGGGCCAGATCAGCCGCAAATATAACCGCGTCCGCCTCCAGAATATTGGCTATTTCTAAAATTGCCCTGATGCTGTTCCCCCTGCCGTTGCTCCCGGGCTTCATTAAGAAGGCCAGGTGGGGAGCTTTTAAATCAATTTGCCTGATGGATTCCAGCATTTTGGCGCCTATGGGATCCCCCACACAGACAATTAAAGACTTGTACGAGTACTGAAGGCCGGCCAATCCCTCGTCCAACACCTTCAGCACTTCCGGCAGGATATCCTTCTCGTTATAAAAAGGGATGCCGATTACCACATCTATTTCTTTGAACACCTTCGCCTGCTCGACAGCACCTTTAATGCTTTCGTTGAAGAGCGCCTCTAAATCTTGTGACTGCTCAACGCTCATGGACAGAACCCCCGTTAAGTAATAAATAATTAAATGTTTAAGTTTGTCTTTCGAACAGCTTTTTGCGTATGCTAACATCTTTCAAGCACATTATCGCTTGGGCAAACACCAACACTGATTCTGCGCCGCTGTTAGCGTTGGCGCCAGTCTCGGTTAGACCGTCCAGAGGATAGCCATCCTTCAGGTTATACACCGGCACTCCCCGGCAGTTTTTACCGAAAAACCAGCGGAAGGCCTTGTTCGCCAGGTCGCGGTAGTTTTCGTTTTGGGTCAGGCGCAAGGCTTCGCAGTAAGCTTCTACGAGGCAGCCAATCTCAATGGGCTGCTGATCAAAGGAAGCCTTCTCCCCCCCTTTAACCAGCCAGCCCTTGTTTCCCACTATGTCGAAGTAAGTGCCGTTGTACTGGATGCTGGTTAGGAATTTTAATGTCGCCAGTGCCGTAGTCAGATAAACTTCGTCTCTCAGGATGCTGTGCGCCTTCATCAGGGCGAAGGGCAGCTTGGCGTTAGCGTAGGTAACAGAGGGCTCAAACCAATCCCAATCAGGCCTTTTATTGTCTTGGTAGAGTTTGACCAGGTAGTCCGCCCCTGCCCTGAGCAATTCATTCGCCTCCGGCGCCTCAGGAAATTTCTTCAGATAGTCTGATAATCCACAAATGCCATAAGCCATCGCTTTTGGATAGGTGGATAACGGTAGTCCTGTTTGCCTGCCGGCTATGGCCCGGTCGAATATCTCCTTGGCCAGAACGGTCACAGACAGGTCCGTGCTCAAGACGACGGCGCTGCCCAGTCCCATCAGCACGCGGCCGAAGGTGTCATCACCACCGTCTTCGTCCAAAATCCGCCGGTCGTAGCCTACAAAATTATGGAACCGCCCGTCCTCCTTCTGTACATAAAGGAGAAAGGCCAGGTATTTTTTCGCCAATTGATAACACCCGGGCTCATTGTCAAAGCGGGCTACCTTCACAATAATCCCCAGCGCCCTCCCTACATCATCGGCGGAATAGCCGTGCTTCAGATCGGGGATGCCGTACTTGGTGTGCTGAAAGATGCCTGTATTGTCAGTCAGGTTCTCAAACATCCTGTACAAATTGCTTCTTCTCAGATAATCCTGGCTGCTCTTGTAGACTACGCTTATTTTCTGCAGCTTATTCAGCGAGAATTCTTTGTAAACTTCTTTAAACAAACCGTGGTAAAGTTCGGCTACCCTGGACCAGATCATCGAGCGCCCGTATTCGTAAGCGGCCCGGCGCGTCTTCTGCATGTCCTCCTTGTGGGATAAAATCCCGCTCAGGGTCCCGGCCAGCGCTTTCGGGTTATTGAAGGGCACCAGGTGACCACGGTCTTCGGCAAGCACTTCCTGAGCGTAATGGTAGGGGGTGGAGACCACCACCTTGCCCAGCGCAACAGCATACGCCAGCGTCCCGCTGGTTATCTGCTCCTGAGAGTGATAGGGGGTTACATACACATCGGAAGCACTGATGTAGTTATACAGTTCTTCGTAAGTCACGAATTTATCGATAAACAGCACGTTATTTTCCAGCTTATTCTCGCGGGTCAATTTTTGGAGGCTCTCCCGGTATCTTTCCCCGTGGATCTTAGCTACTTCCGGGTGGGTTTTTCCAAGTATTATGTACAGCAAATCGGGGTGGTTGCGGACAACTTCGGGCAGGGCTTCCAGGACCAACTCAAACCCTTTCCCGGGGCTCAGCAGGCCAAAAGAAAGAAGCACCAAGCGGCCGGCCAGGCCCAGTTCCTTTTTAAAAGGCTCCGTCTCGACAAAAGGAAGGTCGGGCACACCATGTGGTATCATTACAATCTTTTCCGGGGGCACGTAGTAAATTTCTCTAAGAATTTCTATCGCTTTGTTGCTCATTACGACTACCCGCTGGGAGCGCTGGATAACCTCAATGAGGGAGGTGTAATAACCGAGGGTGGGTTGTTGTAATACCGTGTGGATGGTCGTAACGACCGGTCTTTTCAGCTTTTCCAGCAGCCGTGCAATATGGCGGCCCTCCGGGCCGCCAAACAGGCCAAATTCGTGCTGCAAGTTGACCACCTGTATATCGCTTGCATTGATGTGCCCGGCGGCTGTGGTATAGTCTGATACTTTATTTTTGTCAAAGACAAAATCGACCTCCGTGGGGTAGTCACCCGAGGGAAGTCCATCTACCGCTATAATTTTTCCGGCTGATGCATACTGGTTTTGATAGGAAGTGAATAAATTATGCGTGAATGTAGCAATTCCACACTCTTTCGGTACATATGAACTGATAAAACACGGGTTTATTCCTTTTTGATGCAATAATCTTCCCCTCCCATTATCGGAATTTTCTGTATCTTATTAATACCAATGTGCAACTAGAATTATATACCAAGTTAAGCGTTAGGACAACCGAATGCCGGTTTTGGCGGATCTGCGGCAAGGTGGTCGAGCCGCCGGATGGAGAAGTTTATAGCTTAGAAGGGACTCCTTGGCTTTTCCATGCACATGGCAATAAGGTCACTGATGCGGGCGGTGCCGGCGCACATGACTTTGTCCGCGCCGCCCCAGTAAATCTTTACTGTGCCGTCCTCCTCCGGAACTGCGCCACAGGTAAAGACCACGTTGTGCACATAACCCGTAATCTCCCAGGGATCTTCCGGCTGGAGAATCCACTCGTCTGCCACACCCAGGATCTGCGATGGGTCGTGCAAGTCATGCAGGATCACACCCAGCCTGTATACAGCCCCGTCCATCGTGTGAAAGACGCCGTGGTAGATGTTCAGCCAACCGCTTTCTGTCCTGAAAGGTGTGGCGCCGGGGCCTATTTTCATTTCATCCCAGTGGTAGCCGGCCGGCTTTACCAGGACCTTTGAGTCTCCCCAGTGAATAAGGTCTGGTGAGTAGGAAATCCACATGGACCAGGGACTGATTTCGGAGTGGGGACGGTCCAGCCGGACGTAACGCCCGCCGAACTTCTGCGGGAAGAGCACCACGTTGCGCAGATCCGCCTGAGTGATCAGGGAAATTCTCTCGACGTTTACAAAATCCCTGGTCCTGGCCAGGCCGATTCTCACCCCGTGTCTGGAATAGGCGCTGTAGGTGATCAGATAATCACCGTCAATCAGGCAGATGCGCGGGTCTTCAACGCCGTACTCCTCGTACTCGCTAAAAATCCCGTCCCGCGACGGGATCATGAAAGGCTCGGGCCGTACTTTAAAGGAATAGCCGTCTGCACTTTCAGCCAGGCCCAGGATGGAGCGGCCGTTTAAGAGATGCGAGCGGAAAACCATCATATAACGGCCATTTGCTTTCACTACACCCGCGTTGTGAACCGTGGCCACAGGGTAGGGCACATCATCCCTGGTCAGGATCGGGTTCCCGGCGTACCGCTTGACAACCGACTCCCTTTTTAAAGAGCTCATGGCAAAATCTCCCCGCATCTATACTTTTTTTTATCGATGATTTTATAATAAACGCCTATATAATCTTCCACCATGCGTGCTCTTGAAAATCTTTCCTCCACTATCGTTCTGCACTTCTGGCGGGATATCTCCTCCAGGCTGCGCACCGCCTCTGCTGCGGAATAAACGTCGTTCACCAGGAAACCGTTGACTCCGTTTTCGATGATCTCCGGCATGGAGCCCTTGCTGAAAGCCACAACAGGCGTTCCGCAGGCGCCCGCCTCCACCACAGAGAGCCCGAAGGGCTCATTGAAATTGATCGGGTGGAGCAGAGCTTTCGCTCCGCCAAGCAGCTTATTTCTGAGTTCCGGCCCCGCAACACCCGCATACCTGATCCTGATGCCATCAAGGTGGGGTTCAACGGCTGCCCTATAATAATCCACATCCTGTATAACACCCGCCAGAATCAGCTTCATCCCGGTCTCCCCAGCAATTTGGATAGCCTCCGCGGCCCCTTTATCGTGGTGAATGCGGCCGAAAAACAGCAGATAGTCCCCTGGTGTCTCCTGAAAAGTAAAGTTTTCCAGGTCGATCCCGTGGTAGACAGTGTCAATATAGTCAAGCTCCGGCGAGCGGTCGGCGTTGCTTATAGATACATAGTAAGTCTTTTGGTTGTATTTTCTGTACACAGGAAGGATCTGCGGTGAAGAAAACCCGTGGATGGTGGACAGCACCGGGGTGTCCGTCAGCCCTGAATAAGTGAGGGGCAAAAAATCAAAATGATTATGAATCAAATCGAAATCCCCCGCTCTTTCAAACAGCTCGGATATATGCAGGCACTCCCAAACCTTTGGGTCAAGGGTCTTGTCCTCTTCGTAGGGCGCCGGCGCGATGGCGTGAAGCTTCGCCTGCGTTACAGAGTCGGCCGTGGCGAAAAGAGTGACGTCAATCCCCCTGGCAACAAGTCCCTCGGTCAGCAGGGATACCACCCGCTCCCAGGGTCCGTACCCAACCGGGGGAGTTCTCCAGGCTATGGGAGAAAGCATGGCTATCTTCATGGCTTACCTCCAACTGAATTAAATGTATTAATATAGCATGCGATTGCTTCAATCTTACCCAGAATTTTATATTCACCCATGCCAGCCGGAACCATAATACTACTGCCTTTTGTCAAATTTATTAAACCATCCGCATATATTAGCTGCCCTTTACCATTAACTATACAAATTAGCACAAACACATCTAATGAATTAAAAACATGCATATCTTCTACTGTCCATTTTTCCACAGTAAAGTACTCACATGATACTAAAGTTGTTTTTACAAGATCATTCTCCCTGACTGCATTAGGTACAGCTGGATAATCCCCCCCATTAAATTTGATAACATCAATAGCTTTTTCCAGATGCAATTCCCTCTTATTGCCATCAAGTCCAATTCTATCGTAGTCATAAATTCGATAAGTTATATCTGAGCTTTGCTGAACTTCCAGTAATAATACTCCTTTCCCTAAGGCATGTACCGCACCACTGGGAATAAAGAAAAACTCTCCTGCTTTAACAGGAACTCGTACCAACAATTCATCCCATCGATTCTCTCTTGCCAGTTCCGTAAATTCTCTCCTGTCTTTGGCCCGGTGACCGATTATTATCTCGGCGCCTGGAGTTGAATCTATGATATACCAGCATTCTGTTTTACCATTTCCACCCTGCTCATTCATCTTAGCATATTCATCACTGGGATGCACTTGAACAGATAAATTATCATTTGCATCCAGCAGCTTAACCAGGAGTGGAAATTTTTCTAAATGGAACCGGGAAAACCATTCTGGGTGTGTTTTCATTACTTCATTTAATAATTTTCCGGAAAGTTCCCCGTTCATGATTGGGCTTTTACCTTCAGGATAATCAGATACAATCCACGCTTCCCCAATATGTCCTTTTGGGTTTTTGCAATTATAGATTTGCTCTAATCTGGAACCGCCCCATATTCTTTCTTTAAATACGCGCTTAAATATAAGAGGATATGGTTTTATATTTATTGCCTCCTTCTATTGGTGCATAAAAATAGTTCCCAGACAAAGGATTTCTGTGCTAAATATTTACTCATGATAAGTAATTATACCAATCTTAGTATATACCTCCAGGCTGTATGGTATAATTGTATTTAGTTGGAAGGGGGGATTACTGTGCCTTTCGCAGTTATTATGGCAGGCGGCAGGGGAGAGAGGTTCTGGCCCCGCAGCAGAATGGCCAAGCCGAAGCAATTTTTAAATCTTATTGGAGAAAAGACCATGCTGCAGTTGACCGTAGAAAGGATCAAAGACCTGGTCGGAATATCGGACACCTATGTCGTGGCTGGTGCGGAATTTAAAGAGATCATCCTGGCGCAGGTCCCGCAACTGCCCGAAGAAAACATCATCATTGAGCCTTTTGGCCGGGACACGGCCGCAGCCATAGGCCTGGCTGCCCTGGTCCTGGGGCAAAAAAACCCCCGGGAGGTCATGATAGTTCTGCCTGCCGACCATTATATCGGTAACGTGCGCTATTTTCAGGAAGTCCTGAGAAGCGCCGCAGCCACCGCAGGCCGGGGAGATAAAATCGTTACCCTTGGTATCACCCCCCACAGCCCTGAAACCGGGTACGGCTACATTCACCGCGGCGAGTTGGCTGATAACTTTGCCGGGATACCGGCCTACCGGGCCGTCCGCTTTATGGAAAAGCCGGACCGCGCCCGCGCCCTGGAGTTCCTCTCCAGCGGGGAATACCTCTGGAACAGCGGCATGTTTGTCTGGCGCATCGATATGATCCGCGGCATGATAGAAAAACACCTCCCCTCGCTTGCAGAAGGGCTTAAGGAGATCGGAGACAACCTGGGAACGGACCAGTACCAAAAAACGGTTAAAACAGTGTACTCGGGACTAACAAAAGTATCTATTGATTTTGGTATCATGGAAAAAGCCGACAACGTTTTCGTCATACCATGCGACTTCGGTTGGGATGACATCGGGAGTTGGACCGCCCTGGAAAGATACGCTGAAAAGGACGAAGACGGCAACTTCCTTCAGGGCGAAGGGGTTTTACTGGATACGGTCAATACCTATGTTGCTTCCAAGGACAAGGCCGTGGCGCTGTTAGGAGTCAAAGATCTGATTATTATTAATGACAATGACAGCCTGCTAATTTGCCATAAAAACCGGGCCCAGGAGATAAAAAAGGTCGTGCAGGCATTGAATGATCAAGGTTTCGACAAGTTACTTTGATCTGTACATATAAAAAGGAGGTCTGTAAAATGACGGTAATAAACCCGCAAATTTTTCGCCAGTACGACATCCGCGGCGTTGCTGAAAGTGACTTGACCAACGAAACCGTGGAACTGCTTGGCAAAGCCTTTGGTACTTATGTTAAGGAATCCGGATCCAACAAGGTTTTAGTGGGCCGGGACAACCGGATGAGTTCGGCCCGGCTGCGGGACGCTATTATCAGCGGCCTGCTGGCAGTTGGCTGTGACGTCATCGACATAGGGCTGGTTGTCACACCAATCCTTTACTACGCCAGGGTTCACTTAGGCCTAGACGGGGGAGTTATGATTACAGGAAGCCACAACCCGCCGGACGAAAACGGCTTTAAACTCGCCCTTGGGGGCGGAACCATTTATGGTGATGAAATTCAAAAACTGAAAGACATTATGATTGCGGGGAGTTTCACTTCAGGCGCCGGACAACTGGAAGAGCTTGATGTGGCGCCTCCCTACCTGGCGATGCTCAAAGAAAAGATTCAGCTCGGCCCCCGCAAGTTGAAAGTCGTGGTGGACTGTGGCAATGGGACCGCATCGCTATTTGCACAGCAAGTTCTGGCAGCGTGGGGCTGTGAGGTAATTCCGCTGTACTGTGAGTCAGACGGCTCATTTCCCAACCACCAACCTGACCCGGTCAAGACGGCAAACCTCACTGAACTGAGAAAAACTATAACAGAAAATAGCGCGGACCTGGGCCTGGCCTTTGATGGTGACGCCGACAGGATCGGCGTGGTGGACGAGTCCGGGGGAATCATCTGGGGAGATATTTTGATGTGCTTGTACTGGCGGGAAATCATGGCTAAACACCCCGGCTCAAAAGCAATAATCGAAGTCAAGTGCTCTCAATCCCTGGTAGACGAGGTTGTCCGGCTGGGCGGCCAGCCTTTCTTTTACAAAACGGGACACTCACTGA
>CAZJGV010000030.1:0-7943 GCA_964545615.1 uncultured Pelotomaculum sp.
CAAGTCAAAATTGAAGTCAAAAATGAATCAAACAAAGCTACAATATCATCAAACCGCTTTTCCATTTCCTCCCGGGAAATCCCTAAGATGCTCCCATTTAAAAAGATATTCTCCCTGCCTGTAAATTGCGGGTTAAAGCCGCTGCCAAGCTCAAGCAAGGGTGCTACCCTTCCATTCACCTGAACCTCCCCTTCAGTAGGAGACAGGATACCTGCAATAATTTGAAGAAGGGTACTTTTCCCGGAGCCATTCCTTCCAACGATTCCGATAGCCTCGCCTTTTTTTATATCAAAAGAAATACCTTTTAATGCCCAGAATTCTTTATAATATTTTTTTTTTCGCCAAATGGTTTGCTTTAAACGATCCCCCGGGGTGTTATAAATGTGATAACATTTACCTACGCTATTTAAAGAGACTATAATTTCATATGACATCTGCAAACCCTTTCTTGGTCTTCATAAACCAAAAATAACCCAATTGATTTACTAACAATGAAAATACTGTAATTAATATCAACCATTTCCATTCTGGTTCTAGATTCCAAAGAAGGATACGCCTACTATCTTCAATTATTGTTGTTAAAGGATTGAACCTTAAAATAAATTGGTATTTTGAAGGAATTATATCTATAGGATAAAAAATAGGCGTCAAAAAGAAAAGGATTTGCGTAAAAATACCTACAGTATATCCCACATCACGAATATAAACACCTAACGATGCCAGCATCCAACTTAGACCAAGTGTCAAGATAATTAATGGGAATAGAATTAATGGAAGATAAATGATGGTCCACGAGAAAATATTCAAAAAAAACATTGCCGCTATAAGCAAAATACCTATGCTAATACCTGCATGTATCAACGAGCTTCCCATAATTACCACTGGCAAGATTTCCAATGGAAATACTACTTTTTTTACATAGCTCGGATAACATAAGATTATACCTGACGCCCTATTTACGCATTCATTGAATATTGTAAAAAAAATCAAACCACAAAAAAGTGTTAAAGAAAACTCAAACCTACTATCACTAATTGTCACATTCCATTTGCTTTTAAAGACAAAATTAAAAACAAAAGTATATACAGCTATCATTAGTAAAGGGTTAACCAGAGACCATACAAAACCAAGATAAGACCCTTTATATTTGATCATAAAATCCCGGTATATAAATTGCAGGATCAAGTCGCGATAAGTCCACATATTTTTAATCAGAGACCAGGGGTTAAAAAACTTCAAGTCTGTAAGAACCTGTTTTTTCCAAGTAATTATTGTATTTCTCATATGTCTCATAAAGCTTCTCCTGTAAATTAAGCATTTCTGTCAACATTTCAAGCAAAGTTGGCTTAACAATATGGAAATCTCTTGATCGTACCAAAAATAAATCCGCGGTAGCGCCAAAATGCCCTAAAAAATTTCAATACCCCTTCCCAATCAAATAAGTATATTTTTATGTTAAAAAATTAAAGCCCGCTCTTGCTCGGGCCGAAAAAACAATCCATATTTTTCCGTTTCACCCTGCCCGTCCTACTGTATACAAACCGCCATTTACTCAATCAAAGGGAGCTGTGTCAACCCCTTATATGTATTATTTATTTGCGGGTTATTCTCGACAATCTTTTCTAAAATCTGTTTAACCTCTGCGCCCTTCCCCTGCTTATCTTTTAAAATACATAACCAAAGCATTGCTTCTTCACTTGTGTTATCATTCTTTAGAGCCTCTAGAAGGTTCGACTCAGCTGCATCCCAGTCTCTGAGAAAATATCGGGCCGCCCCTAATTTCACTAATATTTCAGGTGTTGGTGCCAGGTAAGGAGCGTCTTTCCATAGTTTTTTCCTCTCATCGTCAAGGCTGCCCATCTTCTCATCAAGCGTTGCTGGTATTTTAACTGTATTATCAAAATACATCTTAGCTGTTTCCAGGTTGCCCACACCCAGTTCGTTAATTCCCGCAGTCAGGTAGACACCTGCAAGTCCTTCGTAAGACTCGATCATATATGGGGCCAGTCGGACTGCTTTTTCAGAACAATCCACAGCTTCCTTAACCCTTCCTAAATAACGATATTGTTTAGCCAGATTCATGTGGTTTTCTGGGTTATACTTGCTATTATCCACAGATATCCTGGCCTCAGCCAGACTTTCCTCGGCCTTGCCTTGATATTTATAGACTTGAGATAGATTAAAATGAAGTTCTGCTTTTAGCGGATTATATGCTATTGCTTTTTGCAGGTAAACGGTACCGGGTTCGATGTCCTGATTAACTAGATATTTATCAGCCTGACTGGCAAAGCTATTAGACGCTGCCAGACAAGATGTACATACTATGATTAAAACAGTTGGGATGGTAAAACCTAAAAAGATTTTGTAATTTAGAGGCTTATAGGATTTATTTTTATCTGGATTTTTCTCAGGATCCCTCGAATAAATACCAATAGCCCGGGTAATCCCAAACATTGAAAACAGCACGAGAGACAGAGCTGAAAGAGACAGGTCTAAGTCTATAGCAGCGTGTAAGCCGATTAACAGAGCCGCCATGGTAACAGTCCAAACAAGCAGTCTTGTTTCATGATCTTGCCGGCTGAAGTATGCTCTAAAGGAGGTTATGAAGAAACTCACCCAAATTCCAATTAACGCGATTATGCCAAGTATCCCCGTTTCAAGCGCTACTTGTACATAATAACTGTGTACCTGACTGGATACATATAAATAACTCTGGTAGGTGCGATAGGCTTCCTTCCAACCGCCCCCACCCCAGCCAAGATAGGGACGGTCCAAGATCATACTGAGCGCGTCTTTGTAGAATATGGAACGCTCGGTGAGATTTCTTAAACGAAGTCCTGTTTTAATCTTTTCAAGTATACCGGCGTCGCCATTTAATAACAAGAATGAAGCGACTGCGGCAACAAATAGTATTATTGAAGCTAATATGACCTTGTTTTTATGGATACTGATCCACTCAAGCCAGCTTTTTCTATCTCCAAGCTCATATAACCACTGACCAGCCAGTGTCAATACCAGCCCAAAAAGGATCCACAGCAATGCGCCAGCTCTATTGTCAACAACAGTGGATAAAAACAGCCAGATAGCGATGAGAGAAGGCACACCAAACATAACAAAATGAGAAATAGCTTTTATCTTATTGCCTTTCGGCAAACCGATCATATAAATTACGAATATTATTGCGAAAACGATCAGACCACCGTTAGACTTTGTCCCAAGCAGCACTGTAAAGATTAAAAAGTTGCCCGACGCGTAAAGGAACTGGCTAATGTTAATTGAGTTCAACCAACCGAGAGTATTCTTTAGAGTTTCCTTTTTACTGCTTTTCCCAGTTTTAGGCCAGCCGGCCGCTAACCAGAGATAGATCCCTATAATTGTCAGCGCAGCCAGGAAACTGGCAAGGGCATTGGGGTACTGAAAGGTGGAAAAAATTCTGCCAATCATGAAGCCGTCTTTAATATAGATTATTCCGGCAGCAGTCGCCAGCCCGGCCAGCGCCACACCTACAGCACTTATGTAAATGACTTTGAGAATAGTAGCGACATCGGTCTCATCCCTGCTCAGCTTTACAGACAACCAGTAAACCAAAAAATACAATACCGTCTTTACAACCTCGTCCACCGCGCAACCATAATTGACAGCCTGCAAAGCAGAATTCAAATACAGTACCGGAAGGAGCAAGACAAAATAATCAAGCGGACTTGATATAAAGCTATAGTCCCGTTTATACCATTTCCAGAGCCAGGCAAACCAGAAAACAACGGCAGCAAAAATTAGAGCCCATTCCTGATCTGACTGAAAATAAAGTCCTCGAAAATATGGTGGGAGGAACAACAAAATTGCCAGCCCCCAAAAAGCAAGGGTATAGGTAATTTCGGGCTGTTTACTCATAGCCGTTTTTTCTATTGTTATCGAAGGTTTCTTCTTTTTTGACATAACTTTAGGTATCCCGGTAAAATTAAAGTAAATTTGATAAATAATAAATTCTACACATAATTACAAAATTCCTGCGTAATCGACTATCTTATTTAAAAACTTCTACCCAACACGGGTAAGCTTCTGTTTCTCGCATACTCTAAAATCAGGCAAAACAAGGCGCAGCAGGTTTTCCACCCCGATCATATCCGCCCACATCTCAGGCTGGTAGATCATTATCAATAAACGCTCAAGCCTTTCCGAGTCAAATTTTTCCGGCCTGGCAATGAAAATTCTTTCATGAGCGGTAGTATTCATACCTTCACCGGCTGTGAGCAGCTCTTCAAAAAGCTTTTCGCCCGGACGCACTTCTGTATAACAAATTTCAATATCTTTATCTGGCTCATAGCCGGACAGGGTAATCATATTCCGGGCCAGATCAACAATCCTAACCGGTTCTCCCATGTCCAGGACGAAAATTTCACCGCCTTTAGCCATAGCTCCCGCCTGGATCACCAGCTGCACCGCTTCGGGAATGGTCATAAAGTAACGGGTCATATCCGGGTGAGTCACGGTTACCGGGCCACCGGCGGCTATCTGCCGCTGGAATAATGGCACCACACTGCCGCTGCTGCCCAAAACATTGCCGAAACGTACTGCTGTAAACACTGTTTTGCTCCAGCTGGCCATCTCCTGGACCACCATTTCTGCCACATGCTTGGAAGCGCCCATTATACTGGTGGGATTGACAGCCTTGTCCGTGGAAATAAGGATAACAGCCTTGCTCCCATACTTGTCAGCCGCCTCCGCCACCACCTTAGTGCCAATAATGTTGTTCTTAATTGCTTCCGGAGGGTTTAGTTCCATCAAAGGCACGTGTGTATGAGCTGCCGCGTGAAAAACGACTGACGGGCGATAAGTATAAAAAACACGGTCAATCGCCTCTTTGTCCTTAACGTCAGTAATTGACTGGACAAACCTGGCCTCGGGAAATGTCTGAACCAACTCCTGGTGTATATAGTAAATGCTGTTTTCCCCGTGTCCCAATAATACTATGAGCTTTGGCCGAAAGCAGGCTGCCTGGCGGCAAAGCTCCGAGCCTATTGATCCCCCGGCTCCGGTTACCAGGACCACTCCACCGTTTAAGTAGCCGGCAATGGCCTCAAGGTCAACCTGTACAGATTCCCTGCCCAGAATATCTTCAATCCTTACCTCACGAATGAGATCCACTTTGATCTTTCCTTCAATCAGGTCGTAGATACCCGGCACTATCCGCAGTCTGGCGCTCGTGATCTGGCAGATTTTCACGATTTTTTGAAGCTCTTTACCTTTAACTGATGGCATAGCAATTACTATTTCAGCAATATTCAAAGCTTCTACCAGCCTCGGAATATCTTCCCTGGTACCCAGAACAGGCAGGCCATAAAGCCTGCGTCCCTGCTTGGCAGGATCATCGTCAATGAAGCCGGCTGGCTCCGCTCCGTTGTCAGAAACGCGGTTGTGAAATTCACGGGCTACCATAGCGCCTGCATCACCCGCACCAATGATTAAAACTGCCTGTCCACGGGGAGAGCTCAAATAAGGCATACGGTACTCACTAATAATGCGCAGTGAAAAACGGGAAATGCCGATCAATGCTATGACCAAGATAGTCCACAAAATAGCCACACTGCGCGGCAGGGGAAATAAACCAGGCTCCATAAGAAAATAGGCCACAGAGATGCTGGCCATGGATCCAACCACGGTAGCCAGTACAATGGATAACAGTTCTCCCACGCTCGCATACTGCCAAAGGCGTTTATAAAGGCGGAAAGAATAAAAAGATACGATATAAATACAAGTGGACAGAGGAACAATTTTAATGGCTCCATTTATGTAAGTGGAGGGGATAGCGCCATCAAAGCGAAGCAATAGGGCTAAATAAAGGGCCAGGTTGACTATAAGGATATCAATTGCAACCATGGTGACAAAACTGATTATCCTTTTCACTATATAATCATCTCCAAAGCCTGTTAAACCATAACTATATTGAAGCCGCAAGGCGTTTTCTGATGCAATCAATCACCCGGCACTGATCCTCTGTGGACAGACTAGAGCCTGATGGCAAACAAAGCCCTTTGGCAAATAAACGGTCTGAAATGCTGTTGTTTAGTTCATACGGGTAATAATCGCAGCCTTTAAAAAGAGGCTGCAGGTGCAAAGGCTTCCAAACGGGGCGGGCTTCGATATTTTGCCTGGCAAGCGCGTCGATAAGCTGCTCCGCTGTTACGCCACAACGCTCCGGGCTGACTGTCAAAGTGGTTAACCACCTGGTTGACGTACCAAATGAAGCTTCCGGCATAAAATCAAACCCGTCTATATCGGCCAAGGCAGCCAGATAGTTTTCAAAAATGGCACGGCGGGCCTTTACGCGCTCCGCCAGAATCCGTAGTTGGCCCCTCCCTATGGCAGCCAGTACATTGCTCAAGCGATAGTTATAACCGACTTCGCTGTGTTGATAATGCCTGGCCGGATCCCGTGCCTGGGTCGCCCAGAAGCGAACTTTTTCCACAGCTTCAGGATCGTCGGACACCAGCATCCCGCCGCCGGAAGTGGTAATAATCTTGTTGCCGTTAAATGAGTAAACACCAGCTTTGCCCAGTGTGCCGCTCGCCTTGTCCCGGTAAGTCGCCCCTAATGATTCGGCCGCGTCCTCTATCACCGGCACCCCATACCTGTCGCAAATGGCCATAAGAGGCGCCATGTCCGCGCTCTGGCCATAAACATTAACTATGATAACTCCCTTTGGCAGTTTCCCGGTTTTTTCAGCGTCAGCAAACGCCCTGGCTAGGGCAACAGGCGACATATTCCAGCTTTCCGGCTCTGAATCAATGAAAACTGGCCTGCCCCCCTGGTATAATACCGGGTTGACACTGGCGATAAAAGTAAGCGTTGAGCAAAAAACCACATCACCGGGGCCGATACCCAGCAAACGCAGGGCCAGATGAACAGCCGCCGTACCGGAACTCAGCGCCGCCGCCGCTTTCGCGCCCACAAAGCCGGCCAGTTCACGTTCAAACGCATCAACGTGCGGGCCAAGCGGGGCAACCCAGTTGGTCTGAAAAGCATCGTTTATATAGGCCATCTCATTCCCGCTCATATGCGGTGGGGAAAGATAAATCCGTTCTTTTTCGTTTTCCACTTTATATCTCTCCTGGTTAAAAAAGTCCTGCCAAAACCTGTTGACTGGCTCCTGTAACTGCAGGTGCGACTTTAGTCGCAACCATAGCTACAGTCATGGCGGTTTCCTTGCTGTGACTCAGGCTGATGTTGAGACAAGGGGACGGTTCTCTTGTCTCATATCCAATAGTCCCACGTCTCACGTCTCACGTCCCATTACCGCAACCATAGCCACCGCCATGGCGGTTTTCTTGCTGTGGCTCAGGCTGATGCTTACAACAGGAGCCAGTTTCATTACCTCAGGTTCACTGAAACTGCAAAAGGGCCTGCCATTATGATCGGTCAGGATCTCAATCTGCCGCAGGCTGATCCGGCAAAAAGGAGACAGCGCTTTAAAAACAGCTTCTTTAGCGCACCACCTGGCCGCGTAATGAGGCGCCGGGTCTTTGTGCGACCTGCAGTAGCGGTGTTCTTCCTCAGTGAAAATTTTTCGCTGAGGCCCGCTTTCCAGTTTGGGCAGCATCCCGCGCCAGCGCTCTATATCTTCACAGTCTATGCCAACATTGAAATTTTGCGCACTGTTGTCAGGCGTTTCAAACATAAATCCTCCCGCGGCGCCGCTCTCTCAAGCGCTTATACTTCCTTTTGACTCAATAAACTGACAAACCGGGTAAGTATCCTTTTCCAGATCAAAAAAGTAACCGCCGCTATCACCGGTAAACCCCAGGCTTGGTAATAAGTCTTGCACCAGCTCATTTTTCGGGGTGGGAATATATTCACCCCGCACCAGTAAAGCACCGTCCCGCCCGGCGGCGTTTAGAAGGTCGTAGCACATGTATTCTTCCATCTTGCGCCCCAGGACCCGGCAG
>CAZJGV010000030.1:7953-20497 GCA_964545615.1 uncultured Pelotomaculum sp.
CAGCAAGGCCATATTGCACGGCTTCTTCAGGTGTCAGCCAGGTGTCCACATCCCAGCGTTTGCCGCTCTTTTTGGCCAGGATAATACCGATTAAACCATGATCGCCGAAGCGGTCCCGCAGGCGGTACCATCTGGTCCACCAGTCCGCTGACTGGGCCATCATTTTTACTTGTTCTTCAGAATAACGCCTGGTGGTAAGGTTAAACTGGTTGGTTTTATTGATCAACTGGGTGACCCTGCTTAAAGTCACAGCGTCAACCGGTCCGCATTCGGCCACCATTTCTAAACCAGCTAAGAATTCTTCCAGGGAGCCGGCCTTTTTTTCAGATTCCCTGCGCTCAATATTTTTTTTGTAACTGCTGTGACGTTCAACATCTTCCGCTGTAAGAGAGATACTTTCAAAATAAAGACCCTTTTTTAATGAGGCCAGTATCTCCCATGGTTTACCTCCGCATTCCGGAACTATCACCTGCGGCAGCCTTGTTCTTACCCAGGCTCTTTCCAAAGGGTTGTCATCAAGAAACACAAAACTGTCCAGCCCTAAAGACAGGACATCTGATATCTCTTCAATATTAGACGCTTTATCCCGCCAATTGGCGGTGAAAACAACAAAGTCCGCCAGCTTCAAAATCATTGCATCGTGTTTATTAAAAGGCAGCCGCGCGTCTTCCAGATTATTTTTGGAACATACGGCCAGCAGTACCCCGCGCTCTTTCAGCTCTTTGACATAGCGCTGCAAATCAAGGTAAGCCTCTCCCTCCGGAGCGGGCGGCCCGATGACAATGCCGCTCAGCCCGTCTTCCCCGATTACGCCGCCCCACAGGGTGTTATCAAGGTCCATCACCAGCACCTTGGCGGACAGGCCGAAGGCGGCGCGGATCTGAGCGGTCAGGTATTCAGCTAAAAGAGGCAGCGCCTCCGAGGCTGGATACTGCCTGGCTGAATACCACTCCGGGTCGGAACGGAATCCAGCGCCGGATTTAAGAGCAACCCTGTTCATATCAAGAAAAGATATCCCTGCCGGCAAATTGCCGGATATTAATTTATTCATCTCATAAATAATCCTTGTGCGGCCGCCGGCCAGGGTGTCCTCCAGCGATCCCCAGGAGCCTTCCAGAGGCAGGTCAAAACCCGCCTGGATCACATGGCACGGGCTGCCTTTCTTTAACACCGCCCACAAACCGCGCAGCCGGTCCGCGACACGTTCTGCTTCTTTGACATCACTCAGGGGAGAAAGCGCCAGATCGCTGCAAGTGGGAATCAGTATAACCACATCAGGGGCGAAAGAATACAGTCCTGAATTGTTATTTAAGATTTCCTGCTGATAATTTCCATAAACACCCTGATATATCTTCGCTTCAATGCCGTCCCGGAAACAGGTTGACTGCAGGACTGGCCCCAGAAAAGCAGTGGTAGCGCTGCCCAGGAGCGCAACTTTTAATTTACGGCGCGGTTTCCAGGCGCCGGAAGCTATTATCTTCTGAAGCAGTTTTTCACACTTTATAAAAAAGGGATAAGCGGGAAACAATGATAGCGCCAGTTTAAGATCGCCGGCGGCTTCCCCCATTCTTCCCAGCCTTGCCAGCAGCCTGGCCCTGCCGAGCAGCACCAAAGGCTCGGGTCCAGGCAGCGCAGCCATAACAGCCGTCAAGTTTTCCAGGGCATTCTCCCAATGCCCCTCAGCCATAGCAGCCCGGGCACAGATAAATCTGGCCAGCGGCTGCGAGAGCTTTGACAGCATTGCCAGCTGACCTTCCGCTAATTCACATTCAGCCTCCAGCCGGTCTGCCAGCTCTTCCGCTATACCGAAAGCAAAATTATTACCTTCCCGGGCTATCAGTCGGAAAAGTTCCGGAAATAATTGTTCTCTGTTTTGACCGGCAAATATGTACTTGATCAGTTCCCTGCTCAGCCCGGTCTTATTCATGCTGCGCACCCTGCCTTTTTTCGATAGCATCGATAAAATCACTGACTGTTTTAATGGATGCGACTTCTTCCATGGTAAAACGCATGTCAAATTCATTTTCAATAGTCAAAACCAGTTTCACCTGAGCCACAGAATCCCACTCTTTTAATGCTTTCCTGCTGGTTTCCTCAGAAATAGTCAAATCTTCATCTTCGAATATATCGTAAAAGATATTTTTCAGTTTTAGCAGTATCACTTTTTTATTTCCCACTTGTTAGCACCTCTTTAAAAGCAGTTCAGTTCCATCCCTCTTAATGGATAGACAGGCCGCCGTCAACAACCAGAGAGGCGCCTGTAATCCACCGGGCATCGGCGGAGACTAAAAAGGCGATAACATCCGCCACGTCCTCCGGCTCTCCCAGACCCAGAATATGATTTTGAGCTATTTCATCTTTCTGCTCCTCGGTTAGCTGCCCCAACCAGCCTTCACTCATGGGAGTCCGGACAACTCCGGGCATGACAACATTTACCCGGATTTTCTTTTTGGCCAGTTCCAGGGCCGCCACCCGCGCCGCTGCAAGCAGGGCGCCCTTGGCGCCGGCATAAGCCATGAATCCCGCCGTGCCCCTGATGGCGGCAACCGAAGACAGCCACACCACACCCGCGCCGTCCGGGCTGACCGCTTTGGACAGGGCGTTGGTACAGTTTATCGCGCTAACCACATTAGCTTTATAGCCGGCTACCAGATGATCTGTTTTCAGCAGCGCCAGCGGCCGGATGTCATGCTGCCCGGCGCAGAAAACACCGCCGCCGTAACCTCCGTTTTCTTTCCCGAACTTTACAATATCTTTTAGCTGTGCTTCATCCGCGGCATCAGCCACAATCGCCTGGTGACCTGAGCCTTCCAGCATGTTTAAAGCTTTTTGGATGCGCTCCAAATCCCTGCCGACACCGGTGATCCTCGCCCCTTCCCGTGCCAGCCGCAGCGCGGCGGCCCGGCCTATGCCCGAGCTAACCCCAACCACCAGGACCAGCTTGCCTGAAAACCTGTTCATTAAACCCACCCCCGCTTGCCTAATCTACATCAACAATCCCAGGCACCGCAGCATCAGCGTCATCCGGCCATTTTACCGACACGGCTCCCCAGGCCAGACCTGCTCCGAAAGCGCACAATATAGTCCTGCTGCCCGTTTTGATCACACCCGAGCGCCAGGCCTGCGCCAGCAGGGCAGGCAGCGAGGCCCCGCCGGAGTTGCCTACCTCCTCCAGGAAATAAAAGCGCTTGGCGGGTGGCGCTCCGATACCCCTGTAGATAAAGTCAATCATGGTCTTGTTGGCCTGGTGCAGCAGGACCATGTCAATATCGTCAATGGTAAGTCCCATCTCACCTATAAAATTTCTCAGGAAATCGGTGACCTTATACACGCAAAAATGAAACACGGCGGGCCCGTCCATGAATATCTGCTCCTGATTCCGGATGCAGCCGTCTTCATCGGCAGTTTCAATTTTCGTGGCCGCGCTGCCGGGCTTTCTGGAACCCCCGGCAGGCACCATCAGGCGATCGAATTTACTGCCGTCGGTGCAGATTCTTATGTGCTCTATGCCGCCCTTTAGCCTGTCCGACGGCTCTATTAAAGCCGCTGTGGCGGCGTCACCATGCAGGGTTACCAGGCCTCTGTCCAGCGGGTTTACCAGAGTTGACACGGCGTCCCCGTTTAAAACCAGCGCTCTTTTGGCCGTACCCGCTGTGATCATTGAGTGCGCCACAGCCAGAGAATGGATAAATGAGCTGCAGGCCTGGTTAATATCGAAAGTACAGCAGTTTTCACTTAGCCCAAGCCTGCCGTGCAGCACTGAAGCGGTAGAGGGCATTATGTAGTCAGGGGTTTGAGAGGTAAATGTCAAAAGGTCGATGTCAGCCGGATTAATTTGATGATGCTCAATTAATCTCCTGGCGGCAGCATAAGCCAGATCTGAGGCGCACTGTCCCGGGGCCACCACCCGGCGCTCCCGGATGCCGGACATTTTCACAATAGATTTTACCGCCTTGCTCCCGAATCTCTCCTCCAATTCAGCGTTGGTCACAACCCTGGTGGGCAGCGCGTGCGCTATAGCTTTGATGGTTGAAGTAATCATCTAGGCTCCCCTTTGAATAATTTTCTCCACAAGCTTTTCTATATCGCCAAACGTTTTTATTTTTTTAATCTCACCCGGCATTACAGGAGTGCCCAGTTCGTCACCCAGCAAAACCATAATTGTCAGCGCCGCCACCGAATCCCAGGCTTCAATGGTTTCAAGCAATAACTCACTGGTCAACTCATCCGGGTCTATCTCCAATATCTCCGCAACAGCAGTTTTTATATCCTCACTCAACAATACAAACCCCTTTCTGCAAAGCTGGTCCACAGCAATTCAAGGTTGCGTCTAACTGTCAGTCCTGATCACCACAGCAGGCACCCCGACAACTGAAGTCCTGGGCTTAACATAACGAACGACCAGCGAATTGCCACCCACGGTGGCGCCTTCTCCCACAGCCACGCCAGGATAAAGGGAGGCGTTGGAGCCGATATTGGCCGACCGTCCAACCCTGCAGCAGCCGTTGATCTGCGACCCGGGGGAAGCCTGGCTGAAATCTTCCAGCACCGAGTCATGGCCGACGGTTACCCTGGTGTTAATTAACACATGCCTGCCAACAAAGGCGTTGGGGCAGATGATGGCCCCGGCGCCGATATAAGTTCCCTCGCCGATTTTAACGTTTCTGGCAATAATAACCGAAGGGTGAATTAAAGTAGCCGCGTGCCAGCCCAAACCATCCAGCCGCCTGGCTGTTTCCTCACGGCTAAAATTATTTCCTGTAGCACAATAATACCATATATCTCCGCCGAAAAACTCTTCGGCAGCTTCCTGCGGCGTTCCCAGCACCTTATAACCATAGAAGATTGAATCTTTTTTTACCGGATTATCGTCAATGTAACCTATTATATTCCATTCTTCTGCTCCATGGCTGTTTTTATTCAGTTCCTCCAGGACCCATACAGCTTCCGCGCCAAAACCACCGGCGCCCATTACCACAATATCTTTCATTAATTTACCCCCTTTTTGGCCGCCGCTCATACCCTGTTGTTATATTTGTCCGTGCCCATAAACTCCGGCATGGTGCTGTGATTGCCGGCACTGATGCCTTCCCGGCGAAAAACTTTTAAAAAGGTCAGGCCGATAATCTTGAGATCCAACAGCAGAGACCAGTTGTCCACATACCAGGTGTCAAGTTTAAACTTTTCTTCCCAGGTCAGAGCGTTGCGCCCTTTGACCTGCACCAAGCCGGTTACCCCCGGTTTTACTTCGTGCCGGCGTGCCTGCTCCGGGGTGTACCGACCGAGGTATTGGGTCAGGAGGGGCCGCGGTCCCACCAGGCTCATATCGCCTTTAAGCACATTTATTAATTCAGGCAGTTCATCCAGACTGGTTGAACGCAGAAAGCGTCCGGCCCTGGTAAGGCGCTCCCTATCCGGCAACAGTCTGCCCAGGGCATCCTTTTTATCTGACATGGTGCGGAATTTGTACATGACAAAAAGCTTGCCGTGCAAGCCGGGCCGCACCTGGCGGAAAAGTGCGGGGCTGCCCATGGCGGCGCAGACAATTATTGCTACCGCCAGCATCAGGGGCGACGCCAGGACAAGCCCTAAAAAGGCTCCCAGTAAATCCACGGCACGTTTAAGAAACAGAGAACGCATGGCTATCCTCCAGGGCGATCCTGTATAAATTTTCATGAAGGGCTATAATCCTTGGCAAATCATAACAAGCAACCATCTGCTCCCGGCCTCTTTTTCCCATGTCTCTGGCTTCTGCCGGGTGGTTTACAACATGGTACATGGCCCGTGCCAGTCCTTTCACATCGCGGACCTTAACCAAAATACCGGTATCTTGTCCTAACAAATCCCTGATGCCGCGCACATCCGAACCAATCCCCGGAACAGCAAGGCTTAAGGATTCCAGCAAACTCCGGGGCAAACCCTCCCGCCCGGAGGGAAGCAATGTGGATGCCGCAGCCCGGATCAGCACCGGAATGTCATCGCGATGGCCCAAGAAATGCACCCGGTCGCTGATCCCCAGCCCAACTGCCAGCTGCCTTGTCTGCTCCAGCAATGGGCCAACACCCGCCAGCGCCAAATGAGCACCGGTGGTTTCTAAAAGTGCTAAGGCGGCCAGCGCATCCCGGTGACGCTTGTTGGAATTAAACTCAGCCACCATTACAAACAACGGCTGACCCGTTTTGAGGTTTAACTCCCGGCGCAAATGCTCTATCTCAGCTTCAGACACTTTCCCGGGATTATAATACTCTGTATCTACCCCTATCCCGGGCATGAAACAGATCCTGCCCGGCGGCACAATGCCATAAAAGGCGGCTGCTTTTTCATCATCACGGTTGATCACCACCAGATAATCCGTCCATCTGCCGGCCAGTTTTTCCAGAGCGAGAAAGAAAGCGTTTCCCGCCAGCGGCCCGCCAGGGTAAAAGTGGAAACCATGCGAGGTGTAGATTACCTTCGGCCTTGCCCTGCCCCGCAGCCGCCGCAGGGCAAAGCGGGTGACAAAGGCCGCCACCGGAGTATGCACATGTACCAGGTCATATTGCTCCCGCTCCAGCAGTTCGCAGATCTGGCGCTGCTTCCTGACCAGGTTGTTTAAGTTAAAGGGGTTGCGCGACCAGTCCACTTCCCAGACTTTGTCGCAGGACTCTGTACACACGGTACAATTTGATACACCGTTAGCCATGGCGTCCACCCACCAGCCCAGCCCGCGAAAGTGCCTGGCGTAGGGGAGCAGGAAAGCCTTTATGGTACTGGACACGGTAGTGACTATTAACAAACGCTGCGCCACGACTATATTCCTCCACAGCCTCACCAGGCCCGTTAAAAACTAAGGCTTCAAGATAGCCTTTAATAACTCCGACAGAACTTCTCCGCGCTTGGCCCAGGTAAAACTGTCGCTTGAGTAGTTTGCTTTTCTTTCCGGTATACCCGCATCAAGCAGTTGTAAAATCAAGTTTTTGATACTTGTTTTATCGTTTTTTGTGTACCAGTATTTAACTCCACCCTGCTCTAATACCTGCAAGGCCGGATCGGTTTCAGGAGGAATACTGGCTATATATACCACCGGGGTACCGCTGCCAATATACTGAAACACCTTACCTGGCAGTTGAATATTATTGTTGTTGCCAAAAAGCAATAGATAACTGGCGGAGGTTAGATACCGCATACATTCGCCATGTTCCAGCCAGGCCTGAAATTTCACGGTTTCACGCAACTCCAGCGCAAGAACCTGGTTTACGATCTCGACCGGGAAAGAACCTATCAGCTCAAAAGAAACGTTTTTTAGACTGCCCTCTTCCTTTAGTTCTTTTAAGGCTTGCAAAAACGCGGTTGGATCCCTATTAGTTTTATTCAGGTAACCTGTATAAACAAAACGGGTGGGCTGTCCGGCAGGTGTTGTTGCAATGGGATAATTTTCAAGGTCCTCAAAATCCTTCTGATCATAGGCCATTGGCAAGACATGTATTTTATTCTCACTTATAGCATATTTGTCCACATATAACTGCTTGGTTGTTGCTGTTGTAACAATAACAGCGCTGCATTTTTTAAGAACTTTTTTTTCCAAAGCCCTCTCGGTCAGAAATGTTAGACCTTTTTTAGGATAGCCCGGAGCATAAACCCAGGGGTCTCCATAATCGGCTACCCAGGGTTTCTTCAGCGCCGCGCTCAGTGCCAGGCCGATCAGGTGAACTGAAAAAGGCATGGCCGAACTGAGTATCAGATCGGGCGCCACTAAGCGTCTTTGCGAAACAGCACGCGTGAACGCGCCGGGCAGCCACTCAACCATCGGATCGGGTATCATAAGTTTTTTTATTATTGACTCTTTTATACTATAACCATGGACGCTCGCCTGCCTGGAATTCCTGTACAAATAGGCGTGCATAGGTCCGGGGAAGGATCTGATAAACTTGATACCTGCAGGAACTTTCTCCAGCAGCGACGGGTCCACGCCAGGGGTGCCGGGATAAATCCGGGTCGCTAAAACGGTAACGTTCCAGCCTCTGTTATAAAGCTCACTCACCAGGTGGGTCACTCTGGTTGAGTGAGACCCGCCGATAGGCGCAACCGCGTGGGCAATAACCAGTAAATTTGGCATGGAAAGTTATCGTCCCTTCTGTAAAATGAAATTATTCCAGCGTTCTATCAACGGCTTTTAATTGCTAATTGTTTACTGTATAAATTCTCATAGCGCTCCACTATATCTAACAAATTAAAATGTTTTTCAACCCGCCGGCGCGCGGCAGCCCCTAATTGAGCCCTTCCTCCCGGCCCCGCTTCTATTAAATCCATACAGGCGCCGGCCAGAGCCTGATGGTTTTCCGGATCAACAATCCGGCCGGTGTCACCCACCACTCTGGGCATTTCTCCCACATTGGTTACCACGCAGGGAACCCCACAGGCCATTGCCTCACCGACAACCAGGGCAAACGCCTCGCCCCGGGAAGAGCTGACGGCGATATCCAGAGCGGCCTGGAGACGCGGGATATCGTCGCGCCTGCCCAGCAGATGGCAGTTGCCGTATATACCGGCCGCTTTGATCCAGCCTGCAAGCTCCTGGTTTTCCCAGGTGATCCCGTCACCACAAAGCAGAAAACGAACTTCGGGAAAACGGGCGTACAGCAGGGAGGCGGCCCGGATAAAATTTAAATGATCTTTTTGCGGGTTAAAGCGCCCCACCAGCCCAATGAGCAAAGTTTCCGCCGGGATTCCCAGTTCTTCGCGCACAGACAGCCGCGCCGCCGGATCAGGCCTGAAAGACAAGAGATCGATCCCATTTGGTATCACCACCAGCTTTTCAGGCGCATAGCCCAATTGCCTGTGAAACACCATGGAAGCTTCCGAGCAGCAGATAATCCGGTCAGGAAGGCGTCCAGACAATTTGGCGCAGATTCTAACAGTCCAGATAGTGCTCTTTTTAGTAACCAGCGGGTTTAAGTCACAGTTATGAATACCCCAGACAACCGGGATACGATTAGACATACCTGCCGCCAGACTCCCGATAAGGTCGGCGTGGTACATCCAGGTCTGCACCAGATCGGGCCGGGATTCACGCAATAAGCCGGCAAGTTTCAGCAAAGCGGCGGGGCTTGGCACACCTCTTCTCATGCCCAGTTCACGTACGGGTATGCCCAGATCTTTGACTTTTTCACCTACAGGGCCAATATCAGTCAGAGAAATAACTTCTGTTGCAAAAGCTGTTCTGTCCATCACAGAGAGCAGTTTGTAGAGCATAACCTCCGCGCCGCCGGTGGAGAGGTCGGTAATCACATGTGATATTTTTTTCATTTTATCTCCCGAATTGGATCAGTATATCAGCTAACTGCGGCGCCAGGTTGAGTAAACTGTATTTTTTTTCAACTATCTCCCTGCCGGCCAGTCCCATCTCTCTGCCTTTTTCCCGGTTTAAAAGCAGCCAGTCCAGCGCTTCCACCCATTGATCCTCCTGCGTCGGCCCGTATCCGATCTCAGCAAGCGCCAGCACCTCAGTGTTCATGCCTACCGGCGACACCACCACGGGTAAGCCGCAGGCCATGTAGGTCAGCATCTTATAGCTGCATTTGCCGCGTGACCACAGGGAATCTTCCAGAGGCATAATTCCTATGGTCATATCCTGCAAAGCACTTACTTCATTATCAGGCGCCCATTTAATAAATTCCAGCTGTCCGGGGGGAATGACTCTAAAGTCAGGCCTCCTGTCAGCGACTATACGCAGCCTGACTCCGGCATGTTTTTTTAGAATGGCGCTTAAAGCTCCCTCTATACCGTATAAAAAACTAAACCCACTGCTCGTACCGGACCAGCCTATGATTAACTTCTCATCAGCTATATTTTTGACCGGAAAATAGCGATCTGTATCCACCGCCGTGGGCAGAACTTTAATATTGTTATTCCACCGGCTGAACTCCCCGGCTAAAAAATCATTCCCACAAATGACTGCTTCGCAAATGCCGGCCAGTCGCCGGGCAAACCCGCCCCGCCGGTGCAGCCATATGGCGTCGTCCACATCCAGGATCCGCGGCCGCCTGGTCAGTGGTTCCAGGGTCAGAAAAGTAGACAACATCTCTCTTTGCAGCAGGGTGACATTATACCTGTGGGAACAGGCAATGCCGGGCATACGGGCACTGAGCGTTCCCAGCGCCCAAAAAGGACGGATAACCCTGTTTACAGGAGGATAAGAGCTCCAGGTTGCGGCAAAATCCTTTACCTCAACACCGTAACTCCGCAAATGGTGTATATACTGACGCACCCTGAAACGGGCGCTGGGCTCGTTTAAACCACCTGTAAAAGCAGACACTTTAACCATATGATCGTACTTCCGCTGTTTTGAAACTTCTCGACCAATAGAGAGGCCAGTGATATAACACAAAAGTAAAAAGCAGCGCCTTGATCAAAAAATTCAAGCCAGTGTAAAAAAATTCTCCAAAACAACTCAGAATCATACCGGAAAACAGGATGCCGTAAGTTATTGCCGCCGTGGGATGGCCTTTGGCGGCATGCGCGTAAACCCAGGTTAATATACTGCCCAGCCAGAACATCAGCACAACCACACCGGCCAGCCCGTAATCCTGAAAATAGGAAAAATAAATGGTATAGACATTGATCCTGTTTGCCGGCGATATCTTGGTGTACTCGGCATGCAGCGGAGGCACACTGACATCAGCGCCTATTTTACTGGCGGTTTCCAGGAAAAACCTGCCCGCGCCGCCGGTTGAAGGAATGCAGGCGGGATCCTGAGCAACCCTGTCAAAGGCCACCAGGCCACCGAGCATGTATATCTGCACTTCCTTGAAAAGCATCATCTTGTTTTCCATAACCCGCTCACTGGATCTGCTAAAGGTTATGGCAGAGAAAAATATGAAAAAGCTTAACAAAAACATGAGTAGAAATTTCAGATTAAGGCGTTTGGTCTTAATCCAGCTGACACCTATTAAGGCCAAAATCAGCACGGTAGCCCCGGTTTTTGCCCCTGTTAGAAGCTGAAATATAAAAGTCAGAAAAATCACCGCCAGGGTGTGGTATCGCCGGGAAGAGTCATTAGATAATATGGCCGCAAGAGACAGCAGTATGGAAAAAGGCACCACGTTGTTCAGCAGGCTGAAGGACCATCCGGCCTGGGAAATGTAGTTGGCTATGGATTGCATGCGAATATTATAAAAAAACATTGCATAACTGGAAGTGTCACCAACAGCCAGAGCCCGGTAAAAGAACAGAGGCAGCGCAAGCATCAGCACCAGAAGACCGACATCGAGCATCATATTGATATATTTACGGCGGTGCTCCGGCAGGGGCGGGTAAGGTTTAAGGCCGGCGCCGGCCAATAACATAATCAAGCCTCCGGCGCTGAAGGCAAACGCGCCCAGGTAGTACACCGTTAAGGCTTCAATGGAAACAGGATAAAACATATCCCCGGACAGCAGCAGGACCAGTAAAAGAACCGACCAGAAGGCAGAAAAAGCCGCAGGCGGATAAAGAAGGGATTTGGCCAGGTACAGATTAATCAAGGCCAGCACAGCCAGCATGATCATAAACAATATTAACGTTTTTGTTCACCACCGGGAATTACTAATTAATCTTTTTAATGGTAAGCATGTCTCTGATATAAAAAAAGCAACCGGCAGGTAAAAGCAGTGTTGTCAGCAGGCCGGCTCCAGATTCAGCAACTATCCTGTTAACTGCTAAGCCCGCGTGAAAGGAAAAGCGAATATAGTTAAGCAGACTCCGGGCCTTCCACCCGGCGGGCACGGGTAATGCCATAGTCGTACTGGGCCACGGCCCGCTGTTTAGCCTTCCACCCGGCGGGCACGGGTAATGCGGCAGATTCTTGATAATACAACCTGGCGCCGCAGGGACTTTTGGCGCGCTTCATTACAGACAAAGCACTGAGCCCATCCGGCGTGTGATAAAAAATCCTTAATTTATCGTTTACAAATCTTCTTTTGTATTTTTGAGCTATCCTGTTCCATACAACCGCTTCTGTAATAAATCTTTCGCCACTGATCTCAGGGAAAGGGAATTCTTTTAAAATATCTGTAAGATTAAATCCCCATTTTTCACCGGCGGATTTATATTTGACCTGTATTTCGATATGATCTGAATCAAGCACATCAAGAGGGAAGCTGTTTCCTATCAACTGCCCGCGCTGATCCACACAATGGCAGGTTACGCCTGAAAAATGAGCTCTTCTGTCTTCCGGTATCGCTTCCCAATGGTATTTAAAACGCTCCAGCGCTTCCGGCGTACAGGAGTCATCGGAATCAAAGATTACAAACAGCTCGCCCTCCGCTTCCCGCACAGCCCGGTTGATTGCCACGTGTTTGCCGCTGTTATCCTGATAAAAATAACGCACAGGAAAAGCGGCCTCCTGTTTTAATTGATCAACCAAATCCAGGGTGCCGTCAGTAGACCCGTCATCAACTATCAGCCATTCAAAATCCCTAAAAGTTTGCGATTTGAGGCTTTCATATACACGGTGCAATGTATGCCTTCTATTGTATGCCGGCGTGAAAACAGTCAGGACCACGTCAAAGTCACACAAAACAATTAA
>CAZJGV010000031.1:0-10102 GCA_964545615.1 uncultured Pelotomaculum sp.
TTTGATCGGGGTTCTGGAAAGCGGGAGGCTGCGGGTTGGTTACATCAAAATATTTGCCTGGTTTGGACAGGTTGAAGTAAAGCCTGGCGTCCTTATCCACGCCCCAATCCCTGTTGGAACCGGTATCCTGAATCTTTGTGAAGGCCTCCCTGAACATGGTATTGTGGGCTTCCTCACGATTCAAAAGGAAATCTATCATTTGCCTGACATGTTTGTCATTTATCTGACGGTGCAGATATTCGTAGACAACCTTTGCCCTCTGTTCGGCCGCAATATTTGAGAGCAGATCTGCGGGAAGGTCGCCGGTAACATTGACATAAGCGGCCGTCCAGGGGAATCCTGAGGCATTGGCCAGGTATGGGTTTAAGCCGGTCAGCACCTGTGCTTCAATGTGACCGGCTTGAACGGCTTGGGTGTTAACATCGTGTCCGTTTAAAAGGTTTACCGCAGTGGCTACCATCTCCATGTGGCCCAATTCTTCTGAAGCGATATCCAAAAACAAGTCTTTAATTTCAGGGTCCTTGATCCGAAAACTCTGAGAAATGTACTGCATGGCCGCTTTTAGTTCACCCTGGGGTCCGCCCAGCTGTTCCGAGAGCATTGAAGCATAAGTGGGGTTTGGCTTTTCTACATTAACAACTTCCAATAACTGCTTATCGTGTTTGAACAAAAGAATTCCTCCCGCATTTTTTATTTATTTAATATCATTTTGCAGTAAACTGGATTTTATACTTCTAATTTTTCTGTGATTAGTTGGTATCACTTATTTTGCGATGGCATCATATGTTTAATAACAGGAATGGAATGGTATGTTATTCCATCTCCAGGTTGTACGAAAGGAGAAAACATGATGCTGACAAATGAAGATTTTGTAAGGCAGTCGTTGGACTTAAACCTGTTCTTTTTGAGAATTATGAAAGAGCATTCCTTTTTTTTAGAAGGAGGCTTCACTCCTGTTAATGCAGACTTGGCCAGGCAGGCGGATGATTTCAAGAAACAGTTCGAGGTCCTGTTAAAAGAGACTGTGTCTTTGGCCTGCGGACTTCTCAGCCCGGATGTGGCAGCCTCGGGAGAAGTAGTTACCGGTTTTACACTTAATGCCGAGAGGGCAAGCGAGTTTTACACCGGCATCCCAATTGACACCAGTATTACTGTGGCCGAGCTTTCCCTGACCAAAGGGGCGCCAATGATGAATTTACAAACGCTGGTTCAGCAGGTAGGAGGGTTGAATCAAAGGGCCATAGCCGCTGCACAGGCTCTGATTAATTTTAAGACCCTGGTGCTGGACAGCGTTTTATCCTGCAGGATGTTTACATTTAACTACCCGCTTTTAATCGACCATATTCGCAGGGAAGCCGTATTATTTGTGGAACTGCTCACCAGATTACAAAACAGGGTTGTTGTAAACATGATCAGGTTTGCTGTTGAGCAGGAAGCTTTCTGGAATAGAATTATGGCGGAGCATGCAAAATTTATCAGGGGACTCTTAGATCCTACCGAAGAGGCCTTATTTCAAACAGCTAATAATTTTGGCAGAGAATTTGATATGCTTACCGCGGAGGCCCTGGCGGCGCACACCCAGATCAACCTGCTGCCTCAGGTTACCCGGCAAAGCCTGCAGGAGACCGCAGGCATAAGAGATTTTAAGAAGCAAGGAACAGAGGGTATTCTCGCTTGCAAAATCAGGTCCATTATCTTGCCGTTACTGGGTGATCACGTCTTAAGGGAGGCCAATCACTACCTGCGCTTACTGAAGATTTTCAGCACGTGCGCATAAAGCCAGAAAGCCCCGGCTCTCTGTGAGCCCGGGGCTTTTGTGGTATTTCATTTGTTCTCTAAAAGCCTGATGGTCTTAGCCAGAACCACGGCCATTTCTTCCCGGAGCAGCGGCTTGCCCAGCCCAAAATTGCCCTGGTCATCACCTACAACTATACCTTTTTCAGCTAAAAAATTAATATACTCCGCCGCCCAGTGCCCGGCCGGCACATCTTTAAACAAATTAAGCACCTCCCCTTTGATGTCCAGTAAAGGATATTTGGCGCCCGGGCATTCCGTGGCGTTTAGTTCCCCGTGGCCATAAATTATAGCGTTTTTATACACCGCCAGTAGTTCTTTACAGAGTGACACAATAGAAACCTTCTGCTGAGCCGGCATGTTATCATACACATAGTCACCTTCCGCACAGATGCCAATGCTTCTATTATTGTACCCGGTACTGTGGGCGCCTACCGTATCGACAGGCCTGCCGCGGTAAACCTTGCCGTCCTTGGCCACAAAAAAATGATACCCGATCCCCGCCCAGCCGTTATCCAGGTGCCAGCGGTGAACATCCTGGGCTGTACACCTGCTTAAGGCCGCATGGTGCAGAACAATATAGCTGGTATAATAGCGAGTATCCAGGGCAAATGCCCAATTGTACTTTTCTTCGATGATCTCCATACTGTGCCCTCCCCGGCAACTGCCATTTAACTATACATAATCTGCCAGTATAGTTTCCTTATTTATCATATGTTGCCGCTTTAGAAGAGTTACAAAAAAGCAAAACCTGGAACTCCGACCGGAAAAAAGTTCTTTCCCGGCCTGACGCTTATTCGCCGGCTTAAAGCCACCTTTGCTTTATGTATTATTCCAGCGTTGGAAGACTTGCCGGGAAAGCATGTCCTCCGCCCCTATTTACCTGATTAGTCTTGCTATAGGACCATCTTCGTTAATCAAGTTTTTTATTTGGTTAAAGGGTATGGTAAACTCGGGTATCCCCACATAATGTGGGGTGAATTCAATTTCCTGAAAATAGATGACCAGCGCGTTGTTGGTTAAATAAAAGCTTTCATTGTCTCCAATACCTTTAAACTCTTTGATCAAAGGCAGATCCCTTTCTTTTATCTGCTCCTTGATCATCCTGGTGATTACCGCCCTGTAGCCGCTGTTCCTTCTAAACAAATCGTAAACCTGATAGATTTTACCGGTTTCCAGATTAACGGTTATTGACTTTTGCACATTCAAACCATTTGCCGCCTGTTTTCTGATAGTGTAAACATCAAACTTTATGCTTAAGATACCGTTTTTATTGAGTTCAACCTGGTAAATGCCTTTAATTGTGTTATATATTTCGCAGCCTTCTTTGGGTATGAGGTCAATGATTTGTTTTCTTATGAGCTGATTTATATTATTCTGAACATCCTCGTTCTTCAAGCCGGCAACCTGAGGATAACTCACATCAGTGCATTCATTTTCTATTTTATTTTCAGTTATGGCGGCCGTAACATCTTTGTTTGACATCTTCCTTCACTCCTTTCAGCTCATTTTATTCAATCTGACGTCTAATTGTTCAGCTAAAGCAAGCTGCTAAAATTATGCAACAGGATATATTGCCATATATGGTGATAAGATGCAATTATATTTACTCAAAAGGCTAACATAAATTGGATGGCTAAATATTCACTTGACAGGTAGACATATGTTTAAAAAAAACATATTTTACAGAAGTAAGTAATATAGGGGGAATTTAATTTGATAAAAGAACTAACTATTTTACCAGGTTTGGATAAAGCAGGCATAAGGGAAAGTTTTTCTGAAATTACCTTATCCGCCGGAGAGACTGTGTCCATTGTAGGCCCTACCGGCAGCGGCAAAACCGCTTTTATTACCGATATCGAACTTTTGGCCCAGGAAGATACCGCTACAAAACGCAGGGTGCTTATTAACGGGTTGACACCTGATAATGAAGTCAGAAGCAACCCCTGTCTCAAACCAATAGCTATGATTACGCAAAATACAAAGTGCTTTGCTGATTTGTCCACTGAGGAATTTCTGCAGATCCACGCGCGTGCCCGAGGGATTAAAGACAATAGTGTTGTTGAAGCTACCATTGAGTTAGCTAACAAGTTTACAGGAGAAAAAATAGCACGTACCTCTAAGGTGACCGTTCTTTCCGGGGGGCAAACCCGTTCCCTGCTTGTAGCAGATGCTATTTTGATCGGCGCCTCACCGATAATTCTACTGGATGAAATAGAAAACGCGGGCATCTTCAAACAGGAAGTCATCAGAATTATTCAAAACACAGGTAAAATAATCATTTTTGTGACGCATGACCCTGTGATTGCCCTGCTCACCAAAAAGAGGATCATCATGCGTAACGGTGCGGTAAGAAAGGTTATTTTTCGCAGCAACCAGGAGGTAAAAGCCGCTAATAACCTTTTGGAGCTTGATAAAAAGGTAAGCATAATCAGGGAGAAGTTAAGGGCTGGAAAAAAGATTACTAAGGAATTAGTATCGGTAAGCTTTGCCTGAAAAATATTAGGTGGTGTAAAGCATTTGAAGCTTCTCATTATTGCGGGACCTCCATCATCCGGCAAGACCTCATTAGTTAAACAGATTGTTAAAAAGTTGCGGGGCGAAATGAAAATCGCCTTCTTTAAAATTGATGTGGTAAAAGCTTTTGAAGATATTGAATTAAATAAGGAGTTTGGTATTCTTACCAGGAAGTTTTGCTCGGGCGACCTCTGCCCTGATCATGCCGGGGTAATGGTCCTGGGAGATGCTGTGGAATGGGCGGCAAGCAACCAGGCTGAACTGTTCATTGTAGAAAGCGCCGGTCTTTGCCTCCGCTGCTCTCCCTATTTAAACCAGGGACTGGGCATCATCGTCCTGAGCTCAATCGCCGGCATCCACGCCCCTGAAAAAATGGGGTCCATGGTTACCCTGGCCGATATAGCCATAGTAACCAAAATCGACCTGGTAAGCCAGGCCGAACGGGAAGTTCTGGTACAAAAAATAAAAGAAACACACTCCAGCGTGGTGCTGATGGAAACTAACGCGCTGCAGGGAACATCTCTGCACCGTTTGTACGATTTAATCAGAACCTCTGCTGACATTGACGCCGAAACCCTGGTGTTAAAAGGGAATCCCCCGCTAGGCACCTGCACTATTTGCGTTGGCAAGAAAGAAATCGGCTGGAAACACCACTATGGTGTGATTCAGAAACTGGACGGTCAAACCGCTGAATACCTGTATCGAGGTGAGTAAAATGCACCAACCTGGTTCCTGGCTGCCACCTGGGAAAAACTGTGGCTTATGCGGCGAGAAAAACTGCGACAGCTTTACGCTTATGATAGCTTTGGGTAAAAAAACCTTTGCGGACTGCCCTTTTTACAATGAACAACAGCCCTTATCCGTCCCTGACCACCTAGATGAAACAGCTTATTCGGGTAAGGACATTTTGAACCACACCTACGATTTTGTGCTTAGCCCATTACCAGGTGAAGTATCAGCTCGTAAAATAGTTCTCCCTTTTCGTCCCGATCTGGTAGAAAAAATGAAAATAAAAAAGGGGGATATTGTGCTGGGCCGGCCAATGGGCGCGGGGTGCCCCATCCCCCACGTCCTGCGGGTAATTAAAGTGGAGCAGCTCACCGGGCTGCTTTACACCTGGGTGGTCGGTCCAAAATATTCTCGTTCAGGTGAGATAAAGGACGTTACAGCTTATCATATGATTGGCTTTGAAGGAGTTGCCAAACATATCCTCAAGGAACCTGCCTTTGGTTGCCGGGTGACCTTTTTACCCGGTTTTTGCATGATGGCATTAAACCACACCGGACTGATCAATATGGTTCTTGAGAAAAGCTGCGGACCGCATTTGCGCATCGAAGACATCCGCATCCTGGCCGGCCGGGATTAAAAAAGACAACGCTTTAAAGGCACTTTAGCTGTTCAAAAAGTGCCTTTATTAATTTCCCTGGTTGTGGCTGTTTAGCTCTAAAAAAACCCCGGCTGAACCGGGGTATAGCGCATTGATATGTTACTGACTGTTTTCCTGGATTCTAAATTTAAATGGCCGGTCTAATTTTTGCAGCATTCTATCTGCCTGCTCCTGGGTAATCTTGCCATCGGTAACTAACTTGGCGATTGCTTCTTTCCTGGACTCTATCATCTTTTGTTTGAATTGCTCCATGGTCAGACCATGCTCTGAAACGATTTGATCAATTTTTTTGCCTGACTGAAGTTCAGTTTTAAGCTGCTCATCGGTCATACCCAGAATGCCGGCCAACCCGTCAGTTTTAAAAACACGGTCATTGAATATGGGTTCCCTGTCTTGCCCGAAGTCGAGTCCACGCAGGCACATACCTTTACCGGCGGCAATTTTATCGGCCTGTTCCCGGGTAAGCTTGCCTTGCTGCACAGCTTCATCAAGCATCTGTTTTTTAGTGTCTTCCAGCCCAGTTGATACCTTATCCTGTTCCAGGCCGAGGTTGGCCGCAAGCTTTGCTACAAAACTGTCGTATAAAGCGCCGTCTTTAAATTGATAGGCCTGTGTTGAGTCCGCGAAAGCAGCTCCGGCCAACACCCCGGCCAGGATGACAACCGCCAGAAGGATACCGGCTGCGCGCCATTTGCTGGTTTTCAAACCAGCCACCCCTTTCTCTTAAAAATATTTATATGATCCGGTATACCGGTTAATCATATCTTAACCTTCTTAAATGAAAAATAACTTAAAAATCTAACCCAACAATAGAAGTTTATTTAAAATTGTCCAGGGTAAAAAATAAAAATCATAGTACAATAGTTAAATAGTTTTTCATAATATGTACATATATCTTTTCCTGCCCCGGGTATCATAGAAATAGTCACGCTATACGTAAATTACAAAGCTGTGAAAGGGATTGGATATGAACAAAAAAGTTTTGGGTTTACTGGGTACCGGCCACGCTTTTACCGACATTAACCAGGGCGCGCTGCCAATAATTCTGACATTCCTGCAGCCGGTGCTGATGCTGAGTCAACTGCAGGTAGGCATGGTCATGTTGTCATTTAATCTTAGTTCTTCTGTCATCCAACCGGCTTCGGCATTTTTAGCGACCGCTTCAGAGCTGCCTGGTTAATGCCGGCGGGCTGTTTTTTGGCCGGACTGGGGATGGCCTTTACCGGGTATGCTCCCGGCTACCATATTTTAATGATGGCCGCGCTGCTGAGCGGGATTGGCATCGCCGCCTATCATCCTGAAGGTTCAAAGTTCGCCCGTCTTGCCAGCGGTTCGCGAAAAGCTACCGGCATGTCAATATATTCAGTCGGCGGTAATTTTGGCTTTGCCGCCGGCCCGGTACTGGCGGCGCTTTTCTTTGAATTAGCCGGACTTAAAGGAACAGCCGGGTTCTTTGTGTTAAACGGGATCATGGCCTTGCTGCTTTTGTTTTACTTGTCCGGAATTAAATCTACCGAAAATGTTGTTAAGGAAACTCCTTCAACAAACACTAAGGGACAACCTCTGAATCAAAACCGCGGGCACAGCTCTTTTAATGTGGCGGTTGCGATAGTTTTACTGGTAGCTGTGGTGGTTATGCGCTCCTGGGTACATTTCGGCCTGGTTACTTTCCTGCCCCAGTATTATGTGCTCTACCTCCATCACAGCAGCACTTACGCCGCAGCCCTGGTCACACTGTTCCTTTTCTCGGGGGCCATAGGAACTCTTGTTGGCGGTCCTGCCGCCGACCGCTGGGGATTGAAAAATATACTAATCACATCCATGGCTTTAATGGTCCCTTTGCTCTTTTATTTCCCTCACTCAAAAGGAATATGGACGCCGGTAGTGGTAGCCCTGGCCGGTTTTGTGCTGGTTTCCACTTTTGCCCTCACAGTCGTTTTTGGCCAGGAACTTCTGCCCCATAATACTGGACTGGCCGCCGGACTAACCATGGGATTTGGCATAGGCATGGGCGGTGTGGGAGCAACTTTCCTGGGATGGATAGCTGACAATTGGGGATTGCCTTCGATATTCGGGGTGATGATGTATTTCCCGCTGATTGGCTTACTGCTGACTCTTTTCCTGCCTGGCAAAAAGAAATTAGCGGCGGCGGAACATTAGAACCGAATATTTAATAAATAAGCACGCCGGCAGTTGTCGCCGGCGTGCTTGCTAATATATGAATTAATCCGGACCCGGAAGCAGCTTTCTGAGTTCCATGGGCAGCGGGAAAAGAATGGTCGTGCTTGGCGCATAGGCTACTTCCGACAGGGAGCGGAGCATCCTTAAGGTTAAGCCGCCCTTGGTGGCTGTCAGTACATCGGAGGCCTGAGCCAATTGTTCAGCCGCCTGGCGCTCACCTTCAGCCTGGATAATTGCCGCCCTTCTGCCTCTCTCGGCCTCCGCTTGCCTGGCGATCGCCCTGGTCATCTCTGTCGGCAGTACCACATCTTTTATTTCCACGCCGACAATTTTAATACCCCAGGGATCAGTGGCGTCATCAACTATCTTCTGAATGGTCTGGTTCAATTTCTCCCTCTGGGAAAGTATTTCATCCAGTTCGGCCGTGCCGGCGACACTTCTAATAGTGGTCTGGGCCAGTTGATTGGTGGCCTCATGGTAGTTTTCAACGTTTACCACTGACTTTTCCGCCTCCACCACCCTGTAGAAAAGGACCGCGTTGAGTTTACAGGTTACGTTGTCTTTGGTGATAACCTCCTGGGGCGGCACATCAAAAACTATTACACGCAAGGAAATTTTGATAATCCTGTCGATAACCGGAATGATCAGGATCAGTCCCGGCCCCCGCACATTCACAAGCCTTCCCAACCTGAATAATACGGCCCGTTCGTATTCAGGTATGATTTTAATTGAGGAAGACAGTATGAAAAGAACCAGTACGACGATAAAAAGCCACGAAAACAGATCCGAAAAGAGCATCTTTTTCCTCCTTACCTATGTTTTTACCTCATTGTTCAAAGAACTCGGACACAATAAGAGTCAAACCCCGTCGTTCAACGACTCTTACCTTTTCACCCTCATGGATAGTATGCCCATCTTTTGCAAAAGCCTGCCAGATTTCCCCCTTAATTTTGACCAGACCATCAGGATCGAGCTCACTAACCACAAAACCCACAGCGTTAACAAATTCAGCTTCGCCGTGGACCGGCGCCTGACGGCGCACACGGGATAGGCCCAGGACGACGATTGAAACAAAAGCCGCTCCAACAACTCCTATGCCGATGGCCAGGGATCTGAACATCGAAAACCATGCTGACGGCATCAACGGCTCTGCGGGGAAAAACAGAATGCCCAGGACGACGCTTATAAGCCCGCCAACTCCCAGAATGCCGTAAGCGGGGGTAAAAAGCTCAGCAACCAGCAGCCCTATTCCCAGTAGAATCAGAAGGGCGGCAGCAAGGTTTCCCTGGAACAAACCCATACCGGCCAGGCCCATAATAAGACTGATAGAACCCATGATTTCCGGCAGGAAAAATCCCGGTGAATAAAATCCAATAATCAGTCCGTAGATACCCAGCATAAGCAGAATCATGGCCAGAGTGGGGTTGCTGATAAGGTGGATCAGCTGTTCATTAACATTCATAGGAATACCCGTGACACTGGCCCCTGAAGTTTTAATGATTCTACTGCCGGCATTGGTGCTCACTGTCAGGCCGTGCACCTTTTCCAGCAGCTCACTTAAATCAGCTGCGTTTAGATTAACCACTCCTTTTTCCAGGGCTTCGCCGTTGTCCAGGCTCAGGTTTTCGGTGACGAACTTTTCTGCCAGATCCGCCGGCCTCCCACGTTCACTGGCAATGCTTTTCATGTGACCGGCCAGAAAGTTGATGGTTTTTTGATCCGCGGCTCTGGTGGCTTCCCCGGGTGCGGGCATGATTACAGGCATGGCGGCCCCGCAGGTCGTTCCGGGGGACATAGCCGCGATGTGCCCGTTGAGCAGAATAAAAGTGCCGGCTGAAGCTGCTATGGCGCCCTGCGGATTGACGTAGGTGATGACGGGGATGTCTGAAGCGGACATATCCTGGAGAATATCAAGGGTTGCCGAAACAAGCCCGCCAGGTGTAGCGAGCAGTATCACCAAAGCGTCGGCCCGGGTATTTTCCGCCAGCTGCAGTCCCCTCCGGATGTGCCTGGCGGTACCGGCAGTCACTGTATCATCCACGTTGACCGTATAGACCACAGGCTGTTCTGCCCCGCCGGCCTGCGGCATCGAAAAAAACAATAACAAACACGGGAAGAGAAAAAGGATTAACAAACAGAGGCGTTTTCTTATATTCATAGGTATAATATGCCTGGCGCAGGTAGTCCTTGAACGGAATGCCGCAATAGGCGCCGTCGGCATTG
>CAZJGV010000031.1:10112-20135 GCA_964545615.1 uncultured Pelotomaculum sp.
CATACTCATTTACCCCGGCCGCTCAGGTAATTTTCATTAGCTCTAATAATTTTCCGATTAAGTTAGAATTATTCTTATTATGTAAAATCATCAGCATAAAACCATCAGGTAAATTGTGTTAAAAAAAAACAATGTCTATGGATATTCTTAACGTAGAAGGTTAAAATGAAGAAAGTATGGTATATTTACTTACCTGTAATTTTAAGGATGGGAGAGTTGAGCAGTGAAAAGCACTTCCAGAGCGGCGGTTGACGATTTTTTATCCCAGCGCGTGTTGGCGGTGGCGGGTGTTTCTAAAAACAAAAAGAAATTCGGCAATACTGCTTTCAGGGAACTCAAGGCCAAGGGATACCGCTTGTTTCCGGTCAATCCCAATGCGGCCGACATAGATGGTGAAAAGTGCTACAGCAGCCTGCGGGATCTCCCTGAAAAGGCAGGCGGCGTGATCATAGTCACGCCGCCTGCTGAGACGGAAAAGGTTATAAATGACGCAGTTGCCGCCGGCATCCACCGGGTCTGGATCCAGCAGGGCGCTGAAACCGGGGAGGCCATCTCTTTGGGCCGCGAAAAAGGACTGAGTGTGGTGCACGGTGAGTGTATCCTGATGTTCGCTGAACCCACCGCTTTCCCTCACAGCGCTCACCGCCTGATCTGGCGCTTGCTGGGGAAACTCCCTGGCTAGAAGCTTCAACAACCATAAACATTTTCCATCAAAGAGCAGCATACTCAATGTGCAAATGATAAAAGTTCAAATTATTTTTATGACCTTGTTAGTTGAATTACTTATTTGTTATGAGGTGAATCGTTTGACTGGTTTTAATGTTACTAACCGGCAGGAACTGGAGGTTCGCTGGGGAGATTGTGACGCTGCGGGGATTGTATATCATGTCAGATATTTTGACTGGTTTACAGACGGCCGGGTTGCTTTGTTCAAAAAAGTAAATTTACCTTACCAGGAATTCTTCCACAAACAGGGCATTATTGTAGTTGTTATGGAAGCCTCCTGCCGCTACCGGAGGTCCTTATTTCCGGAAGAAAAATATATTCTTAACACCACGTTCTCTCATTTAAGCCGCGCCCGTATGATTTTTGATTATGTCATAACCAGGTTTGAGGATGAAAAGGTAGTTGCGGAAGGCAGGACTGTCCATGCCTATGTGGACGTTAAGGGAAAGCCCTTTGATATCAAAAAGAAGCATCCTGATTTATGGTTAAAACTATCGGAACTTTTAAAAAAAGGCACTCTTTAAAAAGAGTGGCTTTTTTAGTGGATTCGGTTTTAATAAATGACCTGGTGGTTGCCGGTGCGGCAGGCGCCTCCTGCTTATACACCAAGTATGTTATTGACCAGCCGCACAACATCTAATATGTTTATTACTTCGTCCGAATTCATATCGGCGGCGTTCAACTGAGCTGCATCCGGGGTGATTTTGCCCAGCACAATATTTACAATAAACACCACATCCAGGATATCGACACTACTGTCCCCATTAACATCCCCTTTGGCGCCGGAATTATCCGCACGCTTAACAGTAAGCGTATACGTCTTCACCACGCTGCTCCCGGCTTTTACTTCCACCACAACCGTGTTATCTCCCATGACAAGTCCGTCCGCCGTTTGTACGGAGCCACTCACCACCGGGGTCCCGTTTATTTTCAACGTTGCCGGCGCGTATGCTGTGGCCGCTGTTATGCCGACACTTGTCACCTCATCAGGCACGTTGACTGTGTAAGCTGTAACCGCCGGTTCAAAAGCCGGAACCAGTTCATAATTATCAACCACCAGGCTGCTCAAATCGGCGGCCGCCGACGCTGTACTGAAATAAAATGTTTTTACCTCACTGTCATATTTGCCTGCACCGATTGTTCTTGCTTTAATTACCACGTTACCGTTAATTGGCACTGGCTTATTTAATTCCGGCTGGAAGCTGGGGTAGCTGATATTGAATATATTACTTTTTATTGTAGGCTCGCTGCCGTCCAGGGTATAACATACATTGGCGCAATAGGGCGTCCCGTCCTGGTGCTGCAACGTTACTTCCTTACCTGATACAACTATGCCGGGTGCGGGGATGGCGTGCGGAGCTTCCCATTGTTCCGGAGTATCCGTAGTTACCAGAAGCGTGCAGCCCGAATACGAAAGCAGTCCTTCCACCAGCTCCGAAGCTTTGCAGCAGATTGGCTCCAACGGCGCCCGCTGCCCATACATCAGTTTCCCGCCGTTTAAGTCCAGGGCTATCATCGTTTCAACCGGGACTTTTCCTTCTTCTGTGCGATCGGGCGGCGGCCAATCCGTACAATCGCCGGCAGTTTCACCAGCCGGAAAGTAATACCTGGGATCATCGAGCAAATCTTCTCTGGTATAAGTGTTGCATACTCCACCAGTTCTAATCACATCAATTAAGGCAACATTATCTTTTAAGCCGGCTGTGTCTAAAATGGTTTTAAGCGTGGGCCCGGTAGTATTTTTAAAGAGCTGTAAAGACGGCCAGCGGTTGTACCCGCTATAGTCATAAGTCGCTTGCGGCAGCGCTCTTAATTCGTCCATGGTAAATTGCACAGTGTTATTGACACCGTTACCTGTTACCGTTAATACAATCCCTTCATCCGCACTCGACACTTGCGGCGCCAATGCG
Organism: uncultured Pelotomaculum sp.; assembly: GCA_964545615.1. Taxonomy (GTDB): domain Bacteria; phylum Bacillota; class Desulfotomaculia; order Desulfotomaculales; family Pelotomaculaceae; genus Pelotomaculum_B. The sequence goes on from CAZJGV010000031.1 coordinate 12,749, forward strand.
GCACAAAACCCGATTATAATACCCGCTACAATCAGATAAGTTAGTAATTTTTTAAAGTTAAAATTTATGGCAGTATTCATATTCCCCCTCCTTTCAATATTTTTAATAACTCACAGGTGGAGAAAATAGAGATATCCCCACCTGTGAGTTGATTCGCTGCCGCTATTGCAGGATGATCGGGTTGGAATTGACGTCGTTGGTCAGGTCGTCCACGATGTAGACTTTGACTATGTCGCCGGACTGTACGTTGAAGCCGGCCTGAGCGGCATTGACCTGGTCGAAGTCGGCTTTGGTCACATTCAGGCTGAGCTGGACGCCGTTTCTCTGATGGGTAAAGACTACGGCTTCTAGCTCTTCATGCGCTTGCACCGGGGTAATCTGCACGCCGAAGTACTTCATGCCGCTGACACTGTCATTGACGGTCATAATGTGGATGCCGTCGTCGTTGATACCGCTCTGGTAAGCGGTGTCTGCGGTAGTTGTCAGGGTATAGACGGCATATGACTGCCGGGTAATGGCCTGGGTTACCGTGGCGCTGGTATAACCGGTGGCGGTTACCACGATGTTGTAATCACCGGCGGTGGTGAAGACGCCGCCGTCTATGGTAAGACTGCCTTCAGCCACGGTATATTGGCCGGCGACGGGGGCGACGGGGGCGCCGTTGACGGTAACACCGGTAATGGCGTCCCGCCAGGCGGCGTCGTCGGTGAAGGTCAGCTCTACGGCCTGGCCGGGGATGTTGCCGGTACTGTCGGCGGTCAGGGCCGGCGGGGTCAGGGTGGTATCTTCAGCCAGCTTGATATAGCGGACACAGTGGTTCTTAGAGTCTGCGATATAGAGGTTGCCGGCGCTGTCCAGGGCCAGCCCCATGGGGGTATTGAGCTGGGCGCTGGCGGCCGGGCCGCCGTCACCGCTGTAACCTCTGCTCCCCGTACCGGCCAGGGTAGTTATGATACCGCTGGGGTCTACCTTGCGGATGTACGTGTATAATGAGGCGCCGTCGGAGATGTAAAGGCTGCCGTCTCCGCCTGCCGCAACCCCGTCAGGCAACGCTAACTGAGCCCCGGTGGCCGGCCCGCCGTCACCTGAGCAACCGGATGTCCCATTGCCGGCCACAGTGGTAATGACGCCGCTGGGATCTACTTTACGGACGCAATGGTTTGAGCCATCGGCAATGTATAAGTTGCCGGCGCTGTCCACCGCCACACTGTCAGGCCGGGTTATCCAGGCGCTGGTGGCCGGTCCCCCGTCACCAGTGTAACCGCTGGTCCCATTGCCGGCTACGGTATAGATGTTCCCGGCGTACATGTCAATCCCGTACTGCACGCCGGTTGTCGCCGCTACCATGCGAATGCAGTTGTTGTCTTTGTCTGCTATAAAAAGGCTGCCGGTGCCGTCCAGCGCAATACTGTTAGGCACAGTTAGCTTAGCGCCGGTGGCCGGGCCGCCGTCACCAGTGTAACCATTGGTACCTGTACCTGCAACAGTGGTAATAATGCCACCAAGGTCTACTTTGCGGACGCAATAATTAGCGTAATCGGCAATATAAAGGTTGCCGGAGCTGTCCACCGCCACACCTCTAGGCTGGTTTAGCTGGGCGCTGGTGGCCAGACCGCCGTCACCGGAGTTTCCCCAACTCCCATCGCCGGCCACGGTGTAGATATTGCCGGCGGTCACGGGGATACCGTACCAGGCGCCGGTGGTGGCCGCCACCATGCGGACGCGGCAATTGCCGTAGTCAGCAATGAAGAGGTTGCCGGCACTGTCAAAAGCCACATCGTAAGTCCATCTTAACTGGGCATTGTCAGCCGGGCCGCCGTCGCCGTCATAACCTTCAATCCCGATGCCGGCTACGGTATTGATATCGCCGGTATTCAAGTTCGGCACCGGCGCATCGCCTGTTTGCACGTTGATGGCACAGGAGCAGATGACGCCAAAGACCTGAGCGGTAACAACAACCGTACCACCCCGTACTATGTTCAGGGTGCTGTCGCTGACGGTGGCGGGACCGGAAGCGACCTCCCAGGTCACTCTATGGCCGCTGCTCAGATCGAAGTCTGCTCCCGACTGGTCCTTACCAGTCAGGACCAGGCTGTTCAGGTCGTAGGTCAGGGGAACACCGCTGCAGGTAAGATCGGGGCTGCCGCTGAGCTGAAGACTGGTCAGCGCTGATATTGAGGCCGGTGATTTGATGTAACGCACACCATGACCAAAGCCGGCGGCAATATATAAGTCACCTGCGCTGTCTACCGCCATTGCTTGCGGATCTAAGGTAGCGGTAATAGCCGGCCCGCCGTCACCAGAGCTGTTAATAGCATCCCCGCGACCTCCTGCTATTGTGGTGATGATACCATCAGGCGCCACCCGGCGAATGCGGTTATCGCTCACGATGTAGAGATTGCCGGCGCTGTCCAGCGCTAAATCATTAGGAGATATTAGCTGAGCATCGACGGCCAGCCCGCCGTCTCCGGTGTAACCGCTGGTTCCGGTACCGGCTGCGGTGCTGATAATACCGCTGGGATTAACCTTCCGAATGCTATAGAATGAGCTGCTGATATAGAGATTGCCCAAACTGTCAATAACCACGTCTTGAGGGCCGCCGACCCTGGCTTCTACAGCCGCCCCGCCGTCGCCGTTGTAGCCGTTAGCCCCATTGCCGGCTACGGTGTAGATGTTGCCGGCGGTCATGGAGATACCATAATACGTTCCGGTGGCGGCCGCCACCACCCGGACGCGGTGGTTACCGCTGTCGGCGATATAAATATTGCCGGCGCTGTCCACTGCCAGGCCCCGCGCCTTTTTGAATTTGGCTTCCAAAGCCGGCCAGCCGTCGCCGGCATAACCGCTGCCTCCCATGCCGGCCACGGTGGTAAGGATGCCGCTGGGATCCACCTTGCGGATACGGGCGCTGGTTTGATCATTGATGTAAAGGTTACCGGCGCTGTCCACCGCCAGGCCATAAGGCGATTTCAACATGGAGCTTACCGCCGGCCCGCCGTCGTCCGAGTAGCCTTCGGCGCCGGTGCCGGCCACGGTGTAGATGTTGCCGGCGGTCATGGGGATGCCGTAATAGGCGCCGCTTACTGCCGGTATCATGCGGACACAAAAGTTAATGGTATCAGAAATATAGAGATTGCCGGCGCTGTCCAACGTTACGCCGTAAGTATCGTTCAGTTGAGCGTCGGCGGCCGGCCCGCCGTCGCCTGAGTAACCACTGGTGCCGTTGCCGGCGATGGTGGTGATATAGCCGTCAGCCAGGACCGGCGGCCAGACGGTGGCCAGTATGGTCTGGGTGACCGCGGCGTCCGGGTAGCCGGTGGCAGCGATCACTACTACGTAATCGCCTGCGGCGGTGAACACGCCGGCGTCAATGGTGAGACTGCCTTCAGCCACGGTATATTGACCGGCGGCGGAGGCGCCGTTGACGGTGACACCGGTAATGGCGCCCCGCCAGGCGGCGTCGTCAGTGAAGGTCAGCTCTACGGCCTGGCCGGGAGTGTTACCGTTGGTATCGGCGGTCAGGACCGGCGGGGTCAGGGTGGTATCTTCCGCCAGCTTGACGTAGCGGACGCAGTAGTTGTCAGAGTCAGCAATGTAGAGGTTGCCGGCGCTGTCCAAGGCCAGTCCCCAGGGATTATTGAGCTGGGCGCTGGTGGCCGGGCCGCCGTCACCGCTGTAACCTCTGGGTCCCGTACCGGCCAGGGTGGTAATGACACCACTGGGATTCACCTTGCGGATATATGTTCCTGATTTTTTGGCTCCGTCAGCGATGTAAAGGCTGCCGGCGCCGTCTACCGCAACACCATTAGGCGACCCTAACTGAGCCTCTGTGGCCGGACCGCCGTCACCAGAGTAACCGGCAATCCCTGTGCCGGCAACAGTGGTAATAACACCGCTGGAATCTACTTTGCGGACGCAATAGCCTGAGCTATCGGCGATGTAGAAGCTGCCGGCGCTGTCTACCTCTACACCTCTAGGCCGGCATATCTGAGCGCTGGTAGCCGGGCCGCCGTCACCGGTATAACCGTAAGTCCCTGTGCCGGCCACTGTATAGATGTTCCCGGCGGTTGTGGAAATGCCATACTGACCGCCGTTGCCGCCGCTACCATGCGAATGCAGCTGCTGTTATAGTCAGCAATATAAAGGTTGCCAGCGCCGTCTACCGTAACATCATAAACTGACGTTAGCTGAGCATCGGTGGCCGGACCGCCGTCACCGGTATAACCTCTGAGCCCTGTGCCGGCGACAGTGGTGATGACACCACTAAGGTCTACTTTGCGGACGCAAAAATTTGAGCCATCGGCGATATAGAGGTTGCCGGCGCTGTCCACCGCTATACCTCTAGTCTGGTTTAACTGGGCGCTGGTGGCCGGACTGCCGTCACCGGAGTAACCTTCAGTCCCATTGCCGGCCACGGTGTAGATGTTGCCGGCGGTCATGGGGATACCGTACTGAACGCCGGTGTTGGCCGCTACCATGCGCACGCGGTTATTGCCGTAGTCAGCTATGAAGAGATTGCCTATACTGTCGAAAGCCACATCGTAAGTTGAGTTTAACAGGGCATTGGCGACCGGCCCGCCGTCGCCGGAATAACCCATAGTACCATTGCCGGCAATAGTGGTGATATAGCCGGCGGTCAGGGCCGGCGGGGCCAGGGTTCCGTCGGCGGCGTCGGTCGTGCCCGGCAGGGCGCTCCAGAACAGGATCAGCATCATGATCAGCAGGAGCATGCTGGATACTGGCCTCGTGCCCTTAGATTTAAGCTGTGGTTGATTTAGCTTCAATTCTTTTTCCCCTTTCCTGTTGTTGTTATTATGGCAAGATGATCGGATTGAAGTTAATATCGTCGGTTAACTCGTCAGTAATATAGGCTTACATGACCTGATTGTGCGTTTAAAACAAGTCTGGACAGTGTTGACCTGGTCGAAACCGGCTCTGGTGGTTTTGATGCTTTGAGAGCCGTTCCCCTCGTATTCTCTTTTACTTCCTCCTATGTTATTTATTTGAATATGCTTGCACATCCTGAAAGCCCGCCATAAGCGGGCTTTAGGATTACAGGCTACAGCAGCATTTATAACTCAATCAGTCCGGGTTAGAAACTCTATCATCAAAGCCTTTTAGTTAATTAGTCGTAACGTCAATTTCGTCGATATTTTTTAAATACCAGTCGTTGTTCTGTTCCGTGGAGGATGACTGCCCGACAAATAAGCGCAGGGTGTCGGTAGAATAAAGGGTGCTTTGATTTACGCCGCTTGCATAAGCAGTCGCTATAAGAGCGGGAACTGCAACTGCCGTACCACCACCAGAGGGATAATAGTAGCGAGTGTTAAACAGGTCAGCATAACTGAAGGTCCAGTCCTCATTGTCAGAAGCGTGGACATAAACGCTAGTTATATCAGAGAGTGTTTTCCCCACAGGAAGCCTTACTTCAAGAAGATCTGCCAGTGATTCTCCCTCGGCGGTGTAGTATTTATAGGTCCCCTGGCAGTTTCTTGAGGAATAGTTAATGTGTGAACCCACATCAATGCCATTTCTTGTAATATCAGCTACTGGACTGCTATTGACATAAACATCAATGGTATCGGTGGTGGCGTAAGCATTATTAGCGCAAACAAATAAACCGATACATACCACCATGGCCAGTGCCAACAGCATGGCCATCATACGCGACCTGGGTCTTACTTGAGCCTGCATTAACATAAAAAAAACCTCCTTTAGATTTTTAATTTGATAACCGGCTTCACCTGCTACTGCAGCCCGTAACCGCATAGTTATCTTATTGCCTGATAATTAACCCCCACCTCCTTCTCCTAACCGAATTACCAGACACATCAGCCTTGAAATTACAAAAAAGCTTTGCCCATTGGTTATAGAGACAAATTCCATTAGGAACAGTCAGCAAAACAGAATGTCTGCACCGTAATAGTCACCTTACCAACGCAAAAAGACCTTGTCCCATTAATGGAATGGAGACAAGGCCAGGAGATGCGCAGCAATGATGTCGTGTCTCTCCTTTCCGCAAAGGGAGGAGCACCGCTTTTCCGGCGTACCCTGCAGGGCCTGAAGCCATGGCTTGGCAGCGACAGGCTGGAGGACCCGGAGAAACATTTCAACATAAACTAACTAAACATTGCTAAACATGATTATGCATAATAAAATTTCAGCTAATAAATATACATAACATTACATTGATAAACATAAATATACTACATGATCTAATTAATGTCAATAATATCTTAAGCACCAAAAAAGTCACTCCTAAAACAAGTGACTTTTCTTTGTTAATTTAATTTGAAACAAGAACTGGTAGTTGTAAGCGAGAAATAACGCCGCATATGCTTTTGAGCGAACCGGCGCTCTCAGCATATTTGCAGCGCAACGAGCACAATGGTAACAGCTAAGAAAATTAGCATCAGTATATAATCGGCATGATTAAATTCCAGCCGCCTGAGGTAGGTGCGCCGTGGATAAGCTCTGAAACCCCGTGATTCCATGGCTACCGCCAGTTGTTGGGCTTTAAGCATAGTTCCGTATACAACCGGAAATAACAATAGGCGGCACAAACTTATTTTTTGTCCCCAGGGCGCCTTCTTCAGCTTAACTCCTCTTAATTGAACCGCCGTTACCACATTGATCATTTCATCCCGTATAAGCGGCAAAAAACGCATGGCTATAGAAACCATAAAAGCCAACTCGTAAGGGACTTTCCACTGTACCAGGCCCAGCACAAAATCACGAGAACTAAATGTAGTTAACAGCAGGGCGGCAGCAATGACCACCGCGATACGCAAAACGACGCCGGCCCCTATTAAAAGGCCCTTGCTGGTTACCAGGGGAACCGGACCTGCAGCCAGCAATACTTCTCCACCCCGCGTAAAAACGCACTGGATCACAAAAAGAATGATCATCAGAGACAAGAAAGGCTTCAAATAACCCAACACAGAACCAGGATCAAAATGAAATATGGCCAGTATCAGCACCGTCACCGCAAGAAGCAGGGCCAGCCGGTCGGGGGTATTGTAAATTATGGCTAACGTGGAAATACACATAGTCATCACCATTTTAGTGCGGGGGTCAAGCTTCATAACAGGCGTTTCCCTTCCGTCTATTATCACACTGAATCCGACCGTCTTCTATGGTAATAACCCGTTCTGCAACTTTGTTGACAAATGGCGCGTCATGGCTGACCAGGATCATGCCCCTGCCTAGCCGGGCAATTTTATCTAAATATTCTAACAATAGTTTTTTGCGGTAAGCATCCAGTCCTGTGGTTGGCTCATCCAGGATCAGAAATTCAGGTTCATTGGCCAGCACGGCAGCTATCGCCAGGCGCTGTTTCTCACCCTTGCTTAAATGCAGGGGAAAGGCGCTCCGGTAGGCGGACAGT
>CAZJGV010000032.1:0-8866 GCA_964545615.1 uncultured Pelotomaculum sp.
GCAGCGGCGTCGGCCTCACCCAGGTTTCCCAGGGAGCGGCTGACATCGGTAACTCGGACATCTTTGCTGAAGAGAAAAGCGGCATCGACGCCGCCCAGCTGGTTGACCACCAGGTCGCTGTCGTGGGCATGGCCGCAGTCATTAACCCTGCCATAAATATTGATACCCTTACCAAGCAGCAACTGGTTGATATTTTCACCGGCAAGATCACCAACTGGAGCAGCGTCGGCGGCGCCGATCAAAAAATAGTCCTGGTAAACCGGCCCAAGGCCTCAGGCACACGGGCAACGTTTAAGAAATACGCGCTGGGTGGCGCTGAGGAAGCCAACGGTATCGAAGAAGACTCTTCCGGGACAGTCCGCAAGATAATTAAAGAAACCCCCGGCGCCATTGGCTATTTAGCATTGTCCTACCTTGACGGGAGCGTAAAGGCAATTAGCATCGACGGTATCGCGCCAACCAAAGAAAACATCGTCACCGGCAAATACCCTGTATGGGCTTATATGCACTGCTACACTAAAGGAAAGCCAAGCGGAGCGGTTGAAGCCTTCTTAAACTACCTGATGACTGATGACGTGCAAAAAACCATTGTTCCCCAGCTTGGTTATATACCTGGCACTGAGATGAAAATTGTCAGAGACTCAGCCGGCAACGTTAAGAATAAATAACAAAGAGCATCTATCATAAAGGGGCGGGGCGGGGCGCTACCCGGCCCGCCCCTTAAAGCCAACTTACTTCGGACTGCTGGAGTACACACCTGAAAACCACCTTGAAGCGAAGCTTCGTCTTGAAATTTCAGCATAAATAGGTAACCTGGTAATTAAGAACCCTGCTCTCGCGAGCAGGGTTCTTAAGATTAGAGCTTGTTCAGCATCCTGGCCACCAATGAAGCCGCCTCGGCACGAGTGGCGTTGTCATCAGGAGCAAAGACGTTGCCCGGTTTTCCTTTGATGATGCCCTGGTCCACAGCCATGGCGATATAGCCTGCGGCCCAGTCCGGAATATCAGCCGCGTCAGCGAAGCTCAGCGCTCCTGATTCCGGCGCGCCGCTCCCCAGGCCCAGGGCCCGGACGACAATAACAGCGATCTCGGAGCGGGTGACCGGCCGGTTGGGCCGGAAAGTGTTGTCTTCATAACCAAGGATCGAAGAAATTAAATGATTAACACAAAATTAATATTCTAATAATTTTCAATTAACTTAAAGGTAATATACTCGTAGTAAACAGGTTAAACGTGTATTAATAAGGTGGTAATTGAAATGCCGTTAATTCTGGCTGTAGATGACGAGGTTAATATTCTGGAGCTCTTGAAATTTAACCTTGACAAGGAAGGTTACCAGTTTATCGGCGTTACTAACGGCCATGATGCCGTTAAGGCAGCTAATAAAGAAAAACCCGACCTGATCATTTTAGACGTTATGCTGCCTGGAATGGACGGCATTGATGTGCTCCGCGCTTTAAAGGCCAACAGTGAAACAGTTACCATCCCAGTAATAATGTTAAGCGCCAAGGATGACCTGCTGGACAAAGTGCTCGGGTTGGAACTGGGCGCTGAGGATTATATTACCAAACCGTTCTCGCCGAGGGAAGTCATGGCAAGAGTAAAGGCCCACTTGCGGCGCAAGTCCTCTCTGCCTCCCAGCAAAAAAGCAAGCGAAGAAACAGAAAATGAAATTAAGATAAAACAACTTATCATTAAACCAGAAAAATACATTGCCACCCTTGACAGCAAAAAATTGGTATTAACACCCAAGGAGTTTGATCTGCTTCACTTACTGGCTGGTAATCCCGGCCGGGTTTTTACCAGGAACATTCTGCTGGAAAGAATTTGGGGCTACGATCACGTCAGGGAAACACGCACCGTGGACGTTCATATCAGGTACCTTCGTCAGAAAATAGAAAAAGACCCGGCCAACCCGATATACATCGAAACAGTGCGCAGTGTAGGCTACCGATTTTGTGAACCAAAATAGAGCTGTATACATACGGGAGAATGCTTATTATCATGAAAAAAACCCTGCTTCAAAGAGTTCATAAATTTAGCGGCGGTGAGACGCTGGGCAAGATTCTCACAACAGGGGCGGCGGCGCTGGCTATTATCTCTACCATTACCATAGTATTTTTTATTTCCACCAAAGGACTTTCCACTTTTGTGGTCAACGGTATAAGCCTCCAGGACTTTCTCTTTTCCACTAACTGGGTGCCCGACCGCCTGCCGGAAGAAGGCGGCCCTCAAGTCGGTGTGCTGGTTTTTATTTGCGGATCGCTGATAGTTTCGCTGCTGGCTGTGCTTTTGAGCGCGCCGCTCAGCGTCGCCTGCGCGGTATTCATCGCTGAAATCGCGCCAAACTGGGGCCAGCGGGTGCTGCAGCCGGCCATCGAAATCCTGGCGGGGATACCATCTGTGGTTTACGGTTATATCGGCTTGAGTGTGCTGGTTCCCTTTATCCGTAATCATATCGGAGGAATTGGCTTCAGCGTCTTGGCAGGCTTCCTGGTTCTTACCGTGATGATCCTGCCTACCATAGTAAGCATATCCACCGACAGCTTGAGAGCTCTGCCCGGCGAGTGGAAAGAGGCGGCTTACGCCCTTGGCTCCACCCGCTGGCAGGCCATACGGCTGGTCCTGCTTCCCGCAGCCCGTTCAGGTCTTTTGACCGGTATCGTGCTGGGCCTGGCCAGGGCTTTTGGAGAAGCTCTGGCGGTCCAGATGGTTATTGGCAACACCAGAAAACTTCCCGGGTCTATCCTGGATCCTGTAATCACCCTGACCAGCGCTATCACCATGGACATGGGCAATACCCCGATGGGCTCTTTGTGGAACAACTCCCTCTGGTCCATGGGCCTGCTGCTGTTAATAATGTCCTTCTTCTTTATCGTGATTATCCGGTTTATCGCCTTAAAAGGAGGCGCCGCCCGATGAGCTCCCGACTTGCTGACAGAATAGCCACCGTCATGTTCTGGGCCGGCGCCCTGATCGTAATCATCATTTTGGGTTCACTAATAGGATATGTGATTTACCACGGGGGAAAGTCCATCAGTTGGGACTTCCTCACCAAACCCCCTCAGGTAGTCAGGGCCGGCGGCGGTATTGGACCACAGATTTTCAATTCGTTTTACCTGCTGTTTTTATCCATGCTTTATACCATACCCGTGGGTCTGCTGGGCGGGATTTACCTGGCCGAATACGCCCGCAACAACAGGTGGACAGAGCTCGTAAGGCTCTCCATCGAAACCTTAAACTCACTTCCTTCAATTGTAGTTGGACTTTTCGGCCTGCTCGTTTTCGTAAATATGACGGGCTGGGGTTATTCACTGATTTCCGGCGCCCTGGCCCTCACAGTAATCAACCTCCCCCTTATGATCAGGATCACGGAGGAGTCTATCCGCGGCGTACCCGGCAGCCTGCGCGAAGCAAGCCTGGCTCTGGGCGCCAACCGCTGGCAGACTATCATCAAGGTTGTACTGCCCAGCGCCTTCCCCGGGCTGGTCAGTGGCGCTATTATCACCTCCGGCAGGGTCTTTGGTGAAGCTGCCGCTCTATTGTTTACAGCGGGCATGTCCAGCCCGGCCCTGGATTTCACCAACTGGAACATTTTTGACTCATCTTCACCCCTGAATCCCTTTCGCCCGGCGGAGACACTGGCCGTACACATCTGGAAGGTAAACACTGAGGGCTTGATCCCTGATCTGAGAAGAGTCGCGGACGGCTCTGCGGCGGTACTGATCCTGGTGGTGCTCGGCTTCAACCTGGCCGCCCGCTACCTGGGCAGAAAAATATACAAACACATGTCGGCCACATAGAATTACACTAAACCAAAAAGGGGAAGCAAAGTGAAGATTGCGGTTATTTCCGACCTCCACGCCAACATAGAGGCTCTTAAAGCAGTCATGCAACATATTGATGAGAAGCGTGTGGAAAATGTTGTATGAATTAACGCTATAAAAAAGGCAAGGGGCATTGGCTCCTTGCCTTAATCATTTAAGCTGGCCCGCTCGCCGGTGACCATATACAGGACCGATTCACCGATGTTTGTAGCGTGGTCGGCAATCCTTTCCAGGCAATGGGTGGCAAAAAGCAGCTGGACCGCCATGTCGGCCTTATTGGGGTCCTCTCTGATCGCATCCATCAAAATGTTAAAGTAACTCTTGTAAAGTCCGTCTATTTCATCTTCTGCCTTCACAATACTCTTAGCCTTTTCCACATCGGCAGCTGAGTATGAATTTATGATGTTAGTAACCATTTCTTTTACTTCAAAAGCTATCTGAGACAGCAGGGAAAGATCATCAATAGTCCTTTTCCCATGCAGCCGCAGGGTCGACTTGGCTATTTTTTCAGCGCAATCGCCCATTCTTTCAAGGTCGGTAGCCATCTGCAAATCAGCCTGGATAGCCCTCAAATCAACCGCCAGGGGCTGGCGCAGCGCTATCAACCGGAGACATTTATTCTGCACATCGATAGTCAGCGTGTCCACATCGTCGTCTTCCGCAATGACCTGCCGGGCCAGGTCAACCTTATCTTCGATCAGTGACATGGTTGCCTGGTAGATAGATTTTTCAATCAGGGCGCCCATACGCAGTATCTCAGACTTAAGCTCCTCCAGTTCGTTGTCCAAAATAGTATTGTGCATAGCTGCTCCTCCGTTTCGTCCTGCCTCTAGTGCTTTACGGAATTGGTGTTTATAGGTATAGATATCATATATAGATTAAAACACTTCTATGTTAAAGCAGTCTTAATACTATTTTAAAAATTTATTAAACCATTGTTATAAAAACAGTCATTTAACATGATAAATAAATTAATCTGCTTTTAATGAATATATAACAGTATTCTAACAGAAGTATGTTAAGATTTGAAAATAAATTTCCTTGCCCGCTATTTTGTAGTTGGGGGTCGTCAGATGTCAGATAACCGGATTTCCGTCAGCAAACTAAACCTTTTTTACAAAGAATTCCAGGCCTTAAAGCAAATTGACATGGATATTGGCACTAACAGGGTAACCGCCTTAATCGGGCCTTCCGGCTGCGGCAAATCCACCTTCCTGCGCACTTTAAACCGCATGAATGACCTGATCGAAGGGGTAAGAGTGGAAGGCAGCGTGCTGTTGGACGGGAAGGAGATCTACCAGTCTGATGTGGATGTGGTCAGCCTGCGAAAAAGAGTGGGCCTGGTTTTTCAAAGGCCGAATCCATTTCCCATGTCGGTATACGACAATGTGGCCTATGGCCCGCGCATACATGGCGAGAGGAGTAAACGCAAGCTTGACCGGATCGTGGAAGCCAGTCTGCGGGGCGCGGTGCTCTGGGAGGAGGTACAGGGCCGCCTGCATAAGTCGGCACTTGGCCTTTCCGGCGGGCAGCAGCAGCGGGTGTGTATTGCCCGGCTTTTGGCGGTTGAACCGGAGGTGCTTTTAATGGACGAGCCGACATCCGCCCTGGATCCTCTGGCTACCATGAAAATTGAAGAATTGATCAGTGCCCTTAAAAAAGACTATACCATTGTCATAGTAACACATAACATGCAGCAGGCCGCACGCGTGTCCGACAAAACAGCCTTTTTCTTAAACGGCGAAATGGTTGAATGCGGTGAAACAGAAACTGTTTTCACCAAACCGGTCGATCAGCGCACCGAAGATTATATAACCGGTCGGTTTGGCTAGGATTATTGAATAGCCCGCGTTTAACGCGGGCTGTTTGTGTCTTGACTGAGGTTTAGATATAAAGCATTTTCTTTTTCGTCATATTTTGCCTGAAATTTTCCCTTGGCGGCAATGTTAAAGTGATTAAAAAATCCCCTGCTAAAAACCTTTGTTTTCTTGATGTTTTGACCGTCATCTGTGGCTTTTATTCTGATTGTGTTCGTTTCTTTGTCATAAGCCAGCTCAACCTTTTCTGTACCCAACTTTTCACGGGCATGTTTGTTTAAGACAATAGAATTCTTTGAAATCGTTACCAGAGGCAACTTAGGCACTCTTTCACCGCGAGGCTTATAAATTTCGAAAGGCATTTCTCACACTCCCATTTTTTGTATTATTGAAGATTATAAACAAATATTAAGCATTTGTCAAATACACTTAGGATTTTTATTTTTTAGCGATGTTTAAAAAAAATGCTTAACTTCGTTCTTTTTTAAGGTTATTGTTACAGTAAAAAACAAAAAATGAGTTAAATTACGAAAATATCAGATAAAATGCCCAGAAAATTTTGATTTGCGCCCGCCGCTAGCATTAATAAATATTATTTTCTTCGTTTTTTCTTTTTTAACATGAAAACCTTCTCTGTGCGCACACCAAAAGACTGTTCCAGAAAAAACTCAATTCAACGATAAACAATAAAGGAATTTGTGGCGTTGTTAAGAATATTTATCACAAAGAGCAGTTTCATCAGGAATAGTTTTATCGTAGCTGCTCTGGCATTTTTCCAAGTTTATGTATATTGTTTAATGATATTTAAGGAGGGTAAGGCTTGGATTTTGAGAACATGACTATACCTGAAAGGGCGGACCACTGTCAAAATATTTATCTAAAAGATGGGGCTAACGGAGTCCCCCAATGTTCCGATAACTTTCTTAACAACCAGCAATGCGACAACATCTGCTGCGGTCACTGCCAGGATTATTTAACCTGTGAAGAAGAAAAATGCAGGAAGGTCTGGATCGACCCCCGCCTGGTTATAGCAGACCCGGTAGGAAGGCTAATTTATGTGGTTTTGGCAACCGGCGAGCTTGTTTCAGGTTCAATACCCTGTATAATAAGCGAAATGTATGATGATAACGAAGAAAAAGCTTAAAATATTTCGTTTTCTGCCGAAATAATAATTATGGAAAGGGTTTTACTTCTTTTTGTAAAAATCATTATTTGAGGTGGCAGCTAATGAGAAGAGTATCGGTGGATTCGCTTCTACCCGGCATGAGAGTCGGCCATAACATTTATAACAGCAGGGGCGAAACACTCATCAGCCATGATGTTGTTTTAAACAAAAGATACATAGACAGCTTAAAAAGGCTGGGTATACCCGCCCTATATATCATAGACGAGAGCCTGCCCGATTTTTATATTGACGACGTAATTACTGAAAGGAGCAGGGTTGAAGCTATCAAACTGGTTAGAAATATCCTGCAGGGACAACAAGCTGCCAAATCACGCCTTGATAACGCCCTGATAAACGGGTCAAGGGAAACTATCAGCGACATCATTGAGCAACTCCTGGACAACCCCGGTCTGATGGTAAACATGATCGATATCCGCAGCATAGACGACTACCTGTTTGGCCATTCGGTGAACGTCTGCGTGCTTTCCTTAATAACCGGCATTTCCCTGGGTTATGACAGAGGCAGTCTGATGAACCTCGGTCTGGGCTCGCTGATGCATGACATGGGTAAAACATTAATCCCCGGACACATTCTCAATAAGCCCGGCCCGCTTTCCGATGACGAGTTTAACGTAATCAAAAAACACTCTGAGTACGGGTATTCTATATTAACCAACAATGATTCTTACATTAAAAAACTATCGGCCTTGATCGCCCTGCAGCACCATGAACGTTACAATGGGGAAGGGTATCCAAAAGGACTGCTTGGCGCCAACATCCACGAGTTTTCTCAAATCGTCGGCATTGCCGATGTGTTCGACGCCATGACGGCCGACCGGGTCTACCGCAAGGCGCACCCACCATATGAGGCCTTTGAAATGCTGGCCGGGTCCGGTGACTTTTTCTTCGATTACAAACTGGTTCTGGCTTTCCTCAGCAACATCGCTGCCTACCCGGCAGGCACGATTGTATGGCTCAGCTCCAAAGAAATTGCCATTGTAGTTGAAACACCCAAGGGTTTTCCTCTTTACCCCAGGGTTAAAGTGATTTATGACACCGCCGGCAACAAAATACCCGAGCCTGTGGACATTGATCTATCCACACAAAATGAGATCACTGTGATAAAGGTTATAGAATACGAAAAATTGGAGGAAATAACGGCAAAACAGGGTAAGCTGATTTCTTAGTTGGCATAGCGTCTGGCGCCCCAGTATTCACCCGCGTAAGAGCCACTGTCTATGGCCTGTATTTTGATTGAGGAGTCACTGTTGGGAGAGTGGATCATTAAACTGTCACCAATGTACATGCCCACATGGTGAATCTGGCCTGAGCCCCCCTTGGCCGCGAAAAACACCAGGTCCCCGGGCAAAAGATCAGGCCTGGCCACCACAATTCCTTCTTTAGCCTGCTCATCAGCATCCCTGGGTATGGTGATACCCTGCGACTGGTAAAGCCGCATGGTGAAGCCTGAGCAATCAAAACCACAGGACGCGGTGCCTGCCCAGATATAGCGCAAACCTATAAACGTCCTGGCTTCTTCCACAATACCTGCCCGTGAAAAACTCAATTCACCGGCTTTTTTTATATGGTCACGCTTAAGAAAACCGGCGCTCCCATCCGGCAGCCGCACCATGACAGAGAGATCTTTTTCTTCCAGAAGAGGCAGCCTGGTCATATAGCCGGCTTCCCCCAGGATATCCGCAAGGTCTTCACGCAAAAAAATGCCCGCTGTTGGTCTGACTACCACTACGTTCGGCAGCGTTTTAAGTTCGTTTAGATAAGTATCATTACTGACCACATGGGCAGCCGGCACCCAACCGGCGTAACCCAGCGCGTTCAATGTGGTTTTTTGCTCTTCAGCCGCCACCTTCAGCCATTCTCCCCGTCGTTCTAAAATGGCCACCGGCTCGCCGTAAACAGCCATGGTATCCGCCTTGCCCACCAGCCATAAACGCATTGCTGTATCCATCCCGCCGGCCCACCCGGCAGGATCGTTTTTTTCTTTTAAAATCAGGGTGTCATAATCCCTTAACTGCCCCGGCTGAGACCAAAAAACT
>CAZJGV010000032.1:8876-18535 GCA_964545615.1 uncultured Pelotomaculum sp.
TTACCGCTCCGCGTCCCTGCCCGGACTGGCCGGTATCGCCGTGATTGTCAGTCACGTCTGAACTTTCCGGCACCGCGGGAGCTGTTTTTTTACCAGGTGATATAAAGCTGTTCGGCAGGGTATCTCCTGAGTTTAACTGGTGTACCAGGAAAACAACTACTACCAGGGCAACAGCCAGCAAAAATCTTTTCTGTGTTTTGTTCATATTTCCTACCACCAGTCTAAACAGATTATTATTAAGATAACCTGATCCGGCTGCAAATAAAAGAACTGAATAAATAAAATATTCACCCAGCCCCTGGTTATCACTATTTTAATGGTATAATTATGATTAAAAAACAATCTAATGGGGGTGTTCAGTTATGGGGGTAATCACTGGTAATGAAGCTTTGCAACTACTTATGGAAGGAAACAAAAGGTTTTCTCAGGGCAATCTTGCTATTAAAGATTTGGGGGCGGCAAGGCGGGAGAATCTGTTAACCAAGGGGCAGGAACCTTTTGCCGTAGTTATAACCTGCTCCGACTCGCGTGTTCCGCCAGAATTATTATTTGACCAGGCTCTAGGAGATATTTTTGTGATTCGGACAGCGGGCAATGTTGTTGACGCGATAGCGATAGGCAGTGTTGAATACGCGGTAGAACACCTGAAAACTCCGCTGGTTGTTGTATTGGGTCACGAAAATTGCGGCGCCGTTAAAGCCACTGTTGAAGGTGGGGAAGCGCCGGGCAGTATATCCGCAATTGTGGATAAAATTGCTCCATCGGTGCAAAAGATGCGGGCCGCTGGTTTAACAGGCAGTGAGCTCTGCGAGTCGGCCACCATCGAAAATATCGGGGCTACCATAGCCGACCTATTAGGAAGCCCTATTATTAAACACTTCATGAAGGACGGCTTGCTAAAAATAGTTGCCGCCAGATACCACCTGGGTTCCGGTGAGGTAAAATTCTGTTTATAAAGGTTGGTGTTAAAAACATAAGTTAATAACCAGTCCCACTTCAGTAAAAAAGAATGCCTTAAACGGCATTCTTTTTTACTGGGAATTCATAGCCCAACTTGGTCAGGCTGCACATTTTACTCTTTCCTTCGGTCTCCACGTCTACCAGACCGAGGGCGTAGAGCTGCATCACAACGTGATCCAGTACAGCCCTTTTAACTCTGGCGGTCAGGGAAAGTTCCTCTTTGTTCATAGGACCCTCATCTTCTAAGGATCTGATCACCCTTTCCGCTTCCACCGGCAAACGGTTTTGTACTCCATTGAAATATTCTACCAGCGTCAAGTTCTATCTACACTCCTTATAAT
The DNA here is from genome assembly GCA_964545615.1 of uncultured Pelotomaculum sp. Classification (GTDB taxonomy): domain Bacteria; phylum Bacillota; class Desulfotomaculia; order Desulfotomaculales; family Pelotomaculaceae; genus Pelotomaculum_B. The sequence goes on from CAZJGV010000032.1 coordinate 10,178, forward strand.
AAATATTTACAACTGTTAATATCATTTCCAAATAACCAGTTAAATAAACCTTCAGTTCCTGTTTACCAAAGCATTTTTTCCGCTAAACAATCGTTACTTCTTCTATTTTAATTGTGTTTTCAATAAAAATTCTTTAAAAGTGTTGTCACAGCATGTATAATAATAGATTGAAAACAATATCTAAACGTAATTCACTGCAGCATCCTGGCATTTTTTTGCAAATGTGAGGTCTCAAAAGTGAGAATAGTAAGTCTGAAAGAGATTAATTCCAGTATGAAACTGGCCAAACCTATTTATGATGACAACGAAAGGATGCTCCTGAACAGGGGCGTTCCCCTTAATGAACATTACATCAAGCGTCTTGATGAGTTAGGCGTCACAGAAATATACATAGAAGATGAAAACTCACTGGGCATTGAAATTAGTAGTGTTATTAACGAAAAGCTGAGAATCAGGGGCAAAAAAGCGATAAGAAAAGTATTAGCGGAAATTAACAAGCAAGAAAAATTTAATATTCGTGAAGTTGAAGAAACGGTTACCGAAATCTTTGATGAAATATTTTTGAATCCTGAGTACCTTTTATATTTTGGTGATCTCAGGGTTAAGAACGATACTGTATTTGGACATTCTCTGAATGTTGCGGTGATATCGGTAGCCATCGGCAGCTTTTTATTCCATGAAAAAGAAGACTTAATTAAAATGGGTATTGGCGCAATGCTGCACGATATAGGTAAAACACAGCTGCCGGACGGCATAGCCGGGGAAAACCCACTGGAGACAGAAGATAAAAGTTTTCACTCCCATCCCGAGCTGGGCTACAGCCTCATCCAGGAAAGATTTGATATAAGTCCCGTATCCAAAGCAGTGGTCTTAAAGCATCACGAAAGGGTTGACGGACGGGGCTATCCCAATGCGGCGCCGGGAGATAAAATACACGAGTACGCTAAAATAGTGGCCATAGCCAATACTTTTGATATCCTGACCAACGGCCCTTATTATAAAAAGAAATTTCCGGTATATCAGGCTGTGGAATACCTGGTCGGCAACAGCGACATAATGTTTGACAAAAGACTTGTTAATGTGTTTATCAGACGACTCGCCCTTTACCCCAACGGTACTTATGTCAAGCTGAGCACTGGTGAAGCGGGCATAGTCAAAGAACAGAACAAAGACTACCCGACCAGGCCCATGGTCCGGGTACTTCGAGACAAAGACGGTCAAGACTACAATGATCCCAGAATTGAGGATTTAATGAAAAACCATTCTATTGTAATTGTAGAATAAATTAATTAAACCTGGGTTCCCAGGACTTCCCTGGCCTTTTTAACTATTTCATCCGGGTTAAAAGGCTTGGTAATATAAATATCCGCCCCTACTTCCCTGCCTTTGTGCTTATCGAATTCCTGCCCTTTGGCGGTGAGCATCACAATATAAACATCCTTCATCCCCAGATCATTTTTCACAATTTCGCACACTTCAAACCCGTTCTTTTTCGGCATCATCACATCCAGGAAAACCAGTTGGGGTTTTTCTTCTTTGATTTTCTGCAAAGCCTTTTCCCCGTTGTCAGCAGTCAGCAGCGCGACCCCTTCATCTTCAAGTTCCTCCAGCGTCTGCTGCAGCAGCAGCCTGATATGCAGTTCGTCGTCAACAATTAATATCTTTGACATTTCACCAACCCTTTTTTTCCAGTAACCTATCTTTCTCATATGCAGCAAAAAATGCTCTAACCACCTCTGGGTCAAACTGGGTGCCCGAGTTTATCCTTAGTTCATCAAAAGCCATTTGCAGGCTAAGGCCTTTGCGGTACGGCCGGTCTGTAGTCATAGCGTCAAAAGCGTCAGCCACAGCGATTATTCTGGCCATGATATCAATATTATCGCCCCGCAGCTTTTCAGGGTAGCCCGTGCCGTCATACCTTTCGTGGTGGTACTTGACACCCGGAATTATTTCCCTCAGGTGTTTGATATGATTTAGAATTTCCTCGGCATAAATGGTGTGCATTTTAATTTCGTCAAACTCAGGCGCGGTGAGTTTTCTCTTTTTGAGCAGGATGCAGTCCTTAATGCCAATTTTCCCGATGTCATGGAGTACGGCGGCCAGTTCCAGCTTACCTATCTCCACTTCAGAAAGACCCAGCACTTTCCCAATGGCTATGCTGTAACTCATGACTCTTTTAGTATGGCCGCCTGTATATGGGTCTCTCTTTTCAATAGTTTCTGCGAGGGTGTAGACCGTGGTAAGGAATGTTTCCTTCAAGCTATCGTACAGCCTGGCGTTCTCAATATCAGCCGCGGCCTGAAAGGCGATAGCGGACAAAAGCTTAAGGTCTTCCGCGGTGTACTGTACAGGATTTTCGCTGCTGATATAAATAACTCCGATCACCCTGTCTTTGATCTTCAGCGGGGCACACATAAGGGAACTGACCCTGATCGCGCCGTGGACATACCTTAAATCGGAGGGAATATCATTTATTATTTCCGCTCTCCCGCTAAGCACCACACTGCCGGCAATGCCCGTCCCATTTTTAAGGCCTTCGCCGGGGTGCAGCTCTTTTCCCCGGCTGGCTATTACCTCAAGCATACCATTCTCTTCATTGAACAGCATGACCGAGGTGTTGTCGGCTTCAATCAACCTTTTGGCCTCATCGATAACCAACTGGGCAACTTCTGCCGGATCCAGACTGGCGGTCAGCTTTTCAGCCAGATCATACAAAAGAGTTATCTCTTTATATTTTTCCAGAGCCTCCCGGCCGAGGGATTTCTTTTCAAGCTCCTGGTTAGCCAGGCAGGAGAGAAGCAAGGCTAAAACGGAAGACTGCTCCTCTCCATAAACCCAGCCAATAGTTCTGTTTTCAATCTCCACAGGGTACTTAAAAGGCAAAGACTCATCGATATCCCCTAATAGTGTCATTCCTTCCGGATCCTGAATAAACACCGGGGTATTGATTAGACTCATAATTTGATTAATAAGGTTGCGCACTTCGTTTTGCAAAACGAGACGCCTAAGGCTGATTTTTATCATATTTATCCCTTACTCATCAAAAATAATAAACAGCCGGCATGATCAAACCGGACAAACTACTGTGTGTTAAAAACTATCCTCTATGTTGTCTTTATCCTGTTTTCCCAATAGAAGTAAAAGTGTGTTTTTGAGCCCCTTTTCAAATCTCAATGTTTTTACTATATCGAGGCACTCTGAATATAAAGTATCTACAATGATCATATCGGGTTTCTCTTCCCTGGCCTTTCTAATGCACCCCTCCAGATCATTGACCACTACAACCGTGTAGCCCTTGGCTTTAAGAGCCCCGGTGAGGGTGTTTACCGTTGATTCATCCTCGTCAACCACGATAACCTTTTTCCTTGACGATCCCCGGGAAACAAGCGCGCCAATCCCTTCCAGCAGGTGATCGGTGTTGACCGGTTTGGTATAATACCTGTCGATACCGATACGGAAACCACGGTCCAGGTCTTCCATTATGGAAAGAATAACGATAGGGATCTCCATAGTACCCGGGTCGTTTCTCAGCACAGCTGCCACATCAAAGCCGCTCATATTGGGCATCATCACATCCAGAATGATCAGGTCCGGCCTTTCCTCTTTAACCTCTTTAATTGCTTCAAAACCGTTCCTGGCCTCCCGCACACAGTAACCCACCGCTTCAAGTTCCTGCCGGAGCAGCGCCCTGATATTAGTGTCGTCATCTACAACCAGTATTATCTTATTGCCTCCCGGCGGGGCAGGCGCCACATTGACCATTTGCTCCCTGAATTGTTTGATCAGGGTCTCCTTATCTATCATCCTTACATTTATCTTTTTATCTATTGGGATGGTAAACGAAAAGACGCTTCCTTTGCCAGGCTCACTTTCGGCCCAGATTCTGCCGCCATGATAGCTCACGATTTGTTTGCAAATCGCCAGCCCCAGCCCAGTTCCCCCAGGTTTTTCAGTGAGAGTGTCCCCCGCCTGTTTGAACTTTTCAAAAACCTTTTCCCGGTCTTCCCTACTAATCCCTGCTCCCGTATCTATAACACTTATGATTATATCCTTTCCTGTATCCCTGGCCTGGCAGATGACCGAACCTCGATCAGTAAATTTTACCGCGTTGGAGATAAGGTTTATTACCACCTGGATCAGCCTGTCCTTGTCACCTTTTAAGTCCGGCAATCCTGCCGGGATGTCTTTGAGCAGTTTTATCCCCTTCTGCTCAAAAAGAGAGGCGGTAGCTGCAGTCGCCATTTCAATGATTTCCCCGGTAGAGAGCGTTTCCATCCTCCACTCAACCTTGCCTGCCTCCATTTTTGCTATGTCCAGTACGTCGTTGATAAGTTTAGTGAGCCTTTCACCTTCCGAAATTATTATACCTACATTGCTCTTAATCTGAGCTGTCGCGGAGCCAATCTTTCTATCATCTGATTTTATCTGTGGGAAAATAACTTCTTCAAGTCTTTTTCGGGTGATCCTGGCGAAACCAATAACTGACGTGAGGGGAGTGCGCAGTTCGTGGGACACAGTAGATAAAAAGTCTGTTTTAAGCTTGTCTATTTCCTTTAGCTTCTCGTTTGATTCAAGCAGCGCTTCTTCAACCTTTTTACGTTCATTGATTTCATTTTGCAGTTTTTTATTTGTTTCCAGCAATTCCTCAAAGAGGTCCATCATCAACTTGGCTACCTGAGCGTCAACTACATCCACGCCGGCGGGGCATTTCAGGTGTACCGCCTCGCGCACCGTACCGCTGCCTGTAACCTCAAAGACTAATTCCAGGTCGGACTGTTTAAGCAAATCGCGGTAATCGGAAAACACGGGCGTATTTAATTCTCTGGCCAGGGCTAACCCCGCAGCGTCAGGATTGACATCACATATGCCGATCACTTCAGCTTCATGCAAAGTGTTCAGGACGTTTAAAATCGATGTCCCACCATGCCCACCGCCAATTATACCCACTCGTATCATAGACTCACACCTCTCCTGAAATTAAGGTTTAGTAAAGCCATAAACTTTCCTTTTTTTATACCGGTTTTTGAAAAAAATTTTTTGACCCGAATACACTGTAAATAACCAAGAAATTAACCCGCTAAAAAATCGCAACCGGGGAGACTGCGTTAAAAATGAATCACAAAGAAACAAGAAAAATGCTTTCTCAAAAATCCGGGCTCAGGGAACAACTTGTTAAGAAGTTCCTGTCAGCTTGCCAGAAGCGACTGAACCTTAAAAGCCCACCAGATAAAGGACTTAAATTTAATAATAACAAAGTCATGTATGAGGGGCCGGATGCTGTAATTCTTAATAACAGCAACGGCACAATCACTTTCAGCCCCTTCCAGCACGGTGTTTTTCATATTTACCTGCAGGGATCGTCTGATCGTCAGAATCCGCCAGATACCTGGACCGTTGACTTAACCAAAAGAAATCCTGCCGGTTGGACTTATAAAAGAAGCAAAGGAACTTTTACCTACTCAACCAAACTGGTTAATAGCGCCAGGGCCGATCTAATCCTTGAGGAGACCGACGGCTCCACCTATTGTTATATCGGATCAGATGCAAAAATAATTGAGTTGTTTTCACCACAAATTAACAATAATTGGTTTATTATTGAAAGCAGTGTTACCTGCCAGGATAATGTTAGAGTTTTCGGCCTGGGGGAAAACACCCCGCCCATGGATAAAGCCGGTCAAAAAATAGTTATGTGGAACACTTCGCCCATAATTTATGATATGGGCTCCACTCCGCTCTACCAGTCCTGGCCTGTGGTACTGTTCCAGCAGGTTAAAGGGCCGGTTCTGGGGCTGGTTTTTGACAATCCCGGCTACTGCGAATTCAACTTTTCAAGTGACGGCAAAAGAATGAAATACGCGGTACAAGATACCAGGCTGAGCTTCTTTTTGCTGCTGGGACCGACCATGCCGGAACTTCTGCGTCAACTGTCGCTTGTAACCGGCAAGCTGCCCCCATTACCCAAGTGGGTCCTGGGCTACCAGCAAAGCCGCTGGAGCTACGCTCCTTCCTCCCGTGTCAGGGAAGTAGCCGCGGAGTTCAGAAAAAGGGACCTGCCCTGCGACGTTATTTATCTGGATATTGACTACATGGACAAATGCAAATGTTTTACCTGGGGGAGCGGTTTTGGAGATTACCGGGAATTGATAGAAGAACTGCACGGCAGCGGGTTTAAAGTAGTTACCATACTAGATCCCGCCCTGAAAATTGAACGGGGCTTTGAGCCTTACGAGGCAGGTATCAGCCAGGGCATGTTTGTGGTTTATCCAAACGGCGTTCCGGTTACTAAAGTGATCTGGGCGGGACCCAGCCATTTCCCTGATTTTATCAATCCCAGGGTCAGGCAGTGGTGGGGAGAAATGGTTGGGGAGTTTGCAGCCAGATCAGGGGTGGACGGCATCTGGTGCGACATGAATGAACCGTCAACTTTTGACCTGCGCTATACCCTTCCTCCAAAAGTTATACACAAGCTGCCGGGTCTGGGCGCCCTGACCCACGAACAGGTACACAACCTGTACGGCTACCTCATGTCAAAGGCAACCTACGAAGGTCTTCTGAAAACCAGTCATCTGCCCTATGTCATCACCAGGTCGACTTTTTTGGGAGGACAAAAATACGCAACCAGCTGGACGGGCGATATTGCCAGCAGTTGGGAGCACTTCCGGGCCGGCATACCTATGATGCTTAACCTCGGCCTTTCCGGCCAGCCGGTTGTCGGGCCGGATATCGGAGGCTACACAGGTGATCCTGCACCTGAATTATACCAGCGCTGGATCCTTCAGGGGGCCTTATACCCCTACAGCCGGACCCATTGCAGGAAAAACAGCGGTAACCAGGAGCCGTGGTCTTTCGGTCCGGCGGTGGAAGACAGCGCCCGGCGGGCCATCAAACTACGCTATAAGCTTATTCCTTATTTATACTCCCTGCTCTATGAAGCATCTGTCTCCGGTCAGCCTGTGATGAGGCCGATTTTCTACTATCACCCGGCAGCTGAAGCTTTAAATCCTGAGTTTTACGAAACTGAATTCTTATTGGGGCCTTATCTGCTGGCAGCCCCGCTGATGGACACGGCCTCTACCCGCACCTATTACCTCCCGCCGGGCCGATGGTATTCCTGGTGGCGGAAAAAGGAACTCATGGGTGGGCAAACATATGAAACAGTATTAGAAGAAGACACTGATATACCCCTGTTTATCAGTGCAAACTCGGTCATACCGTTATATCCTGATAATATATCCTTTATTCCCAATCATTCTGTGAGTTCGCTGGAAATCATGGTCGCCGTGAAGGATAAAGCTGTAGGCGCCATAGTGGAGTATTTCGACCGGGAGGCGCTCCTGGCTTTCAATGTTCAATTTATCAGAACAGGGGTGTCTATTGAGGGGACCATCAGCATATTGCGCCGGGGCATAGTTCCCTCAGGATATCATGCTCCTGAAATTCTTTATATCAGTATCAACCACAGGATTAAAAAAACTGTCTTCGGCTCAGAATGCACGGTAGCATCTTTTGCGCCCGACCCGGTCAATGATTTATGGACACGCATCGCTTTAGTCAGACCCAGGTTTCCTCTAAAAATGATTTTTTTGTCTGACAATTAATCAACATATATTGATCAGACAATGTCTGACACGCTTTTTATAATCAAGAAGCACTGCTGATTGTTTTCTTCTTTAATAAAGCTTCAAACTCATCAGCCGTTACAGGTTTGCTGAATAAAAATCCCTGCATTTCATTACATTGATGTTTCTTTAGAAAGTTAAGCTGCTCTTCCGTTTCCACGCCCTCCGCTATTACCCCGAGATTTAAGCTTTTCCCAAGTACAATCACGGTTGAGGCAATAATCTCGCTGTCTTGTCCCGTACCTATCTCTACCACAAAGGATTTATCTATTTTCAATTTATCAACAGGAAAACGTTTTAATTGACTTAAAGAAGAATATCCTGTGCCAAAGTCATCTATAGAAAACTGAACGCCCATTTCTTTTAATTTGTGTAATGTTTCAATAGTGTAATCCGCGTTTTGCATGGCCGTGCTTTCTGTTATCTCCAACTCCAGCCAGTAGGGAGCAAGATCGGTTTCTTTTAAAATGCGCTTGATTACCACAGCCAGGTTTTGCAGCTGAAACTGACGCCCGGACAGGTTCACGGATATGCTTAAAGGTTCGAACCCGGCGTCCTGCCAGGCCTTGTTCTGGGCGCAGGCGGTGCGCAAAACCCATTCACCCAGGGGCACGATCATCCCCGTTTCTTCAGCTATCGGGATAAAATCAGCCGGCGGGATCAGGCCGCGCACAGGGTGCTGCCAGCGTACCAGGGCTTCCATGCCAATGATTTTACTGGTTTTTATGTTTACTTTAGG
>CAZJGV010000032.1:18545-20090 GCA_964545615.1 uncultured Pelotomaculum sp.
CCTTTCGCTCTATGGCGCGCCGCAGCTCATTTTCCATGGTCATGCGCTCTATAGTTTTTTTATTCAAGGCGGGTGTGTAGAACTGGTAGTTGTTTCTACCCCTCTCCTTGGCCAGGTACATGGCGGTGTCGGCATTCTTAAGCAGAGTGTCGGCGTCCTCACCGTCACTGGGGTACAAAGCAATCCCGATACTGGTGGAAATATAAAGCTCATGATCACCAATTTGGAATGGCAGCAAGATTTCTTCAACAATTTTTTGGGCAAACTTGGCGGCGCCTTCGCTCTTGACTATTTCCGGCAGCAGCAGGGTAAACTCATCTCCTCCCAACCGGGAGATCGTGTCACCTTCCCGCACACAATTTTTCAAACGCAGGGCCACGGACTTCAACAATTGGTCCCCGATCTCGTGTCCCAGCGTATCGTTGATAAGCTTGAACCTGTCTAAATCTAAAAAAATCACCGCCAGCATCTGCCTGTTTCTTTTGGTGTGAGCCAGCGCGTGAGAAAGCCGGTCTTTAAACAACATCCGGTTGGGCAGGCCGGTAAGAGTGTCATGAAAAGCCTGGTGCCAGATCGTTTCCTGATATTTCTGTCGCTCAGTAATATCACGTGACACAAAAACCACCCTGGTTTCACCCGCTGCGGTGAGATACGACCGGCCGGTGCTTTCAAAGCAGCGGATTTGACCATTTTTGGAGTTCATTCTATAAACAATATGCCTAAAAGTGGAAAATTCCAGTTTCTTTAACCTGTCCAATAAGGTGTTCCGATCTTCCGGATGAACGGTGTCACTAATACTTTTATTTAACAGTTCCTGGGGTTCATAGCCAAGTACATCCCGATAATTAGGACTGATATACAAGTACTGTCCCCCCATACTTATTTCACTGATCAGATCATAGGTGTTTTCGGTAAGGGTACGGTACCTTTCCTCATTATCGCTGAGTTCGCGGTGGGTTTGTTCCAGTGACTCCAGCATCCTGTTGGCGGAAACCGTCAGTTGAGCCAATTCATCATGACCACTTACCGGTAAGCGCATGGCATGGTCACTGCTGCTGCTGATGGCGCCGAAGCTTTTACTCAGCCGGCCAAGTCTGTTCAATACCATTCTTTCCAGCAGCAACAGCACTACCGCGCCAAAGACAACACTGAATAAGAGTAACAACAGCAAAAAATAGCGCATGACAGCCTTCCCCTGCTGGTATATGTCCCTGGGTAGATTAACCTTCAGGGTCAATACGGGGTTTTCTTTAATGTCTTTTAATAAACTGTAACCGGCCACGGTATCTTCATTTAAAGGCTGGACAAAGACAGGCGACTGGTCGCTCAAGTTGGCCTGGGCTTTGATAAAATCATCTGAAAGCTGCGGGTCGTCCAGTCTCTTCACATTCAAAGCAATGTGAGTGATTTCGGAAAGACGTTCAATTTCGTGAGCATCCAGAAGGCGTCCCATGATCAGTGCACCCCTGATCGGGCCTTCACCTTCACTGGTGAGTATAGGTCTGGAAGCAAACATGATGGGGCACTCCGGTAAAAGAATGATGC
>CAZJGV010000033.1:0-11439 GCA_964545615.1 uncultured Pelotomaculum sp.
GTCCTATGGCAATTAGTTCATATAAATTAATAACCGGTCTTGATGTTGCGCGGCTTGAAACCTTTTCCTTTCCTGTAGTCTACTCTCTCTTTATTTTTTAAAAACTAACCCCCTTAAAAGTTAATTCTATTTACATCATAAAGAGTATTCTATTGGCCATAAGAACAGGTGGCATTGTACTAAAGGACTGGTACCAATATCAATTATTCTAAAGGTATTTTATTGAAATATTAAGAAAAGTCATAATATTTAAGTATTTTCAAACAACAATACTCATAATAAGGTTCTTTTATTAGTCAAATAAAATTTATCATACTGTCTCAAAGGACAATAAGAGTATGTCTTATTAACTAGTCCACCCGATCATTGTTGGCAAATTAGTAAGCCTGTAAGATATTAGAGAGTGCAATTATCCCGTTCTTAAAATATATTGACGAGATCCGGTGTTAAGCAATTTTTGAACTGGGGGGTGAAGCGGTCCTATTAATGTCAATCCTTTGTTTTAAATTAATTGCTGTATGAAAACAGACTTTTTAAGGAGGAGGTAAAAAAATGATCAACAACGTAAGTTCCAAAATTAAAAACATCTCCACTCTGGAGTACAAGGAGAAAGAATTTAAATACTGGGGACCGACACCTGATGAATCAAGAAAATTGATGGTGAACAAATCGCATGCCCTTAAGGACAAGAGAATGTCTTTAAAGGAAGCGGTGGGCAAACACGTCAGGGATGGTATAAATCTGGGTATTGGCGGCTTTGTCAACACCAGGGTTCCCGTTGCCATCATCCATGAAATAATAAGACACGGGGCCAGGGATCTGACCCTGTCCTTCCAATCAAACTCCATCTGTCCTGAATTACTGGCGGGAGCCATGATCCTGGATCCTGACCGTGTATCCATAAAGCGTGTTGAATTGGCCTGGTGGGGCTATGAGATTATCGGTATTGCTCCTATGGTACGCTACCTTGCCACCAACGGGATAATTGAAATGGACGATTACACGAACTACGGCATGTCCGTCAGGTTCAAAGCGGCATCGATGGGAATTCCCTTTATCCCGGTTAGAGATCACGGCGGCTCAGATATGGAGCTGGTGAACAGGGGTAAAATGATTGAGTGTCCGTTTACAGGCAAGAACGTCTACCTTCTCCCGGCCTGCCATCCTGATGTGGGTATTGTTCATACTACAGCTGCGGATATGTACGGCAATGCGAGGATTTTCGGCGCCTACTGTACTTGCCCGGAAATTGCCATGGCTGCCAACGCTACTATTATGACCACTGAAAAAGTAATTGCCTCTGAGAATATAAGGTCTTATCCAAACCTGACCGAAATTCCTTTCCCGGTTGTTGACACGGTAACTGAAGTGCCTTATGGAGCTCACCCGGGAGCCAGTTACGGCAACTACTGGTTTGACATGGACCATCTGAAAATGTTCAGAAGCATCTGTGAAGATTTCCGTAAGACCGGCAACAAGGATGCTTTGAAGAAGTATTACGACGAGTATGTTTTCGGATGTGAATCCCATGACGATTTCCTTGAAAAGATCGGATATAAGACTCTTAAAAAATTAAGGGATATGGACGGCGGCCAGCCAATCATCCTGACCTAGATGCAGCTTAAGTTAATAAATTATTACACGAGGAGGTAAAAAAATGTCTGAATACACTCCATTTGAAATGATTGCCTATACAGGCTCCAGAGTTCTTGAGGACGAAAGAATAGTTTTTGTGGGCACAGGCCTGCCGATTATTGCCGCGATGCATGCTCAGATGACTCATGCTCCCAACCTATATATGATTTATGAAGCCGGTTCGCTGGCGCCCATCCTGGAGATGGGAATGCCGCTGTCTGTAGGTGACACCAGGGCGGCCCGTAAAGCCTGTTACCTTAAGGGATTATGCGGGGCCTTTGAACTGACCCAGAGAGGGTGTGCGGACTACGCCTTCATCGGAGGCGCCCAGGTAGACATGTACGGCAATATTTGTTCAACTATTGAAGGCCATAATTATGACAAGCCGGGTATCCGCTTTCCGGGCAGCGGCGGCGCCGGCGCCATGGCTGCCAATTGCGAAAAGACGATTGCCATTATGGCGCTGGAGAAAAGGAGATTTGTTAAAAAGCTTGACTTTGTAACCAGCATAGGTTTTGGCGACGGTTCTCCTGATTACAGGGAAAAAGCAGGGGTGCTAGGTTCCGGTCCTTACAGGGTTATTACCAACCAGGCGCTTTTTGGGTTTGACCAGGAAACCAGAAGAATGGTGCTTTTGGAAGTAAAACCGGGCAGGACGCCGGCAGAGATCCAGGATCTGGTTGACTTTGAATTGATTATCCCGCCGGATGTTAAAGAAATGGCTGAACCTACTGATGAAGACCTGCGGCTGCTCAGGGATGTTATTGACGCGGAGGGATACTTCCTGAAGAGAGTTATTAAGAAATAATGTTTTTAATATAATTCTTAACACACGGAGGTGTTGTTATTTAAAGAATAAAACAGCCTTTCCAGGACTTTAGAAATCTAAATGAAAACTCCCCCCTACTCCCCGCGCCTTGGCAAAAGGCGCATCTTTTTTTAATTCTTTTCCTGAATGGCGAGTACAGCCGCCTGGGTACGGTCATTGACATCCAGTTTGATTAAGATGCTGCTGACATGGGCTTTTACGGTACGCAGGGTAATGTTTAGTTTGCTGGCTATCTCCTTGTTGCTGTGGCCGTTGACAATAAGCTGCAGTACTTCTTTTTCACGAATTGTCAGCAGGGACGATTCTTTTTGCGTCTGATGATGAGGGGTGCCCTGGACCAGGTTTACCAACAGCTCGTTGGCAATAGTGGTATCAACAAAATAACGTCCTTCAGCCACGCTCTCAACAATTTCGATTAATTGCTCCGGAGGGCTGTCTTTAAGCACATAGGCGGAGCATCCGTCGCGGATGGCCTGAACCACCTTGTCATGCTGGTTGCTCACAGTGAGGATAATAACCTGGATGCCCGGGTGCCTTGATTTAATGATCCGTGCTGCCCTGATGCCGTCAATCTTGGGCATATTAACGTCCATCAAAACCATGGTGGGCTTTTGCGACGTCACCGCTTCCAGTGCTTCCTCACCGTTGGTGGCTTCCCCAACCACGGAGATATCATGCAGTTCAAAAAGCATCCTTAAACTGCGGCGGACCAGAGGGTCGTCGTCCACCAGCAACAGTTTGATTTCACTGTTCAGGAATTCATTCATCATTTTCAACACCTCGCCTGGATTGATTATAAACCGGCAGGGTAACAGTGAATTTTGTCCCCCAGCCAGGTTCGCTTTCAACTTTAATCGAGCCGCGGTGCGCTTCAATATTTTTTTTGGCTATGGCCAGACCCAGCCCTGTACCAGTTTGTTTAGTAGTAAAAAAAGGCTCAAATATTTTTTGCTGGATCTCTAGCGAAATACCGCTGCCCCAGTCTTCGACTTTAGCAACAACCTGGTCGAATAAGTGGTTAGTGGAAACACGCACAGTGCCACCGTCTTCGGTGGCGGCGATGGAGTTGGAAAGAAGGTTGCTGAATATTTCCTTGAGCTTTTCACAGTCGGCCAGTATACAGGGAACAGGTTTATTCAGAGATGTTTCAATAATAACGCCTTTTCCGTATTGATTTCTATATTCTGAAACCACATCTTTAAGAAGCTCGTTTAAGTCAACTTCTGTAAAGCGGAGGTAAGTGTCACAGGAGAAATGAAGAAGGTCTTCCATGGTCCTGCTGACCCGGTCAACCGCTTCCTTGAGAATTTTCAAATCTTCGCTGATATCCATTTTCCAGGCGGATTTTTTTTCAAGTGAATAAATGGAAAGCCTGATGGAGGTGAGCGGATTTTTAACCTCATGAGCGATGATGGCTGCCGCCCTGCCCAGGGCCGCCAACCTCTCGGCCTGTTTTACCTTTTGTTCCAGAACGGTAATTATATGATCTTTTTCTTTTAGGCCCTTTTCGTAGGTCAGGGCATTCTTAACAGCGATACCGATTTGATTGGCAACCAGTTCCAGCAGGCGCAGGTCTCTGACGCTGAAATCTCCCCGGCTTTCCGGGCGGGTAACATGGATGGTGCCGATAAAGTTCCCTTCCAGTATTATGGGGGCGCCGATACCGAATAGAATACCTTCCCGCCGCATCGCCGATTGAAAATATGGAAGCTTTTTAATCTCCTCTATGGTATGGATGTCTGTGGAACGCCAGCCTTTTTTTGTTGAGAGTTGCTTTTTGAAAAGAAAGTGGCTGGAGATATTTTCAGCAAACTGTTTTAAGAGCCTGTCGCTCAATCCGATGTTGGAGTGGATGGTCACTTTACCTGTTGTTTCGTGGTAGAAAAATATACCACTTTTGGCATGGGGTATGAGTCTTGGTAAATAGGAGTGGACCGATTGAAGTATCTCGTCCAGGTCGAGCTGCGAGGTGACAATGCCATGGATGTCCAGGAGCATCTCAAGCTCGTCCACAGACAGGTCTCGATTTAATCCCTCTTTGTTGCTGATCCTGACCACTGACATTAAGAGCCCCCTCTCTATTGAAGAAATTTTTGAGTATATTAATACTATTATAGTATGTCCGGGGAAAATTCGCACTCTTTGAATTTTTCCATTAGCTTAAAAACGCATCTCTTTTTTTAACAAAGCTTGATTCAAGGAATTTTTGGTAAGATAATGATATGGAGCAAATATAGAGAAACAGGGGGAGAGGAAGCATGATTTACCTGTTTGAGGACGCTGAGCCTGTTATTGATCAAACTGCTTTTATAGCTCCGGGCGCCGTAGTAATTGGAAAAGTCCGGATAGGCCCACTGGCCAGCATCTGGTATAATACCGTCGTCCGTGGTGATTACGATCAGGTCAGCATTGGCGCCAGCACCAATATTCAGGATGGCTCCATCCTGCATGAACACGCTGGATTCCCTCTTTATGTGGGTGAAAGAGTGACGGTGGGGCACCGGGTTCTGCTGCACGGCTGCACCATTGAGGACGATGCCTACATAGGCATGGGTGCGATAATCTTAAACGGTGTGCGCATTGGTGCCGGAGCGGTAATAGGGGCAGGTTCCCTGGTGCTCCAGGGTCAGGAGATACCGCCGGGCATGCTGGCCCTGGGTGCGCCGGCAAGAGTGGTGAGGGCTATAAAAGAGGAGGAGTTGCCAAGATTTCGGGGAGCGGTGGGCAGGTATCTTAAATTAGCGGAAAAACACCGTGGTATAGCGCGTTAATTTATAATCCTGTTAATCCTGTCAATTGTTTTTCTTTACACTGAGCCAACGGCACAATCATTTCAAAAAAAGACAGATACGAGCAAATAGGTCAGGCTGGCGAACAGGGCGGTTACGGGCAGCGTGATTACCCAGGCTACAACCATCTGCTGGGCGGTGGTCCAGCGGACCGAGGAGAGACGTTTGGCCGAACCCACACCCATGATCGAGGATGAAATGACGTGAGTGGTGCTTACCGGTAATTTGAATAAGGTGGCGATAATGATAATCAACGCCGATGAGAAGTCTGCGGCAAAGCCGCTGGCCGGTTCCAGCTTGATAATCCTGGTGCCGATGGTCTTGATGATCCGCCACCCGCCGACCGATGTGCCGAGGGCCATGGCCAGGGCGCATGAAACTTTCACCCAGTCGGGAACATCAAGAGTAGCTTGAAACCCCCCGGCCACCAGGGCAAAAGTTATTATGCCCATGGATTTTTGAGCGTCGTTGGTGCCGTGGCTGAAGGCCTGCCAGGCAGCGGTAAAGATTTGCATGGTACGGAAGTTACGGTTTACTTTGCCCGGGTTGCAATTCTTGAAAATAGCCATAATAAGGTTCATAATAATATATCCGACAGTAAACGCTATCAGAGGAGAGATAATCAAAGCTTCGAGAATTGTAAAAAAGCCAGCGAAATTCACTGCGAGCAAACCTTCAGCGGTAATAACCGCACCGGCTAAAGAACCGATCAGAGCGTGGGAGGAACTGCTGGGTATCCCGAAATACCAGGTTATCAGGTTCCAGGTAATGGCCGCGAGCAGAGCTGCCGCTACTATGACCATGCCGTGTTCTAATTTAAGCGGGTCGGCTATTTTACCCCCGATTGTTTTGGCCACACCCGTGAAAGCCAGGGCGCCGAGGAGGTTCATGACAGCGGATAACAAAATCGCAATTCTGGGCGGCAGGGCTTTAGTTGAAATGGAAGTGGCGATTGTATTAGCCGTGTCGTGGAAACCGTTAATAAAATCAAAACACAGTGCCAGAATAACAATCACTGTTATGATTAATGTTGATTCAACCATTTTGCTCCCCTTATGAATTGCGCATAATGATGCCCTCTAAAATATCTGCTACGTCCTCGCAGGCATCGGATACCTCTTCCATCATAGAATAAATTTCTTTCCTTTTAATGATTTCAATTGGGTCGGTGCAGGTAGAAAAGAGAGTTTTGAGGCTGTCTCTGAGCAGGTCGTCAGCTACATTTTCCAGGTCGTTTATTTTATGGGTGTGCCGGGGCATTTCCTTTAATTTTTTTTCAACAAGGCAGTTAATGGCATAGGTTATCTCTTGTGTACACATCTCAATATTTCTGGCAAAAAGCTTCATAAAATCGTCAACTTCGGTAACATTAAAAAGATCAAAACTCCAGGCGCAGGCCTCCAGGAGATCCAGGACATCATCAAGCTTAATGGTAAGGCCCAGGATGTCCTCCCTTTCCAAAGGTGTGATAAAAGTGTTATTCAGGGCGCGAATAATCTCATGGGTGTATTGGTCTCCCCTGGATTCATGAGCTTTAATTTGAATGGCAAACTTCTCTGCGTCTTCCAGATTGTTCATTTCCTCCCGGAAAACCTGGGAGGCTAACTGGATATTTTCAACCACCAGCAGAAAATACTCAAAAAAAGTGTCCTTTTTTCTTGAAAACATAATTTCACTCCCAAGCAGCTGGCTTAAAGCCTGTTTCTCTTTGCTATCATACCATAACCGGGAGTTGTTAATGTTAAAACCATGTTAAGATTTTTTAACAATTATTTAATTGCTTTTTAGACAGATTTGCGATACAAAGAAGACAATGGAAAATTAAAGAAGGGAGCGGGTAAATGCAGATAAATTTCTCAGAAATAATTTGGATAATTTTCTTGCTCATGGCCATATTGCCTTTTTTAAAACAGCAGCGACTGGAAGTGATGAGGCTTAGATTGATGCGTAAAATTGAACTAAGCCGCCATTCACGATTGATTACGCTGATTCACCGGCAGGAATTGCTCAGTTTGCTGGGTATACCATTATCAAGATACATAAATATTGAGGATTCGGAGGCTATACTCCGCGCCATCAGGCTTACCCCGGATGACATGCCGATAGATCTTTTGATGCACACGCCTGGCGGCCTGGTCCTGGCCTCGGAGCAAATTGCCAGGGCGCTGCAGAGACATAAAGCCAAAGTGACTGTTTTTGTGCCGCATTACGCCATGTCCGGTGGTACGATGATAGCGCTGGCTGCAGATGAGATAGTAATGGACGACAACGCTGTATTAGGGCCGGTGGACCCTCAACTGGGTGAGTTTCCGGCGGTGTCCATCCTGGAGGTCATCCGTCAAAAGGAAAAGGACAAGATTGATGACCGCACCTTGATGATGGCGGAAATTGCCGCGAAGGCTATAAAACAGGTCAGGGAATTTGTGTTCTATCTGCTCTCCGACAAGATGGAGGAGGCGCGGGCGAGGGAATTAGCCGAACTTCTGTCCAGCGGGAACTGGACCCATGACTACCCCATAGACAGTGAACAGCTTAAAAAAATGGGGCTTCCTGTAACTGTGGGCCTTATAGACGAAATATACGCTTTGATGGACCTCTACCCGCAGCCTGCTCAAAGGCGCCCTTCAGTTCAGTTCATACCGCTTCCTTACGGCAGAAGAGAAGGTGAACCGGGAGGAAAACGGTAGTAAAATTATTTAAGCTATTATTACTTGTGTGGGAGTGGTTTTTTTGCATACCGGTCTGGTTTACGACACGGTTTACCTTAATCATGATACGGGTGGCCATCCCGAAAAAGCCGCAAGGGTGTCATATACCTATAATATACTCAAAAATGCGGGAGTCCTGGATAATCTGCTATTGTTGAGGCCGCGCCCGGCCAGCACGGAAGAAGTGGCTCTGGTACATAACGAGGATTACATTGACAGAGTAAGGGAGTTTTCCGGCAGGGGCGGAGGCAGTTTTGGCAGTGATAACAGCGGTTCCGGCGGCACTTTCGATACCGCGCTGTTTGCCGCCGGAGGTACTCTTACGGCCATAGAAGCGGTTTTTGATAAAAAAGTGGAATCTGTTTTCGCCCTGGTACGACCACCGGGCCATCACGCCACACCGGGGCAGGCTATGGGTTTTTGTTATTTTAACAATTTAGCCATAGGCGCCCGCTATGCTATTAAGAGATACGGTCTGAAACGGGTTCTGGTGATCGACTGGGATGAGCACCACGGCAACGGGACGGAGCAAATTTTCTACAGCGATCCCTCGGTTTTGTATTTTTCGGTACACCGGGATTGGAGTTTCCCGGCCACCGGTTTTGCTGACAGGACCGGTCAGGGCAGTGGAGAGGGATACAACATCAACGTTCCTCTGCCCAGAAGATCCGGTGACGCTGATTACGAATATGTTTTCCGGCAAATTCTCCTGCCTGTGGCCAACGCCTACCGTCCGGAACTGGTTCTAATATCGGCCGGGATGGACTGTCATATCAAAGACCCCCTTGGTCAGATGAACATGTCTTCCAGCGGTTTTTTGAAACTGACTGAAATAGCCTGTGAAATAGCCTGTAACTGCTGCAATGGCGCCCTGGTAGCGGTACTGGAAGGCGGCTACAACCTGAATGCCCTGGCGGAGGGAGTGTTTGCGGTTATACACACTATGAATGTTTGGGAAAGCCATAAAACCAGAGCCATGGAGTCGGGTCTGCCAGTGAAAATCGCGGTAAAAGGTGTGGTCAACAACGTTAAAGGTATCCAAAAAAAATACTGGCCGGTTTTATTCGTCTGAAGAAAAAGTATGTTCTTCAGCCAGCTCATCAAAGCCCAGTTTTTTAAAGATACGGTTAAGCCTTAAAGCAATAAACCCCAGGACAGCAGCGATAAGCACCGTTAAATACATACCGGCGCCTATACCCGTTCCCAGGCCTGCTGTAAGCCAGATACTGGCCGCTGTGGTCAGCCCGCTGACTTGGTTTTCTTCACGGAAGATTAGCCCGCCCCCGATAAAACCTACCCCGACCACAATTTGGGCGGCTATCCTGGCAGGGTCCATATTGGTGAGGAAGTACGGGGCGCCGCTGAATTCCTGAAATCCGTAAACTCCGATAATGGTAAAAAGAGCAGCGCCTAATCCCACCAGGGCGTGGGTTCTTAAACCCGCAGGTTTATGACGGAACTTTCTTTCTGTTCCGATCACAGCTCCTATTAAGAATGCCAGAAAAAGTCGCAGAGCTATTTCTGCATCGTTGATCAGCAGTGCGTCAGCCCCCTTTGATTTTTTGTAACTTAACATATGATCCTTCTTCTCAATTTATCCTGGTTTCTGAAAAATTAAGGGATGCCCCTTAAAGGCATCCCGTTTTTGGCTACCGCGTCTCTGTCATGCGTCCGGCCCGTTCGATGGCAAGCCGGACTAGGTTACCACAGTCTTTTGAGGAGACGTTGCCGAAGTAACCTCCGTCATTGCGCACCACGTTACCAACACCAAGTTCATCGGCTAACTCGTACTTCAGCCTTTCGGACATTACTCCTCCACGCCTTCTGCTCATTAGCCTACCCCCTTATTTAATTGGGACGGCAGCCGTCATTATTATTTGATCCTGGAGTTTTTTTAAACCTGGAAATTTTGTTTTTTTATTTGGATCTGGTAGCGGTAATATGATAATCACGTCCATCATGATTTATTTCTTGTCTGCCGGCTTAATCCGCAGACCTTCAGCCAGGTCCAGGCTGCTGTCTTTGACAACCAGGTCTCCGGCGGCCAGTCCACTGATGATTTCTATGCTGTCCTGATCGCTTATGCCTGTCTGCACCTGCTGGTGCTGCACCTTGTTGTTCAGCACAACCATAACTTCTTTGTGACCGTCAGGCGCGGTGCGTACGGCTTCACGCGGCAATACCAGCGTGTTCTGGCGGCTTAAGGTTTCTATCGCCACTTTTACCTCAAAGCCCGGTTTCAGATTGGCAGGGTCCCTGAGCGATATGATTACAGGCACGCGGCGTTGGATAATTCCTAAAGCTGACTGCTTTTCCTCGGCCTGAGGGTAAATTTTCGTTACTTCTCCAACCAGCACTTTTTCACCCAGTACAGGAGCTGTGATTGAGCAATTTTGACCTGTTTTCACATCGGCCAGGTCGTCGCTTAGAATGTCAGCCTTAATCTCCAGCATATTTGATACCGCCACATTGACCAGAAGCGCGCCAGGGCTCAGCACCTGCTCCTGTTTGACCGGCAGGCTCATGATAGTGCCGTCGACGGGGCTTTTTACAACCAGCTGCTGCTCTTTGGCATTAAGCTGCCGCAGGGACTGGCTGAGGCCTTCCTGCTGAGCCTGAGCGCTGTCCAGGCGAGAGGTTTGTTCGTTTAAATTCTGCTGGGTGGTCTCCAGCAGCAGGCGGGCTTTATCGTACTCAACTTTAGTCGCAACTCCTGCCTGGTACAGTTCCTGCGTCCTGGCCAGGTTTTCACCGGCGTCTTTTAGTTCCAGCTGAATGCGTTCGAGCGCGGCGCGGGCGCCGGCAGCGGAAGTGGAGGCCTGGGCCAACTGGGAGTGCAAATCGCTGGTCTGAACAGCTAAATCAAGGTTCTCCAAAACAACCAGGATTTGACCTTGTTTTACAAATTCGCCGGTTTTTACCGGCACCTCGATTACCCTGGCGGTTTGGGTGGCGTTCAGGCCATAGTCTGTAGAGGGCTGGACATAGCCGTTGTCTGATACAGTTCTGGTAAGGCTGCCCTGCCGCACCTGGATCGTTTCAACTTCTTCTCCCCTGTGGGCCATCCACCAGGCAGCAGCCCCGAGCACTGCCAGGAGTATTAGGCCCAAAGTTATCCTGGTGTTTCTCTTCATTTTCAACCTCCTTAATCCCTTGTCTTCAATACCTCTACCAGGTCCAGCCTCTTTACACCTTTTACTGCCATCCGGTAAGCCGCCATGATGAAGAGAATACCCAGCAGCGCTGATATGGCATATGTTAAAGGATAAATTACCACCTGGAAGGTGTAAAGGTCGGAACTGACCGCTTCAGCGTACGCACCGCACAGGAAACGGCCAAAAGGCAGGCCCACGGCGATGCCAAGCAGTGACTGCAGCAGGTTTTCCTTGAGCAGCAGGCTTGATACTTCCCCTGCGTTGAACCCTATCACCCGCAGGGAGGCCAGCTCTCTTTTGCGTTCTGAAAAACTCATAATTGT
>CAZJGV010000033.1:11449-14742 GCA_964545615.1 uncultured Pelotomaculum sp.
TGTGGAGTTGTAGATAATGGCAAACCCAAGTACCACGGCAAAAGCGATCATAATAGCTATCGAGGAAATCATGTATTCCATGTTCTTGTTGAAGCTGTCCAATTCCTTTTGGCGGCTTAGAATAGAAGCGACACCTGTCATTTCACTGAGCTTATCTTCCAACGGCCCGGTCAGACCCGGGTCTACTTTCAGCATTACGCCGGATACTATTTGGCTCTCCTGCATGACGCGGTTGGCCTCCAGCAGTGAAATGCAGGAAGCCCCCCCGATCAGCTGCTGGTTGATGCCGGTTATCTTTAAAGAAGCACGGCGGGAAGGCCCCAGCCCCAGGAGAGTATCTACTTCTACCCGGTTTCCCACCTGCGCCTTTATTTTTTTCGCTGTGGCCGCGCTGATCAGCAGCCCCTCGTCAGGCAGTTGAATCGGGCGTCCTGCCGGGTCGAACATTTTCTTCAAAGAGACGACGGGGGGAAGACCCAGCAGCAGGTCCTCGCGGCTGCGTCCCTCAAAATTGATCCTGACCGGCAGCTCGAGGATGGGCTCCGCTTTGATAACTCCATCCAGGCGGGAAATGTTAGCCAGTTCCGCCTCTTTAACCGGTGTGTTGAAGCGGATCAGGTAATTATGTAGCTGCTCTTTGTAGTAATACTGGTTAATCATATAATCAACAGAGTCATTGGCGAAAAAGGCCACAACCAGCATCCCGGCGGCAAAAACAACTCCTAACAGAGTAACCGCCGACCTCATTTTGTTGCGGCTGATGGTACGCAGGCTCATTTTCCAGGTGGCGTCCAGGCTGCGCCAGAGCCAGGGCCAGCTCTCCAGTAAAATCTTGCCCGAGCCCCTGGGCGGTTCACTGCGCATTGATTCCGCCGGACTGATGCGCGCCACCCCGCGCGAGGCGGTTGCGCCGGACACTGCCCCCACCGCCAGGCTCAAGAAAAAGCCATATAGAATAGCCTTGAAGTTGACTCCGCCTATAGCTTGCGGCAGGTTGAAAAACATAGCGTACATCTGAGAAAAGAAAGAGGCGAACAAAAGGCCGAGCAGTGAGCCCAGCAGCGCCCCCAAAGCGGATATGGCCAGGGAATAACTGCTGTAGTGCAGGACAATGTCCAGGTTGCTGTAGCCCAGCGCTTTCATGACGCCGATTTGCAGGCGCTGGTTTTTGATCATCCGGCCTATGACAATAAACTGTATTAGCGCGGCTATGCCCAGAAATATGGTGGGCAGGAATATGGCCATTATTTTCAGCTGGTCCAGTTCCTGGCGCAGGATGGCGTCACTGAACTGCTGTTGGCGCGGGTAGCTGGCCAGATTCCCGTAGGGCTCTAAAATTTCCTTTACCTTTTTCTCAATGACCTTTTCATCAACGCCGGGCGCTAGTTTTACCACCACCTGGTTGATCTGGCCGGACAGGTTTAAGATTTGTTGGGCCTGGTTTTGAGGTATCATGGCGATGCCGAATGTTTCCGGCTCGGGGACCAGGCTGGCGGCATCCTTCATGGCGAAGATAAATTCAGGGCTGACAGCAGTGCCGGTCACGGTTAAAGGGTTTTGTCTCCCTTCGGCAATAACAGTTATACTGTCGCCGGGGGACAGGTGGTTTTTGGCCGCATACTGGGGATCCAGCAGGATTTCGATACCGCCGCTCTGGGGATATTTTTCAAAAAGCTGACCGGTCATCAGGTGCAGCTGGTTAACCTCTGTGTCCATAGGCAGGGGGTAACTGGTCAGGCGGGCGGTAGCCCTTTGCCCGTCTCCTTTTATAATGGTCAGGTCTTTTTGGATCCGGCCTGTGGCCTTGGTCACGCCGGCGATCGCTTCAATTTGTTTGGTTACGCTTTCCGGGGCTTTAATTATGTGAAAGTAATAATCCGCGAAATTGTTCTCCTGATAGAACATGTCTTTAGAACTGATCATGTTATAAGAGGCGGTGGTCATTGATATGTAAATGGCTATGCCCAACATGACCACAGCCACCACTGCCAGGAACTGTCCCAGGGTGCCGCGGATAGTCCTCAGCATTTTTTTAGACAGTACGCTCATTACCACTCAACCCTTTCAGGCGGGAGTGGGGTCCGGTTTTCAATGATTTCCACCACAGCGCCGCTGCTCATGCGTATAACCCTGTTGGCCATCGCGCCGATGGCCGCGTTATGGGTGACAATTACCACTGTGCTGCTCCGCTCCCGGTTGATAGCGGACAGTAACCCCAGGATCAGCCTGCCGGTCTGGTAATCCAATGAACCGGTAGGCTCGTCGCACAGCAGCAAGCGAGGGTTTTTAACCACCGCCCGGGCGATGGAAACTCGCTGCTGTTCACCCCCGCTGAGCTGGGCGGGGAAGTGGTTCATCCTGGTTTCCATGCCCACTTCTTTTAATACTTCTTCTGTAGAGAGGGGTTTGTCCACAAGATTGGCGGCCAAATCCACGTTTTCACGGGCAGTCAGGTCAGCGATCAGGTTATAGAATTGAAAGACGAAACCAACGGCGTTGCGCCGGTAGTGGGTTAGCTTATCCTCACTGGCCCGGCTTAAATCTTCCTGGCCGAAAAAAATCTGGCCGCTGCTGGGCAGATCCATACCGCCCATGATGTTGAGCAGGGTGCTTTTGCCGGAACCACTGGGGCCCAGAATAACCAGCAGCTCACCTGCGAATATGTCCAGGGAGGTTTCCTTCAAGGCTTCAACGGTAATTTCCCCCATAATGTAGGTTTTGGTGATTTGTTTTAAGCTCATTAAAACATTTTCCGTCATTTGCCTGCACCTCTGAACTGTATTACATTGAAAATTTATCTTTAGTTATTTAGGTAATTATATAGCTTAAATATTAGTATTTCAAATGAAAAAGGTGGTTTTACTTACTCCTGCTGAACCCCCTGCCCAGAACCTCACTGGCGTCAGATATGTACATGAAGGCATCGGCGTCGACATCGGTCACTATACTTTTCAGCCTGGCCAACTCAAACCTGTGCACCACGCAGTTAACAATAGTTTTCTCTTTCTGGGTGAAAGCGCCGGCGCCGGCAAAATAGGTAACTCCCCGGTGCAGCTCATTAATAATTCTGCCGCCGATTTGAGAGGATTGATTGGACACGATAATTACCGACTTGCTGGTGTTCAATCCTGTAATTACCACATCAATGATTTTACCGGTTACAAACATCGAGATAATGGTGTAGAGCCCGGTATTGAGGGGGAAAAACAATAAGGAAATGGTGATAACCAGGAGGTTTGAGTAAAAGGTTACCTCACCGATGCCAAGGTTTTTTTTCTTTCTTAAAATAACAG